>NZ_JBFRYB010000001.1:1277960-1597450 GCF_040892595.1 Zhongshania sp. R06B22 | reverse complement strand
GCAATTAAAGCAAGGAAGGCGATAGCTAATAACTTTTTCATCCATCAATCTCTTATTGAAAACGGTAGCTCACTTCAACACCAAACTGCCTTGGCGAGCCAGGCACTCGGTTAGCCACTCCTATCACGCTGGTGACGGCAATACCGCCAACAAAGTAGGAGCTATCTTTAAGATTATTAATGTAAGCAGCAACACTAAGTTGATCGCTCACATCCCATAACATGCGCGCATTATAAATTTCATATTGACCGATATTGGAACTCTCGTACTCGCCGCTGAGGTAATCGGTACCGATGAAAATCTCATCGGAATAATAATACTGGAGACTAGGCACAACGCGGCCTATGGGACTTTCCCAATCGTATTGAACCACCATGCCCCTGACATTCTGGGGCACTTGTGGAAAGGCTTCGCCGCTTCTATCAACAATGGCGAAGCCATCGGCGGTGTTGGTGCCCAAGTCGTACTCAATAAAATCACCGTCGGTATAAGCGGCATTGGCGTTAATCGTCCAGTTACCCAGCAAGGCCGTTAACTCAAGTTCAAAACCATCGACCACCGCTTCACCGGCATTACCGGTAAACTGAACCACTTCGGTATTGGTATTGCCGCGCTCATAAAGGGCGACTTGTAAGTCAGTGTAATCAAGCTGATACACCGCCACATTAAATCGCAAGCGCTGATCAAGGGCGTCTATTTTGACACCCAGCTCGGTGTTGCGGACTTGCTCGGGATCAAACTGCTGAAGCTCTGAGCCGGTTTGAGTAGAGCGCACATCAAGGCCGCCCGATTTAAAGCCATCACTCACTGTAAAGTAGGCAATCACGCTATCAAAATTAAGCGCATTCGCCAGTGATTCAGGTGCAATGAAATTGGCCGTGAACAGCGGCGTGAATTCTGAAAAGGTGGTGCCGCCGGTAATTGAGGGCAAGAACACCAGCGGAACCTCGGGCGCCTGATAAGCGAAATACTGGTCCCTACTAACTGGACTATAAATACCATCCATGGCATGTACCACCGGTAACAGGATGGCCGGATTAGTGCCGATTTGAGCATTTAGGCGATTCGCATATTCCTCATAATCTGGCACCACCATGGTGTGAATAGCATGCCGTTCTTCTTCGGTGTATCGCAGACCCAAAGTCAACTGCAACCAGTCATACACATCCCATGAGGCCTGTGCAAAGATAGCGCGGGTTTCATTTTCGTAGTCTGCCAAGGACGCAGTATTGGCCTGCACCGGCAGTAAAAATGCGGGCGGAACCGCCACCGGCAGTGCAACTGCAGCATCAGGAGGTATCCCCACCAAACCGTTATCACCGACGTCCGTGCCGTCCAAGGTATTGTTCAATTCTTCGCGAGCATAAAATATCCCGAAGGTAAGCTTAAGCGTGTCGTCTAATAAGCTACCGTTAAATTTCAACTCTTGGGTGAACTGATTTCGGTCTGCGCTTGGTGCAGTCAAACCACCACCCATAAAAACGGCATTACCGGCATTAGAACCCACCGACACGCTCTCAACTGCGGAGCCGTCAGAGTCACCACTTATGCGGATATTATCTTGCAGAGCAAAACTGCTCACACTCTCCATCTCCAAGCCGAACACCGGCATCCGCAGCGTGAGCGCGTACATCTGGTTATCTATCGCATAAACCGCATCTTCATCGTTTTGACTGACTTTAAAGCTATCGGCCAGCGCCGCACTGGCATCACAGGCGGCCTTTAGATTCTCTCCGCCACTGCCTCTGTAAACACCTTGGGTTAATATTGCTCCGCTATTTTGGAAGCCACAACTATAGGGCGTACCGCGCTCATCAATGCGGCTCATAAAACTAAAAAAGTCTAATTCAAGGGTATCCGTGGGATACCAAATAGTACGCTGTGACACAGCCAATCTATCTTCGTCAAATAAATTGTGACTGGAGTTAACGTTATCGATATAGCCGTCGCTACGTTTAGAGTTCAAGGCGATGCGGCTACTAATGCTGTCATTAGTCCACGGTATATTTGCCGTTAATTTGCCATCTTTACGGCCGTAACTTCCAGCGGTTACACGCACCTCAACTTCGGTTGCATCGGAACTCGGCCGTTTAGAGTCAACCAATAAGGCGCCACCGATATTATTCTTTCCGAATAAGGTGCCCTGCGGCCCCCGCAACACTTGGATATTCGCAACATCAACGGCGTCTAATAATTGCGCATCAGAGCGCGGTATATACACCCCGTTTAAATACACGCCAACACCAGGATCTAAAACAGGATTACCCGAACGCTGGCCAATACCGCGAATAAAAATGGCGGGTGCTTTATAGTTGGTTTGAGAAAACTGCAAACTTGGACTGAGGGTTTCAACGTCTGCAATAGAACTCACCCCCATTGCATCGAGATAGTCCGAACTTAAAGCTGTAATCGCCAGAGGTGTCTCCTGCAAGCCCTCTTCTCGACGGCGGGCAGTAACCACAACCTCCTCCAATACCGCCCTAGTCTTGCTATTCGACTCCTCTGCCACAACAAACGGCACAGACAAAAATGCTGACAAGGCAGACACACAGCAATAGAAGCGACGAGTATTCAAGATCATAAGTTTTCCCTATAACACGCTATTTATTTTTATACCCGCCATCCTATCGCGTTACAGGGCATTAACTAAAGATGTTTAGAATTCAGCGTGTCGATTCACCCGTAACTTCGCCGCCTGTTCACCCAAGATAAAGCCGAATGGTCAGGTGGATATTTCGTGAAAATCCTTTGCCGACTCTTCGTCAACGGTGAGAAGGGGGCTGGCTTCTTAATTGAAATTGGTTATGAGTTTGATAGCCAATAGGAAGGTCACCCAATGGCAATCATTATCGCTCGGTGTACAAAGTAGCCCCCGACCAGCAATAGCAAACCCGATATATAACTTTGCCAAAAGCCAAAGTGAAGCCGATCAGCCAGTAAAAACGGCAGGAAGAATAAATATGAAATCGGCACGCCAAAAAGAATACTTTTGGCAAAGGTAATGCTGGCCTGTGGATCTTTGTGTTCTACGTACGAAAAAAATAAAGCCAAAATAGAAACCAGTGGTAGCGCGACAATAAAGCCCGCCAACACCGGTTTCTTATCAGATAGCCACGACGCATAGCCGATAACCGACGCTGCGAGAAGTATCTTTGCGGCAAATATATAAGCCGTCATAGCTCCACCTTTAGTTTACGCCTTCAAACTTACCGCTGGTATTCGCATCATACACTTGGCCTTCAGCCGACATCAGGATATAAAGCGTGCGCTCATCGCTGGGATTTACAACCTTAAAAATATAGTAGCCATCGCCACTCTGAAAAATTGTCGCGGCCTCATTACCGATATTTGCCCAGCTCGCAGGCACTTTGCCAAAGCCAAGCTGCGGATCGATATTGGCAAAACCCTGAACAGTTTGAGTTGCTATGGCTAACGCTTTTTTTTCGGTAACTGGCGCATGACCACTGCCATGCGCCAGTAGATTTGAGCTTACAAACAAGCTTGCGAGTAAACACAGAGTAATTCGATATTTCATGTTTTCACCTTTATTTAGTGGCTGTGGTAGGCGCCATCGCCATGTTCATGTGGGCCTTCTTCCTGCGGTGAAGGCTGAGGAGTGATTATGCGCCTAGGATAGCGATCGAGAATATTTGATTTCGCTTCGGCTGCCATATCTTCATGAATATGCGAGTGGTCATCAGTATTAATTGGAAAATTTTCGGCAAGTACGGTGTGCTGATAACTATGCAATTGATGCAGGAAAAGCAAGCCACCAAGGATGACCAGCAATGTATTGGCCATAACGCTAAAGCGTTTGAATGAGGCCGTCTTGCGCCACCCTACTAACAGTGCCAGCATTACGGTGAGTGCCGCGATTTGACCGACTTCGACACCGACGTTGAAAGCGAGTATTTTCATAACGATACTGCCGTCCCCCATGGGCAGTTGCTGCAGCCGAGTAGACAGGCCAAAACCGTGAATCAAGCCAAAGCCAAACACCATCCACATTAGATTCGGCGACACTACACCAAGATAACGTTTGAAGCCGTCCAGATTCTCGAAGCCCTTGTAACAAACGGTGAGTGCTATCACAGCATCAATCAAAAAGTAATTTGCCTGTACTGAGTAAAGCGTGGCAAAAACTAGCGTTATCGAGTGACCCACAGTGAAAGCCGTGATGAATTTAATAATATCGGCAAAGCGGCTGAGAAAGAAGATAACCCCAAATAAGAAGAGCAGATGGTCATAGCCGGTAAGCATATGACCTGCACCCAACAATATGTAATCTGGCAGACCAGCCTCAATTGCGCGCTGTTTATCTGCCTCAGACATACCGTGGGCGAGCACATTCACGCTAGTGAACATCATCGTCGCTAATGCAGCAATGAAGGCGTAAAACCGCACTGTAAACATTGTTTTTTTCACATTATGCTCCTTTATCGGTGCGGTGCAGCATTCGGTACAAGGACGGCAGCACAAATAAGGTAAGCAGTGTCGACGACAGAATACCGCCAATCACGCCCCTAGAAGAATCCCGCGCCCTGGCCGCCAATTGCTATGGCAACTTGATCTTGCAGGGTATTAAGCTCAACGCCGTATTGACCCAAGGCAAACTCTTTAGGTTTGAGCTGACAAACGCTATTTCACTGTTTAGTGATGATCTTTGACGAGCTTTAAAGCGACTTTTCTGGCGTAGCAATATCCCCACCAGACTCCTTCCATGCGCTGTAGCCGCCGGCAATATGAGCGACATTTTTCAGCCCCATATCCTGCAATGCTGCGCTTGCAAGTGCAGAGCGTGAAGCGGATCGACAGAAAAACACAAACTGCTTAGCTTCACCGAACACCGGTTTGAAATACGGACTGTCAGGGTCAACCCAAAATTCGAGCATACCCCTAGGTGCATGGAAGGCGCCGGGAATCGTGCCTTCTTGCTGGAGTTCCCGAACATCGCGGATATCTACAAATTGAACATCAGGCTTACCTAATAGAAGCTTAGCTTCTTCAAGCGATAAGGTTTTGATTTTTGCAGATGCTTCTTGAACGAGCTGCTTTGAAGATATATTTAACGTCATTTATTTTAATCCTCGAGTTAGTATTTACTCTTTTGTAAATAAAAGAAATTAAAGGCGCAAGTCAATTTGCTATCTGCTGCCGCCATGCGTGAACATTTTTCGAAATTCGCAGCATAAAAAATCAAGGTGTCAGAAAGGTTTTTAGATTAACGGCACATACCAGCAATAATTGTCATGGCTGTCTCGCTGGCATCACTGGGAAAACTCACCAGATTCGGCACTACCATCATGGTCATCCCCATACCGTCGTACAAGGCTTGTAGGCCGCGGGCAATCGCTTCAGGGTTGGTGGAGGCTTTGAACTCACCCTCGTCTATTCCCTGCTGTATCAAGCCTGAAAGTTTAGCAAGAAAGGACAGGTATCCCTGTTTAAAAAGTTCGCTCACCTCGGGCGTGTGGGGCGCCAGAACAAAGAAATCCAGAAGCAAGCGATTGTATTGCGCGAGAGACGCGATGACTTTCTCGTATTCTTGCAACAGCAAGATAAGTTGTTCGCGGGCGCTGCCGGTGTCAGGGATAGCCTGCATGGACTCCGCATTTATCACCAGCAAGTGCGTTAGCACCCCTATCATCAGTTCTTCTTTGCTGGAGAAGTGGTGATATACCCCGCCCTTGCTGAGGCCGGAGGCCTCGATAAAGTCGTTCATGCGACTAGCAACAATGCCCTTTTCGATCAGTACTTCTGTGGCACCGTCGATGATCTGTTGACGCCGTTCTTCAGAACTCATATTTTATTCCGGCCGTGACATAGTCGTCCGTCGTTAAAAACGGGATGGTCTGTGCTGCCTTACTGAGACTGGCAGTGCCCAAGGCGAGTGAGCTGCTCCAGTAATCATCCCACTGGTATTCCGCAAATATTGTGAGACTTAAAAAGCGCGGCTCCGAGGCCCAGTTACCCAATAGACTCATTATTAAATTATCATTGAGATAGGGCTTTCGCCAGCTAAGTGTAGCACCGCCAATCTGTTGATGTTCGACCACATCATTATCTTGATATCGCGACCACAGACCGGCACTAACGGCGTGGTTGTCTTGGGTGGTGTATTCAAAGCCTAGGGCGACGTCAATTTGATCAGTAGTTTCATTACTTAGCGAGACGAGTTGCTCGGTTTTAAAGGCGGCCTCACCCTTAATTAATAAACGGCCACGTGCGATGGACACGCCAAGGCCGTACATATCGAATTCGCTAAGCTCAGCGGTGGGTAGCTGCGCGCCCTGCGCCATGACTAGCGTCGGTGTGTTGCTGAATAATCGCGCATACATGGCGCTTATATCATAGCCTTCTCGCGACCATTTATATCGCAGCCCCCACTCTTGGCCGGCATCAACATCGAGTGAGATAGGCGGTGCTCCGGGGGCGAGGCTTAGGGCAAGCGGCTCGTGCTGCAGAACATCGGTTTTTGCTTCTGGGGTGAAGAACACCTGTACTTGATCTGCACCGAAGAAGCAGTCGCCAACCAGCATATCCTGAGGTTCGCGAACATTGCCAAAATCGGTTAGCAACTGCTCGGTATAGTCGAAGGGGGTGATAATGTCAGTAACGAAGGTGCCTTCCACCGTGCCCCAAATCAGGGTTTGGCGCCCCACTTTAGCGGCGCAACTATTGTGGCTGTATTGCAGCCAGGCATTCTGCCATTCGTTCTTACCATAATTACCACGATTTTCAGCGAGGCGATCTTCTGACCAAAAATAGCGGTAGCGGGTGTCCAAGCGAATAAACCAGCCGCCGGCAAAGCCGGTCTCAAATTCTAGACGCAGATGGCTGCGCTGCTCCCGCGTTGCCTCTGTTGTCTCAGTGTGACTGTGCTCAAGGGTGGTTTTTAGGCCGTCGCTCCAGTGGGATTCAACGCTATCGATCTCACTGGAGTTAAATAGAAAATCGTCGCCACCCAGTAAGTCCCCTGTCTGCGCGCTAACTGAGTGAGGTAGCAGCAATATTGCCAGTCCCATCCCCGCCAGCGTTTTAACTTGCTGTGTCACGTGCTTACTCATTGGAAATGCTTACGCAGCGCCTGAAGACTTTTTTCTCGGAAGGCGAAATCTGTAAGTGTACGCTGGGTAAGAAATTCATCATCAATCTCAACGCCCATGGCAATTGCTTCGGTTTTCATATTCGACAGGCGCCGAGTCTGCAGATTAATTAAGGTGACGTCCCGGGCAATCCACAGGCCGTTAATTTCCTCAATATCCTTAGATAGTATCTGTTTGAAGACCTTGCCCTGCTTATCAAAGGTCTGCGCCTTTAGAGCGACAAAGCGTTCCTTGTCGATCCAGAATCGCAGCTTGCTGTACTCGGTTTTACCAGCGCGCACCGGTTTTGGCGTGGATTCAATCACCCACACTGGGCGGTCACCAAAGGGCCCCTCTTGGAGGATTTCGTAGCTGTATTCGTCGGTTTTTCCGTTCTCCATGTCTTCGGTGGTGAACTCGGAACCAAAGACTGACACCGGCTCTTGGTCTTCGCCACTGCCACTGGCCATCCGCTTCACCTTGCCTAGGGCTGAGAGGTAAAGCCAAGATTCAGTGTCCCGATTGTCATCGTCGTAGCTGTAGGTGAGCATCCCAATGCCGCGCTCACTGGCGGGGTCAATCAGAATGGAAATACCCCGGCTGTCTTTGAGGTGTTCACCGTATTGCTTAGAGGCTGATTCCAAAACCTTAGTACGAGGTGTTTCGGCGCAAGCCAGTTGTTTATTCTTCATGGTGAATTTACAGCTGGAGAGCACCGATTTAGTCAGCGAGCCATTGGCAACCATGCGCTGCCGCTGATCCACTTTATCCATGATACTTTGAGCATCATCGGCGGCGCTGGCCTGGTGAATAAAACCAGCCGTGCATAGAACGCCACATATAATGTGAGCGCCAATACGTTTCACGAATAACGCTTCTAGGGTTCTTATCATTGTGAGCCTCCTGACTCTAGCGTGCCGAGGTGGGTTTGTGCTGAGCGTCGAATCTGCAGAGCTTTGTCGCGTCCCAGTTCAGGCTTGAACCAGTAGATCAGCGCCGGCAGGAACAGCAAATCAGACAGCAGGGCAACAAAGATTGCCGCCGAGCCAAGGGCGCCGGGTTTAGCCAGTCCCATATTGCTGGAGAAGATGAGAACACCGAAGCCGAAACCCAAGATCAGCGTGGTGAAGATAACCGCCTGACCGACTTCGCGCAGGGTCTCATGCATGGCTTTGCGGACATCGCCGTGTTTGATCCAGGACTCTCGGTAGTGACTGATAAAGTGGATGGTGTCATCAACAGCAATACCGAGAATGATTGGCGCAATAACTAGGGTGTCGGCATTTAAAGAAACCCCCAGCCAGCCCAGAATACCGAAGGTAAATGCAGCGGGCATTAGGTTGGGAAGCGTAGAGATTAAGCCGGACTGAATACTGCCTAGACTGATCATCATGACGACGCTGATGGCAATTAAAGCAAAACCAAAGCTCTTCAGCTGGGTGGTAATAACAAGATCAAAAAGCGCCATGATGAGATGGAAGGAACCCGTCACTTTCATTTCCATATCGGGATAGCGCTCATGCAACTGCGGAAAGTGATTGGCAATATCGTCGTTAATACGCTCGAACATGTCGGTGTATTCATAGGAGCCCGCGTTTCTCAACATAAAGCTGATGTGCCCATGGCTGTAGTCATCACTAACTACTGCACGGCGGTCTGCTGAATTGGCGCTGTCAAACAAATAAAGAAGCTGCGCGGCCATTCGCGGATCGTCGGGGATCACTTCAAATTTGGGATCGCCTTGGTTCATAACCTTATTAGAGTCTTTAACCACATCGGCCAGAGAAAATGTCTTCACAATTTTGTCGGGGTAATCGCGCTTAAGGTCATTAACCCATTCATCCATAGCCTTGAGTACCACGGGGTCTTTAAGGGCGTCGCGATGATTGAAATTAAGATATATCTCTAGCGCCATTCCCCCCATCAGCTTTTCGTCGACCACATTCATTGCATTGCGTAAGTCTGTGCCCTCGCGAGCTTGCTCGGCGTAGTTGGAGTCGATAGCCACCTTGGTGCCGCCGTATATCAATAAGATAAAGGCGGCGACATAAATAATCACGATAGGCTTGGAGAAACGCTCAGTAAATTCTGCAACCTTGCCCAAAAAAGCTTCAATATTAAAAATCCGCTGGATTGTCGATTGTCTGGCTCGGGCAACAGCAATCCTGTGCGTGGGGCGCCAAATATGCAGCATCAGTGGTAGTAAAAATAATACCAGCAGCACAGAGAACAGCACGGCAAAGGCTGAGACCATGCCGAACACCTCCATAATTGGCATATCCGCCAGCGTCAGCGACAGCATCCCGATCATGGTAGTAAGTGAGGTCAGTAGAATCGGCGTACCCGTTTGCCGGTAGCACAGCGCCATGGCGCGCTCATGACTATGGTGCTCCTGTCTGAATAGGAGGTAGGCATTGAGTACGTGGATACAGCTTGCGACGCCAACAGCAATAGCCAGCATGACAGTGAGAGCTAGGACAGCGGTGTAGGACAGGCCCAGCCAGCAGCCAAGACCCACCGCCCAGACTACAGAGATACATACAATACTGAGAGGCCACACCACTGCGCTAAAGGAGCGGAAGCTAAACCAACTCAGCACGATAATCAGCAGTATCATCAGACCGATCAGGCCGCTTGCCTGCTCCATAGAGTTCATAGAAAACTCCATCAGAGAAGGACTGCCTGCTATGTGAAATTCGAAATCGGCGTACTTGGGGTCCTCAAGGGATTCCCTGATTGCCCTAACGACCTGGGCGTAATTAAGAACTTGTTCTTCTAAAAATTTCGCAGCCTCTGGCGCGGCGTCTACAGATGGTGCGTCCATTGCACCAATGTCCAGCATGAAGTCACCGCTACTCAGCAAATCATCAGACGCCACTTCTTCTGAGAGACCATCAGACTTAAGCATGGCGCCTAGATTGGTTTTCAAACGAATTCCGGCGGTAGTGAAGTCCGGCGAGAAAAACATTCGCTCAAAGCTTTTTTGACCCAATGCTATATCGCGTCGGGCTTCGCGCTCAGCTTCAGTCCTAGGAAAGTCGTGACCAATCAGTGGTCGTGAAATAAGTGTGTCGCCGTCGGCGATTTGATAGTGCGCATTGTAAAGGCTGTCGATGCGGATAATGCGATTAAAGGGGTTGCTGCTGCCGTCTGCTAGGGTGATAGCTGCTGATTTATTCTCGATATCCCGGTGCAACTGAACCAGTGTTTGCAAAGCGTCGGCAGAAAACACATCGCCGGACTTGGGCTTATAGGCAATAAAAATGTCCTCGTCGCTACCGAATTGATGACGAAAGGCGTTTCTTACCAAAACGGGCTGAGCGTCTTCTGCAAACCAAACTTCTGGAGACATATCCAAGGTCATTCGGGTCATCACACCCCAAATCGACAGACCTAGACTGCTAATCAGCACAAGTAAGATTAACCAGCGCCAGCGCACTGATTGCTCGGGAACTGTTTCCAGCCAGTCTTGGATACGATTCAACAGATATTGCACGGGGGCACTACTCCAATACTCTTATTTTGTATCTGCAGGATCCTACACGACCGACCAGTTGGTTTGCAAGTGTAATTAAGCCTTGTTCATGGAGGTGATGCCTCCGTCTCCTCCACGTTAAGCAGCCAAATAATGCTTATTTTTCTTATTTGCATCTTTATAGCGTCTTAGCGGCGCGGTCTCGCCCCTAGCCTTGGTATGTTTATTGCTCTGATACGTTTATTGCGCAGGTATATTTGTAGCTAAAGCTATCCGGCTGAATTTGGAGTCACCCTGCAACAGGCTATAATCGAGCCGCACGGATTTTTATAGTTGGGATAACACACCCCAGCTATATAACAACTTCAATAAAATATCAGGTGTAGCATATGATACTGATCAAACCCGCATTAGTTATGCTCTGCGGCTTGGCGCTAGTCGCCTGTAACGACAGCAGTAGCAATAATGGCAATGCGGCAGCCCCCCAGACCCGATCACAACTCGTCAACGAGGAAGGCGCGCAATGCGTGGTAGATGACCCGCGTCGATTGGTCGGCGACGGTCTGGACGCTCCGGGAAAATTAGAAGTGGACGTCAGCGCCGCACGGGGCAGTGCGGCGCTGTGCTCCAGTAACGCCGAGTATTTGGTCGGCACCGGTCTACACGACATCACTGCACCCATCGCCGACACCGCCAGCCTCGCCTGGGTAAATCCACAGCAAGTATTCAGCGCTCTTCACTCTCGCGTTTATGCCCGTGCATTTGCCATTGCCTCACCCTGCAACAATAAGCGGGTGATGTTTGTTTCCATTGATACTGGGCTAATGAGCGCGAGTCTCCGCGACGCTGTTCTAGCCGAAATTGCCGCCGATGAAGAGCTGAACACACTCTATAATGCGAACAACATTATGTTGTCTGTTACCCATACCCACTCAGACCCCGGCACAGGGCTGATCGGCATAGGCAATGGTCTAGCCGTTATCACGAACGGCATCGTTCAAGCCATTAGCAAGGCGCAGGCGAATCTGCTGGCGAATCCCGAACCAGCAGGCATCAACTTGTCTTCAGGTGAATTGTTAAATGCCAATATAAACCGCTCCAAACCCGCCTACGCACAAAATACCCAAGCGGAACGAAACCTGTTTTTAAACGCCCGAAATGAAGAAACTCAGGTCAACAAGCGCATGGTACAGCTTGAACTGAATCGTGAAGACGGCAGCGCTGCGGGTTTGATTAACTGGTTTGGCGTACACCCCACCGTCATCGGTCCAGCTCAAAAATACGTGAGTGGCGATGTAAAAGGCTACGCCTCACTCGGCTTCGAACGCCTAATGGGAACCGACTACCGCGCAGATCCAGCCACAGGCACCTTCGTGGGCGCTTTTGCCCAGGCAGATGAAGGCGATGCCTCACCCAATATAGCCATCGAAGAATTTCCCTACCCCAGCCCCAAACGTGGCGGCGGTGAAAACGACTTCGACGCCAATGCCATTTCGGGGATCAAACAATTGGCAAGAGCAATCGAACTTTACGGCACCGGCAAGGTAGTCAATGGGCCGGTGGATTATCAATTTTTGCGAATCCCCATCACCAATATTACGGTCGATGACCCGGTGGTGTTGGCAAGTTTGAAACACCCCGCTGAGCTGGATGAGGCGGTAAAGAAAACCTGTGACGGTATTCTTGGCACCTCTTTTGGCGCCGGTGCAGAAGACGGCCCAGGACCCACCCAGGAAGGGCTGAAGTGCAGTGACGATCCCGCCATACTCGAAGCCGCTCTAAACGATATTGAGACGCTTGCCGGAGCGCGATTAGAAGGCTTTCCCGGTAGCTGGCCCGAGGATTTAATCCCCGGTCATATCCTATCAGCAGCTGTTATGTGCAACGCTAGAGACGCGCTATTGTTCTTAGGGGATTTTTCCTGCCAAGCCGAAAAACCCGTCTTGCTGCCGCGTGGTGGCACGGAATTACCGATTCAGTTATTCCGCGTGGGTAACCTGGCCTTACTGGGCCTGCCCTGGGAAGTCACCACCATGTCGGCACGCCGCATCCGTGGGCTATTACTAGAAGAGCTAGCACCCATTGGCGTTGATACTGTGGTCATTGCCGGGTTAGTTAACGATTATGTTCACTACCTCACCACACGCGAAGAATATTCGTCACAGCAATATGAAGGTGCCTCCACACTCTATGGTCCGTGGACACAGGCCGCCGTTGCTCAGGAATCCTTGCAGCTCGCACGCGCTATGCGCAGTCAAACGCCAGTAAGCGAAGCACCCGCACCGGGTGATCGCATAGATTTAACTCTACAGGCCGGCCCCCGAGAATTACCAAATCCCGGCGGCCCAGCGGGCACCGTCGTCACTCAACCACCCAGCTCAATCACTGCAGGTGAGGTGCTGGACGCTGAATTCGTGGTCGGACATCCCGGTAATGATCTACGAATTCAGGAGAGTTATGTCTACGTCGAAAAGCAATTGCCTAGCGGTGACTGGTTAGTAGTTGAGGAAGATCGTACGCCAGAATTACTGTATGAATGGAAACCGATACTACAAGCACCCGTAGCCCTAGAGCGACCACTGCTTACTAGCGGCGGCACAGCAGCAGTGAACTGGACGATTCCAGCGAATACGCCAACGGGCACCTATCGATTGCGGGTAGAAGGCAAGTCTCTAGGCCTTATCGCTTTAGAGGCCCAACCATACCAGGCAATATCAAACACCTTCACCATTATCGGCACGGAGAGTGTCTGCCCATAAGACCTTGCAGGAACCCCAGCAACGCCGAGCAGCATTACTGGGGCTTCTTCAACAATAAAACAGAAACCACTATTGCCTAAAAACAATAAGCTAATTAACTCACTAATTTTGGGCTTTTATCTAGCCTAGCGCATGTGAAGTGCTAGCTATATACACGCGACCCAGCGGGCAATAAAAACGTATACCTAAATTTTAATTTGCTTATTGGCTAGCAAAGATAGCCACAATCGGCATTACAAAAAATACGCTAGCGATATAAGCAAAACCGAGAATCTTTTGCTCCGCTACCCGCTGGGATAACCCCTCTGCAATTTTAAGCGGTATTTCACGTAAGAATTTAATCCCAAACACCACCGCAACTCCGAGCACATTATAAATAAGATGTACTAGGGCAATTTGTAGTGCGACTAGCGCAAACTCGCCAGTGACCGCCAGCGAAGCAATTAATGCTGTTATGCAGGTGCCAATATTGGCACCCAGGGTGAAGGGGTATATATCTCGGGTTTTTAAAATACCATTACCCACTAAGGGCACCACCAGGGACGTGGTGGTAGAAGATGACTGCACCATTACCGTCACAATAGTGCCTGAGAAAATCCCAGTGACAGGACCTTTACCAATAGCATGGTGAAGAACATTTTTGGCCTTGCCAACCATCAAGGACTTCATGGTTCTACCGATAAACGTAATGGCAAAAACAATCAAACCAACACCCGCTACAGCTAAAATCATACCACCCATCAGCTCAGATAAGGGACTCACCAAAGAAACAAGCCGCTCAGCGAAGGGTTCTGTGATCGCCTTTACTGGGTTAAAGCCATTACCACTAGTTTGAATTTTTGCGAGCCAGGTGATTACCGTACTGCTGATTTTTTCTAAGAGACCAAACGCAATTTCCAGAGGTAAAAATATCACCACACAGAGCATATTAAAAAAGTCATGCACGGTTGCAGCAGAAAAGGCCCGTTGAAATTCGTTTTTATTAGTAATATGACCCAGGCTAACAATCGTATTGGTGATGCTGGTACCAATATTCGCTCCCATTACCATGGGGATCGCAATACCTATGGGCAAACCACCCGCAACCATAGCGACTATGATCGAAGTTACGGTGCTTGAAGATTGAATAAGTGCGGTCGCCGTCATGCCAATGATAAGACCCAGCAGCGGGTTCTGGGCAAATTCGAAAAGTGCGGTAGCGTGCTCGCCTGTCGCTAATTTGAATCCGTCACCAATAACACTGACGGCGAGCAAAATAATGTATATCAAGAACAGTAACTGCATCCATTTGAAAACCAGATACTTACCAGGGTCCTCCTGGGGTTGATCGGCCAAGCTCAAGTCTAAATTCGACACAGTTTACTAATCCTAGTGACTATTCATTGAAGGCTAAACGCATATTCCCAATATAATATGTCAGTTATGTTTCAATTAAATGTCAGCTAGGCGGATTATAAAATTAGCTTCTAATAACAGAGAAGAATATTAGAGGTGGCGAGGGATTTATTGATGTTCTAGAACTTTATTTTCAGGAAAGCTAAAAACTAAATCGCCATTTTTATTAGGGATAATTTCCATGCCGGCTTGCGCAAAGACGGTTTGTGTCAGGAATGTTCTCAAGCCACCGTTTTCAACTAATTTCTCAAGAATCAGGTGTCCGACCTGACCATTATCCCGCTCAATGACTAGCGGCTTAGCGCCAAAAAGGAAGGCAATTGTCCTAGCATATTGTCGGTCACGACCTACATTTTTAGCATAACTTAATAGCACTTGTGGGCAATGCCCCTTCAAGCGAGCGCGCCAGATCACAAATATTCTCCCCAGAATTTTGATGATATGTTTATTTTTATGGAAACGACCACCGATAGATAGCGCCAATTCTGCCCTCAATCGATAGGCAGTGATTAAAGCCGGGTAACTTCCCGCGCTGCAGCCCATAGTACGATAGGCACCGTAGTTGACTAGCCGCGGAGAATTGGCTATCCAGTCGGCCATATCCGTCACGGTGTTGCCAAGAAACGGGACACCGCGCTGATAAGCTTGATTCAAAACCTCCGCAATGACTAAGACATCATAGGCAGCGGCATCGACGTGCTGTAACAATACCGCAACCGGCATCATCATGCTTCGATCTCCCCTACCTGGAAAGCATATCAATAGGGTTTTACCCGCCGGTGTTCCTGTGCCAATAAATAGCGTGGCGGTAGGTGCCAGGCGTTGGTAAATAAAAGGCTCTGTCTTCAGTTTTCCACTACTTAATAGCTGTTGCTGAAGATCCTCTAGCCAACGACCTGTTGCTGCATGATATTTCTGACCGTTACCTGCGGGAACTAGCTCCTTATCACGATTCTTGGCATACAACACATCAACATCAGCTGGGGACAGTCGATATTCAAGAGATGTTAGCGCTCTGTTTAAATGCGCAACGGTGGGACAAAGTCTGACGATACGCTTAAAAAATTGTACGATGTACGGCGGTGTATCAAAGGAACGATCATCGCGAATAACATCATTAAAATCGGAGTCGATATTCGTCTTCCGTAAGTCTTGTGACTTCTGCCCCAATTCTTGTTTTTGCTGCTCTTCTTGTTCTTTTGTGTGCTGTAATGATAATACCCTCGCGACCATATTACCCAAATAGCGGAAATTACCGTATTCGTTGGGGTGAATAACAACGTCATATTCCAATTCGAGGGCGACTAATAATTCCATACGCCCGAGGGAGTCTAAATCGACTTTGCGGAACAAGATGTCGCCACTACCCCGCTCAAATTCTGCTATCTGGGATGCCTTGAGGGACATTTTTGCCTTAGGATCTAAAGCCCGAATAATGGTTTTACGTATCGGCTCCGCTTGCGCTGAAAGCTTAGCCACTTCTCGGCGAGCGATTTTTCCTGCTGTGTTTCTGGGAATCTCATCGACAATAAGAAGCTGCCGTGGTGAACGCAAGCCCAGATGTCGCTTTAAAAATTTCTCCAACTCTTGCAGCTGAGGTCTCGTATTCTTGGCGAAAACAAGCAGCGCAACCGGAATATTACCATGCACCGACGAGCGCTTAGGGAAAACCGCGGTGTCGACGATGCCCGGAAATTGGCGTATCTGAGATTCAATATCCTGAGGGAATATATTCATGCTGTTGAAAACGAACATATCGTCGGACCGGCCACACAGATAAATCCGTCCTTCTTCGTCGAGATAACCTATATCACCGCTGCGAAACCAACCATCTTCAAGTCGGCTTGCCGTCAGATCCGAATTACCGGAATATCCACGAAACATGCCGTGGCAACGAATATGCAACTCTCCGGTTTCGCCGCGGCCAAGAATTTCTCCGTCTGCTGACACAGTGCGTACTTCAATTCCTGGCAAGGCTCGGCCAACGCTATTATCTGAGCCCGCATCATCGGGATCTGTAAATGCAATAGCACCTGTTTCAGTTGTTCCATAGCCCGCCCGCAAGTTGCTAGTGATTGAATTTCGCAGCCGCGCTCGAAGCGTTGTGGCAACATGCGATCCGCCTAACTTCAATTGAATATTAGATAAAGCGTCAACACCCGGTATTGCCAATAACTCTTGGGCCTGAAACGCGGACACGTGCATCACATTTACATCGAGTGCTTGGCATTGGGCAAGTAACGAATTCTGAATGGTATCAATAAAGACATTAGTCGCACCCATCGCGACACAATAGAGCCGATGACGTTTGGCAAAATTGTGTTCCATGGAGGCCAGGCAGGCGAATCGCTCATGTGAAGAACCGATGTGACGATGGGCCTGTGCAACAATATCACTATCATAATGAACAACTAGCTTGGGAGCCCCGGTGGTGCCGGAAGTAGAAAATAATAAAGACGCTTTCGCGGCGACTTCCGGGCTTGCTTCCAATAGCTCGGCTGATGATGGCTCATTCACAAAAGCGGTGCCGTCAGCAACATAGCTAACACCGCAGCTCTCAACAACGGTTTCTTGGTTCTCCACAGGCTCGTATGAAGGCACCGTACACGACGTTGCGCCCATATATACTGCGGCGAGACATAGAACCAGATGCTGACTATCATCCGCGCATTTTATTCCAATTACGGCGTCGGCTTTAATACCCGCGTCATTGAAACGATTGACTTGGGACCGAACCAGCTGAGCAAGTTGGACATATGACAGCCTTGCTGTCTGGCTAACAATAGCGTCGTGATCTGGATGCATTTCTGCATGGTAAAGGAGACGTTCAATTAAGGAGCCGGGGCTTAAGCTAACATCATTAAAATGACCGACGAGCGTCATTTTTTAACCTTGAACAGCACATGTAATGGTTCATTTAACAGGGGGGAAAAAAACGCCTCGTCTATCGCGACAAGTTCCGGTGTCACACTTAACTCTTTTACTTCAGGCATAGCGGAGAAGCCTGCGTGTCGCAAGCAATCAAAGTAATCGCTAAAGGTTTTATGCACACACTGGACATGCAAAGGTTCACCGCTGCGCTTCCAGATTTCGCCCTCAAACTTCTCATTCACGTCAGTAAAATAGTTCTTACCGGTGGCATCGAAGTAAAATGGCGCTGCTTGACTGGCACGCACAAAGGGAAAAAAGGGATGAGGCACACTGAAAATAAATTCGCCCTGAGGCGGCAATGACTTGTAGACCATAGAAAATACACGCTGCATATCTTCTACCCGCAAGTAGTTAAACAGAAACACGGCAATACAAAGGTCAAACTGCCTGTCGGGGATAAATTCAACCACATTACAAGCTCGGTACTCAATCCCTAGCTGGTCTTGGGCTTCCTGTATTTGGGCGGCTTCTATCATCTGCGCAGATAAATCTAAGCCGAGGTAATCGCCAGCACCCCGGCGCTTGAGCTCTCGGGCGCAATACCCTTCGCCACAACCAACATCTAATACTGAGCGCTTATTCAGTTCGCCACAGGCCTCAAAAACAAACGGCCGCGCGGTAAAATCTGACAGGGAACTCGGTGTTAAACGCAGCCACTTTTTGGCGTTGTCGTTGTAAACTTGTGCGGTATCCAAAGCACAGGACTCCTCTATGACGACGTAAGTTGAGGCTGGGAAACAGGGAAACATTGGGCTCGCTCTAGTAAGGCATCCCAAAACAGGGTTCGCAATTCGAGCGCTGATTTCACGCCATATTCTATTTGCTCACAAGCCTCTTTATCCGTAGCTAGCTCAGTAGCAAGCAACAGCATTTCGGCTGCATGCTCATCATCGCACGCGCTGTGCAAGTCAAAAAAGATGCGCTGCTCTAAGGTAAGGTCGCTGTGCGTTTTAAGACTGGAAAGAATCTGCTGATAAACATTAGACACTATAAGCTCCGTGCCAATGCCGATAGCCCCCACCCCAACATACTCGTTGATACTGCAAAGCGCTAAAAACTGCTGACTCCACAATTTGCCTGCGGGACGATCTGCGTCGCTATGGCTGTAGTCGGAACTAACACCTAATGCCTCCTGAAAGCGACGAAACAAACTCGCATGAGACTGCCCTTCTACACTGGCCAATACTTCTGGAGGAAGTTCAAGCTCGCCTATATGACCTTTTTCCTCTGCTAAATTGGACTCTAGTATTCTCACATGTGAAGCGTCTTGCAGCTTGGCGATGACCGCTGATAAATAACGGGTGAATTGGGAGCTATACAAACCGTATTGGAAGGCAAAATCTTTCAGAGCCAAGTCGATATTGGGAAGATCGCCCTTTTGGAGGGCCTGTAAATAAGGATGGGAGACCGCAGTGGATTGAAACACCTCATTGCCGAGGCGCTCGACGAAAGCCGCCCCTAGTGGGTTTTTACTCATAGCATCTGCTTCGGTTTTGTTGTCAGTTGCCATTTATTGTTGCCCAAGTTCGCATCACATTGCAAATCAGTCTCAGGCTGTTTTTTAGTATCATCTTGGAGAATTGCCTTATTCCGGCCGCAGGGATCTAAACTAACCTTTACCAAAGAGGTGTAAATCAATAAAGCGTGGACTATGAACTCGCCTTCCGAGCAATAAAGTCAAAATGACAGAAAACCATTAACGCCTACTGATATTTTTACCGTCAACGCTCACGCTTTTTCTAGCAACGCCAATACCTCAGCCGCAGCGCGTTCACCAGAACGCACTGCACCATCCATATAACCACATCCTATTTCTGCACTCTCTGTTCCCGCCCAGTGAATTCTCCCAACAGGCTCGCGCAAGGCTGGCCCTGCCGCTGTCAAGATGCCTTTGCTTAAAGGCGTAATACAGCCGATGCTCCACGGATCCGTCGACCAATCTTTCTCAACATAGCCAATGTTTGAAAGTGCCTTGGGACCAAAATACCGGCTTAACTCTTGCGGTACTAATCTCGCCCGGTCGAACTCACTTGCCATGGCTGGAACTTCAGCCGCAGATAAGAATGCCGTCAGCACACCCATTGATGCATCTTGTGGTGAGTTATCAAAAACTAATTGCAGGGGCGCACGGTCAGTAACGACATTGCCACTAAAGCCGGCATCTCGCCAAAAGGCGTGCTTATAAACAACGGAATGTTTAATTAAAGGTAATTTCGTGAGGCCCGCCCAGCGCCGCACCAACTCCTTGCGCTGGTCTGACAAACCGGTTTTAAAATCGATACGCAAGGTGTCCGCCGGCGCCATCGCCACCACCACTCTATCAGCGAGATAACGCCCCTTTCTCGTTATCACCTCAACAGCTTCAGTCGGTCGATCACTAATTTCTAATACCGGCTCACTCAAGTGAACTCGACCCTGCAAAGCTTTGGCGGCATTAATAGACACCAACTGAGAACCACCCACAAAACGCAGGTCTTGCAAACCGTTATCGTTTAAAGCGATGCGAAGCAGGCCCCCACTAGATTGGATGTAATGCAAAAACCATAGCAGCGAAATACGCTCAGGATAACCTGCCATTATGGCCCGGGTGACAACTCTAAACGTTTCAATTGTCCACGATGACGCACCCTGCGAATCTAGCCATGCCGCCAGCGTCATATTATCTAAAGACTTTGCGTTGTCTGCCTGCCAAGGTTTCCCTGGCGGCAAACGATTCGCCATTTTTTGCAAGCGCGAAGCCAAGCGGACAAAATCATAAGCCTGTTCTACATTTATTTTTGGTAGCAGCCCCTTCGAAACCAAGCCCTGAATCTCATACAGCCCCGCGCCCTCGTAATAAGCGTCAAAAGTATCAACACCCATTTCTGCAGCAAATGCTGCGATACGATCTTGACCCGGACCAATCCACTCACCACCACCCTCAACAACATGATTATTCGGTAAGGGTAAATTAAGTGTTCGCCCACCTACTCGGTCACGTGATTCCAAAACCACAAGCGACTTAACACCCTGTTTGAGCAGATTATGAGCTGTTGATAAACCGGCTAGACCACCGCCAATCACCGCTACTTGAACGCGATGATCCACGATCTTATTCGCCCACGAGACCCGAGCAGGTAACATGCCCAGCGTCAGCGCCGCAGATCCGGCCTTCAAGAATTCGCGGCGATTACGAGTCATGTATTACTCCCTGCACTAAGACCTGTTGCGGTGCATTGAATGGCTTCCAACCACTGTGCAATTTCAATCTGATCAGCTTTCTCGATGATATTTAAAATTGCAGCCATCCCTGAATCGGCATCCCCTCGAAGATTTTGCCTAGTTTCACTCATGCGCCGAAGTAGATAAGCGGAATGCTGGCCACACAATTTAGGGGCTAATAAAGCATCATTTCCCTGGCCTTGCGCGCCATGACAGGCTGAACAATATTCTTGATACTTGGTCGCTGCCAGGCTATCGGCAGCAGGCACTGTTTGGACAAGAGTGGCAGCAGTAATAGTCGATAAGCCTGCTATATAACGAGATACTTCAAGGACCTCGTCTGCGCTTAGCGCACGAGCAAAAGGAAGCATAACCGGAAGATAAGACGAGCCATCACGCAGTTTTTGTAATTTATGGACCAGCACTTTTTGACTTTGACCGGCTAAACGGGGAACGTCACCATCACTGCGACCACTCCCATCTGCCATGTGACAAGACGCACAAGATGCATATAATTCTGCACCAAGCGTACCGCTTTCTCCTTCTATGACCCACGGCGATTCAGGTATCACGGCAAGTGGTGCAGAGGTACTGACTACCTTACCATTGACAAAATAGGCGGCGGATATAATCAAGGCCGATACTAGTAATAAAATATAAATGGCAACTTTCATAAATTAAGTTTCAGCAGGTACATATGAATTTCCAAACAACTCGGAATCAAAATTTTAAGTAACAATTGAAGAATAAGCATAGCCTTGAAGTGCTTATGCAGTCGAGGCCGGCGCCAGCGAGACCGCTATCGATTTGAACTGCGGAGTGTGTGAGCGCGGATCTGTTAGGCGCGAGCTGAGAATATTTGCCTCGGGGTAATACGCCGCCACGCAGCCCCTAGGTAAATTAAACAGTTTGATCTCTACCCCACGCATCTCACCATAGTCCGAGCTAATATCGACGGTTTTACCTTCGCTTACTCCCAGTTCTAAAGCGTCTTGCTGGTTTAGCAATACCGTCCAACGCTTATTAACGCCGCGGTAGCTATCATTCTCCTCATAAATAATAGAATTAAATTGGCCTTCGCTACGAATGGTCATCATGGTGTATGGCCGCGACACGTCGCTATGGCTTCCCCCGCTGAGGGGAATCACAAACCGCGCTCTACCGTCTTCGGTATTAAACTCCGGCGTGTGCTTAACACGACCGCTGACATAGAACTCCCTCTTCGCCACATCAATATCAGCGAGTTCCTCCATGCCCGGCACGACCTTAGCAATCGCTTGGCGGACATTTTTGTGACGTTTAAATTCGGCAAAGTTAATGGGGCAATCCACCAGTAACTGACTGGCGATATCTGCAAGAATGGCGACTTCAGAACGAACAGATGCAATGCGCGCAATGCCACCATCACTTAAGCGAACATAGTTGAACATGGATTCTTGTGTTGTGGGTTCAGGCTCTTCGTCGCGGGCACAAACCGGAAAAACAATTGATTCCCCCGAATCAACCCCGGTCACATGGCCGCGATTAATGGTTGTGGTAAGAAAAATCTTAAGACCAATATTGTCCAGCGCTCTGGCGGTCCACTTACTATCTGGGCTGGCTTCATAGAGATTCCCGCCCATCACCACTGCCACGTCTATACCGCCATCATGGGCGCACGCCAGCGACTCCAAGGTATGCATGCCTGTGTCTTTCGGTAACTTAACCCCAAAGGTTTGCTCTATACGGCTGAATACTTCACTGGATAACACCGGCTTTACGCCAATGGTGCCAATACCCTGCACATTGCTATGACCTCGCAGCGGCAGCAAACCGGCGTGGGACTTACCCACCATGCCCCTCAGCAATGCTAAGTTACTAATCCACTCGATATTATCAACGCCGTGCCGGTGATGGGTCATTCCCATACCCCAGGCAAAAATCGCATTTTGGGCGTTTATATAAACATCGGCGACCTGCAGTATGTCGGCCTTATCAATTCCGCAGCAATCCAAGAGGGATTCCCAAGATTGGGTCTGCACATGGCGTTCAAAATCCGGATAATCATTGGTGTATTTTTTAATAAAATCGTGGGCAGCGCCTCCCCGTTCAACAACCCCTTTAGCGATCGCAGCAAACACGGCAATATCCGTCCCGATTTTGGGTTGCAGATAAATACTGGCGACTTCATCGCCGCCCTTTATCATGGAGCTGATCATTTTGGGGGCGGCGAACTGCACCAAGCCCGCTTCACGCAGAGGGTTTATCACCACCACGGTGCCACCACGACGACGCAAACCAATTAACTTATGCAGCAAACGCGGATGATTTGAGGCCGGATTAGCGCCAATCAAAAAGAACAGATCACAGTGGGCAATATCATCCAGCTCGACCGTTGCAGTGCCGGTGCCGACGGTTGCACCTAAAGCTTCGCCAGTGGCCTGATGGCAGTAATAGGAGCAATTGCTGATATTGTTTGTTCCATAAAGACGCGCCATAAGTTGCAGCAAAAACCCGGCCTCATTTGAGGAGCGACCCGAGCTGTAAAAAAAGCTGCGGCTGGGATCTACCTTGGCCAAACCCTCGGCAGCATGATTTAGCGCCCAATTCCAATCGACTTCTTTATAGCGATTGCCGCCAGCGGCTTTGTATATCGGTTGACCCAAACGACCAAGAGTTTCGAGCTCACGCCCCGACAGCTGTCGAAATTCTTCCAAGGTATGAGCAAATACCTCAGCGGGTATAGGTGGCTGAATATCCGTAGACTGGGCCTGGATACTTTTATTGCAAACCGAGGGGAACTCATCCAATTCATTGGTCATCCCGCCGCGCTGACCACCCATGCCTAGACCACAGGCCTTGCACGCATTCTTAGCGCTCAGGGCCTTGGCAGAGTTGAGCAGTCCAATTCTGCGCGCCGTATTAAGCGTATAGAGTAGTTTCTTGGGGCCACCACCAATGACTTTCATAGATACTCGCTTTTTTCTTTAGATGACAGGCTAGGTCGCCAAACTCAACAACCGATATCAACCATACACCGCTTTTGATGCGACTCTAGTATAGAAGTCGACCCTTAGAATAAAAACAAAGATCTCAGGGGTATGATAATAGGAGGCAAGAGCCAGCGACGAACTCGCCAGTAACTCTTATTTACACGTCGAGAAGATCGACTAATTGCGGCAAGTTCTTAACAATATAATCTGGCTGCGCGCCAAGCGGATACGCGACCGCGCCCGGCCGTTGAATAAATGCAGTTTGCATTCCAACCGCCTTGGCACCGGCCAAGTCCCAAGCATGCGCTGCGACCATCAATGCATCTTCGGCTTGAACTCCCATTTGTTCCAGCACCCAGCGATAGGGTCGTGGATCGGGCTTGTAAGCACGAACGTCTTCAACACTGAAACATCGATCAAAATACTTGGTCAAACCCGCATACTCAAACTGAGCAGCAAGACCCGCCTTGGAGGAATTACTCAAGCTCACTAGGCGGGCGTCTAATTTTGCTAGCGTTTGCAAAGCGGGCACCACATCTGGGTGGGCGGGTAATTTGGTGATAGTGCCGGCAATGGCCTCGCTCGCCACCTCGGGGTCTAGCTCAATACCTTTACTAGCTGCGACCATCATCAGCGCGGCTGTGCCGATCTCGCCGAAACCGTGGTAGTCGCCGCTTAAGGTTTCGACCAATGAGTAATGCAACATGGTAGAAAACCACAGTGATAAATACTGCTCGCCGTCTGGCAGCGCCTGCCCTACCGAATATCGTAAAGGCGCAAGATCTAGAAGCGTCTCGTTGACATCAAAAATGATAACTTTTGGCATCTGCATTACATCAGTCTCCGCTGTAAAAATTAACGCCGTTAAAGCAGTCAACACCGCCACGGTTTGACACTGAGAGCTTAACTAAGCGAGAGATAATCGAATTCAAGCTTAATCGATAAGCTGTTTTGCCTCAGCAGCAATGGTGCGCAAGGCGGTCTCTGTATACGCCCCACGACCAAGAACTCTAATCGAAAGTGCCAGCGCCAGCATGGCCTTGGCCTTTGACTGCGGATCTATGTCTTTACGAATATCGCCACGCATCTGCCCCACTTCA
Source organism: Zhongshania sp. R06B22 (assembly GCF_040892595.1). Taxonomy (NCBI): domain Bacteria; kingdom Pseudomonadati; phylum Pseudomonadota; class Gammaproteobacteria; order Cellvibrionales; family Spongiibacteraceae; genus Zhongshania; species Zhongshania arctica. The sequence continues at coordinate 1,572,532 of NZ_JBFRYB010000001.1, read as the reverse complement.
ATACTCCGCCGAAAGAAGCCCTCAATTTCTCGAAGGCCATTGGCAACAATAGTATTGACCTCTTCACCATGAGAGCCGCTGTCTAGTACGGTATTAAACAGAAAGCAGCCCTTGCGCTCGGTATCAGCCACAGTATTAGCAACGGTATTATCAAAAAAATTATAAATAGCGCTGCGTGGATCATCTAGGGCTTCAAGCTGCGCCAAGATGGCCTTGCGATTTTCCTGGTCATATTTAAGCAGTGCTTTTACAAACAAGGCCCGTTTACCGCCATAGGCATTGTAAAGGCTTCCGCGGTTGATCCCGGTCTCCGCAATAAGATTAGCCATCGAAGCCGAGTCGAAACCTTTGCTCCAAAACACCTGCATGGCCTTTTCTAAGGCAGTGTTCTCATCAAACTTTTTTTCCCAAGGCATGAACGCCAACTCCGATTCCAATACTCCCCTCTTATAGCATGTTTAGACCAGGTGATACAAACTTAACAGCAGCGGCCGCACAGTCTAATATGCCTTAATATAGACCATTAAATAACGTATATTAGCAAGCCCCAACATCAATCTTCAGCGCCCAGTCATCCAATAAAGCAAAAGTATTGACCGATCGGTCTAAACAATACTATGCTGGGCCAATTCGGGTAAAACTTACCCGAAGCCGAGTAAAGAACTGGAGCGCGCTATGACCACATTCACCTTACACACCACTGACACCGCACCCGAAGCCAGCAAACCGCTACTGGCCCAATCGAAAAAATCCTTTGGAATGATACCCGGCCTACACGCCGTCATGGCTGAGGCACCCGGTCTACTCGAAGCCTACCAGCGAGTTCACGAGCTTTTTGTTAACTCTAGCTTTAACAAGGATGAGCTCACCGTGGTTTGGCAGACAATAAATGTCGAACATGCCTGCCACTACTGTGTCCCCGCCCATACCGCCATCGCCAAATCAATGGGTGTAAGCGAAGATATCTCGCTAGCGCTGCGCAACGAAACACCGCTAGCCGATCCGCGTCTAGAGGCGCTGCGCGTATTCACTCTGAGCCTTGTCCGCAAGCGAGGAAATGTTGACAGCGACACCGTGGAGACTTTTATAAATGCCGGATTTACTCAACGTCATATATTAGAGGTGGTGCTTGGCGTCTCGCAGAAAATCATGTCGAACTACACAAATCATCTAGCGAAGACGCCTGTAGATGCTCCGTTCAAAGAGTTCATGTGGACAAAAGTGGCCTAGCAAGCTTAGCGCGCCCTTCTAGTGAAGATTTAATAAACAGAAGGGCGACGTATAAACGGACTTGTTCATCAAGTGAGTACGCTGAACGCAGAGACTGATCAGCCTTTAATGACAAGGTCTGAAACTCGTAGCCGGTGATAGATGGCAATGATTTAACTGCCGTGTTTTTCAATGCTTAATACTAAGCAAGGAATAGGAAGGGAGAACCATGAATACCCACGCAGCGATGCCAGATACCTTATCTAAACCCTTATCACGCTCACTACTGATGCTACGTCTAGGTGTTTTTGTGGTGATGTTGATGTGGACTCTGGACAAATTTGTTAACCCAGAACATACAGGAAAGGTATTCAGCGCGTTTTACGGGGTGGATTGGTTAAATCAACACCTCTCAGCCGTAATTGGTGTATTTGAGCTACTACTAATACTCGCTTTTGTCGCCGGTCTTTGGCGTCGCTGGACTTACGGAGGCGTGCTAATCATTCACGCAGTTTCAACATTCATGTCTTATAAGCAATACATGGCTGCTTTTGACAACCTGCTATTTTTTGCAGCCTGGCCCATGCTAGCAGCCTGCCTTGCCCTCTACTGGCTAAGAGACTGGGATACATTATTGGCTGTCCCTAGCCGCAACAGGCAATTATGAGCTGAGAGCACTGCAAAATAATATGCCTTGAACACCGACAATAACCCTGAGCTATCCATTAAAATTGAAGGTATATTTAAGGATGGCTGCCAGGCGTCTATCATGTGCCGGTCATGCACACATCAAAATATCTAGAAGCGCGTCACAGAAACCCAAGGCGTTGGCGGGCGTGAGTCGGCTCCGCCCGGCAGATCAGCTAAGTGTTTATTCATGCAGCCCGCATACTCTAAGTGGCTGCCACTTCACGAAATGACCGAGATAACATAGTCTAGAACACTCGGAACAACGTATCAGTCTATTTATAGTTATAGGGCAATTGATTCATGGCAAAAAAGGCAGATACCGCGTCCATACCCAAAGGACGATTAAGTCGTTTTGGCCAACTCAGTTCTTTAGCTGGGCGAGTCGCCGGCAATATGTTCGCTGAAGGTGTCACTGAAATAGCTAAAGGTAATCGACCTAGAATAAAGGACCTACTACTGACACCGAGCAACGCTATCAAGGTGGCGGAGAAGCTGGCGCAAATGCGCGGCGCGGCAATGAAAGTAGGTCAAATGCTATCGATGGATGCGGGCGATATGTTGCCCGCCGAGTTAACAGAGCTACTGGCTAGACTGCGCTCAGACGCCAAATCTATGCCGGAAAAAGACCTTATAAAATTACTAGAATCACAATGGGGGGAAGGATGGCAGAAGAACTTCAAACAATTTCCACTACAACCCATTGCCGCAGCCTCCATCGGCCAAGTACATGAAGCCCTCACTCTAAACTTAGAGCGTCTGGCGGTTAAAATTCAATACCCAGGTATTAAGCAAAGTATTAATAGCGACGTCGATAACGTGGCTACCCTCATAAAAATGACCGGTTTATTACCCAAAGGTCTAGATCTAAAGCCCTTATTGGCTGAAGCTAAAAAACAGCTTCACGATGAAGCAGATTATGCCCTTGAAGCACGATATTTAGAGCAATACGCAGTTCTTATAGACAATGATGATGCCTTTGAGATGCCGGTTTTTAATAAGGAGTTTAGTAGCGAGACCATTCTTGCTATGAGCTTTGTAGATGGCATACCGATAGAGCAATTGCGTGACGCCCCTCAAGAAACCCGTGATCAGGTTATGAGCGATCTGATGCGTTTATTTTTTAAAGAATTATTCGACTTTCAGCTGGTGCAAACCGATCCTAACTTTGCGAACTATCAATATAATCAAAATAGCAAAAAGATTGTGCTTTTAGACTTTGGGGCGACTCGCAGTTATACATCAGCCATGGCCGAAAATTATCGCCTGCTTATGCAGGGCGGCAGCCGTCATGACAAGGCACAGATCCGCCAAGCCATCTTAGATATAGGGCTAATCCGGCCGGACTTGCCTGAAAAAGTGCAACAAAATATCACTGACTTAGCGTATATCGCCTGCGAACCTTTGTATAAAGAATCACCTTACGACTTTGCTAGTTCTGATCTATCTTTGCGATTACAGCAGCAGGGAATGCAATTAGGGCTAGAGAAAGAGTACGCTCACACCCCGGTGGCCAATGCGATTTTTTTACATCGCAAATTAGGTGGCTTGTTTTTACTGGCAATAAAACTAAAAGCGAAGGTAGATATGCAGAGTCTATTCGCGCCTTACAATAAACAATAATCTAGTCAGAGATACGTAGTAAGGAGTTGTTCAAAATTCCCCATACAGCATGCGATATCAAGGTAGACAAAAGCAGGATTACTATCATTTTGGCGGGCGAGACAACAACCGTCACAAGACTTAAAAGACGAAGATAGCATTCACTATCTTCGTCTTAAGCTCAGTAGGTATAGCGAGCGGTAATACCGAATGTACGCTGCGGTAGTGTAAACGCCTGATAAGATCCTTCTGCTGCGCCCACTCGTGAATCTACCACGGTGTGGATATTTGCAGGGGCGACTTGATTTATAACGACTTCATCAGTGATATTCCTACCCCATAGCGCCAAATCAATCGAATCATTACGCCAGCCAAAACGCAGGTTTGTCATACTAGACGCCGGCATATCGAACCTAGGGTCTAGCGCAGAGCTAGCATTGGCCGAACTCGAATATAAATAATCTAAGCGGGAATATAGATCGCCACCAGAAAACGGCTTACGCCAATTCAAGGCTATATTGGCTTTAAACTTTGTGGCCGAGGGCAAGGCTTCACCACTCAGATCGCACTGCCCTGCATCGTTGTCTGGCGTCCGCCCGTAATAGCATTGGCCACGGGTATATTCGTCATACAGGGTATCGATATAGGCCAGATTAACAGTGGCCATTGTGTGCTCCGACAAAATCATAGTCGAATCAACTTCAATACCGTTTACCGTCACTAATTCAGCGTTATTAATAATAAACACTAGACCTTCAAAGCTCGCATTTTGAAAGTCCTTATACTCGGTATGGAATATAGCGGCGTTAACACGTGCGCGGCGATCGAGAAATTCTGTTTTGGCACCGAGTTCCAGATTAATCACGGTCTCTTCATCAAAGGGACGCAGCTCGTCGCTGGCCGTACCATTTTGCAAACTAAATCCACCCGATTTAAAACCCGATGATATTGCACCATAGAGCATGGTATCGCTGTTCAAAAAGTAACTCGCCGATACCGAGCCGGTAAGGGCCTCAAAGCTATCGCTCTGATCAAAGTTATTACCGTCTGGAGTCACCTGACAAATCAAATTGGTATTGATGGGCGGCACACAACCCAAAGCTGATAGTTGATTGCTTTGGTCTACCGTGCCGCGCTTGTCTTCATAGGAGTAGCGAAGCCCTAGCGCGCCCTTCCACTTCTCATTAAAGTTAAAATCTAGTTTGGTAAAGAGACCAATATTATCGGTATCTTGAGTAATATAATAATCCCCGCGATCACCCTCTACGCCAAACGCAGGAATGACTAAAGGCAATAAGTTAATAGGCAGCGCACCACCAGCGATCAGCTCATCAACAATGGCGTCACCGTAGGCTTCAACATCTTCAGTGGCAATAAATTCGGGCCGAGATTTATCTCCACGAATAAATTCATTGGTGAAATAAAATCCACCCACCAGCCAATTAAAGTCTTCGCCACCATCTGAGGCAATACGAAGTTCCTGGGAAAATGAACTACCCTGCTGTCTGTCGTAAAAGTCGGCGACCTTCAAACTAAATTGTTCTACGTCCTCTAAAGAGCTAAGCCCATTGTAGTCATCGTAGCTACTGATAGAGGTAAAGGTATAGCCATCACCGGCATAACTTAGATTTAAAATAATATCGTTGGCATCACCTTCGTAGTAGCTACCATCACTGTATTCGATAAGCCTATCCGAAGGGTCATTGGGAATACTCAAAGTGCCGCCAGCGTTGCGGACGATACGCTGACTCTCCTCACTCAAAAAGACGTCGCCGGTCAAGGTGTTCATATCTTTCTCGGCGTATCCAACAATGAGACGCGCACTCAACTTATCGGAAAAATCTGCTCTGAGCTGGCCTCGAACAGCATAGCTATTCTGACCATCTGCATCGGGGCCGGCCGCATTTTCTATAAGTTCGCCGCGGCTAGTATCAACGACACTCAGGCGTCCGCTAAGCCAATCCGTTAAGGGACCACTGACATAAGACTTCACTTGGCGTAAGTCATCACTGCCAAGATTCACCTCAACCATGGCTTCTAACTGCTCGGTCGGGCCCTGAGTCTGAATGCTAATAACACCGGCCGTGACGTTCTTACCGTGAAGGGTACTTTGCGGCCCTTTCAAAACCTCAACAGAACTGACATCGACTAAATCGCCAATACCAATACCGGAGCGAGATCGAAATGCGCCATCGATGAACAGGCCGGTCGCAGGCTCGAAATTAGGTATATTGCCGGCATTACCAATGTTACGAATCCGGAAAGTGGTAGCCAAGGGACTGATATTAGTGAGCACGATAAGCGATGGTACTTGGGCTGCAATATCAGTGATGTCATTAAAACCAATATCGAGGAGTTGGTCAGCGGTGATGGCAGAGACCGATACCGGCACGGTTTGCATGTCTTCCTGACGCTTTTGCGCGGTGACAATAACCTCCTCTAATTGCGCAGCGTATAAAGACGTCGATGACATTGCGCAGGCAAGCGCTGAACCACAAAACCAATAGCTTTTATTCTTCATTTTTTATACCAGACAAGATCTGAAAAAAGTACTAATCCGTGTCGACGCAAGATTAGCTAGTTATTATAGGATGGAATCTATCAAAAAATTTACACCGCGTAAACTTTTAAATATTTACGGTTGTAAAGATCAGCTGCGCACACAATCGCCACTCAAGCCAACTTGCACGCTATCAAGGGTAATAGACCCAAAGCCCTTTATATGCCTGCACAGTTAACACCAAACGGTTCAACACTACTGTCATCCGACCGTCTTAAAACCTCCATATAAGCGCCATCAAACTGTAAGCCTTTGGCTCTAGTCTCTGTGCCGGTAAGTGATGCTAGCTAGCGACGCTCGTTTTTGATGGGGCCTCTTACCCAAGCACGACATACCTAATATAGGAAAAATTATTTTCCAGACCAGGAGCCTTAAAATGCGTATAAGATCCGCTATATTGTCAGGGGTTTTGCCCATGGCAATTGCAACACATGCCGCTGCGGCAGTATTACCTTCAAATCAGTCTAATAGCCCTTGGTATACTGATGCTGCGGCCACAACTGAAACTAAAACCACCGCGACTACGCCGACAAAAGCAAAGAACGTCATTCTATTTGTGGGTGACGGTATGGGCGTGTCTACCCTAACTGCCGCGCGTATATTACAAGGCCAGCAAAACGGTAATTCCGGTGAAGAAGGCTATTTAAGCTTTGAAACCTTTCCCCACTCGGCCTTGGTAAAAACCTACAATGTGGATGCACAAACGCCAGATTCTGCCGGTACCATGACAGCCATGATGTCAGGCGTAAAAAGTGATGCCGGTGTCTTGGGCGTTGCTGAGAATATTGTGCGTGGCGATTGCACTACCGTCAGCGGCAACGAGTTAATCACCGCTATTGAGTTAGCCGAAATAAAGGGTATGTCGACAGGTATTATCTCTACCGCGCGCATCACTCACGCCACCCCCGCAGCCGCTTACGCGAAATCGGCGGACCGCAACTGGGAAGACGACGGTGATATGCCCACCGCCGCCAAAGAAGCGGGCTGTGAAGATATTGCATCGCAGTTAGTAAACTTTGAAGCCAACTTAGAAGCGCGCATTGCCAATAGCGATGTTGATGGCTTAGACGTGGTCATGGGCGGTGGTCGCCGCAGCTTCCTTCCCAAAGACGCCGCCTTTAATAGCAGCGATGCCCTCAGCAGTGTCGAGGGTGACCGGACCGACGGTCGCGACCTTACCGCTGAATGGAAGACACGCTACCCCGCTGGCAATTATGTCTTTGATCAGAGCAGCTTTGACGCTGTAGATGCCAGTACTGCCAGTAAATTGTTTGGTCTGTTTAACGAATCCCACATGCAATACGAACAAGATCGGGGCAATGATGTTGCCGGCGAGCCGTCCTTGACTCAAATGACCAGCAAAGCCATCGACATTCTCAACAACAATAGCAAGGGCTATTTACTGGTAGTGGAGTCTGGCCGTATTGACCACGGCCATCACGCAGGCAGTGCCTATAGCGCATTAACAGATGCCATCGAGCTATCGAATGCGGTACAAGCAGCAGTAGATGCAACTAACCCGGAAGAAACCCTGATTATGGTCACCGCTGACCACAGCCATGTGTTCACTATTGCCGGCTACCCCAAACGCGGCAATCCGATTCTAGGCAAGGTCGTCGCTGTTGGCGAAACTGAACCCACCAATGCTGCCGACGGCATGCCATACACAACGGTGGGATACACCAATGGCCTAGGCTTTCACGACCTTGGCGCAGAGACAGATGCCGACGCGGTATACTCAAAGGGTAATCAAGCAGGACGGGCAGATCTCGGCAGTGTTGATACTGAATCGTCAGGCTTTCACCAAGAAGCATTAATACCGCTAGGTTCCGAAACCCATGCCGGCGAAGACATTAGCCTTCACGCCCGCGGCCCAGGTTCGCAATTTGTACACGGCGTTATTGAGCAAAATATGGTGTTCCATATGATTAACCAAGCCCTCGATCTGCTGACCGGCGAATAAGGAGAATGGCAATGAATCACATTAAAATAGCGATATTAAGCGCTGCGATAGCAGGTCTTAGCGCCTGTGGTGGCGACGACGGCCGCAATGGCGTCAACGGTAATAATGGTGCGGACGGCAACAATGGCATCAACAGCCTTATTACCCAAACTGCACTGCCGGCTGGCGACAGCAACTGCCCTGGTGGCGGGGTTCAATTTGACAGCGGCCCAGACAGTAACAGCAATAGTAATTTAGAAAGCAGTGAAATTACCGACACTAAGTTTGTTTGCGAGCCTTACACAGCGCCAGAATCTGTCGATCTTATCGGCAACACCCGCAACAACGCCTGGTTTAGCGATGCAGAAGCAAAAATAGCCGATGTCACCGCGCCTAATTTGACCCGCGGCGCGGCAAAAAATGTGATCCTATTTGTCGGCGATGGCATGGGGATTTCAACCGTCACTGCGGCGCGCATATTAGAGGGCCAGCTCAATGGCAAACTGGGCGAAGAGCATAACCTAAGCTTCGATATGTTCCCTTACAGCGGTTTAGCAAAAACCTATAACGTCGACGCCCAAACGCCAGACTCTGCGGGCACCATGACGGCGATCATGAGCGGGGTTAAAACCGACGTCGGTGTGATTGGCGTGAACGAAAATATTGTTCGCGGTGATTGCACTACCGTGGCTGGCAATGAACTAGTGACTGCGCTTGAGCTGGCAGAAATCGCCGGTAAATCTACCGGCATACTGTCCACTGCCCGCATCACCCATGCAACACCCGCAGCAACATATGCAAAGTCTGCTGACCGCAACTGGGAAGACGACGGTGATATGCCCGCTGCCGCAAAAATTGCTGGCTGCGAAGATATTGCCTCGCAATTGGTGAATTTTGAGTCAAATCTAGAAGCCCGTATCGGTGGTATTAATGTCGATGGCATCGACGTGGTAATGGGCGGCGGTCGTCGCAGCTTCTTGCCAAAAGATGCCGCCTTTAATAGTCCAGACGCCGTGAGCAGCGTAGAGGGTGATCGCACCGACGGTCGCGATCTAACAGCAGAATGGCAAACGCGCTACCCCCAAGGCCGCTACATTTTCGATAAAACCGGCTTCAACGCAATTGATACCGAAAGCACCAGCAAAGTGCTGGCACTATTCAATGAATCGCATATGCAGTACGAAGCTGATCGCAAAAATGACGTCGCCGGCGAGCCCTCATTGCGCGACATGACCGAGAAAGCCATTCAGGTCTTAGACAATAACAGCAATGGTTTCTTCCTCATGGTTGAGTCGGGTCGTATTGACCATGCTCATCACGCCGGCAATGCGTATAACGCACTGACCGACACGATCGAGCTTTCTGAGGCCGTCGCCAAAGCCGTTGAGCTAACCAATAGTGATGAGACGCTAATCATTGTCACGGCTGACCACAGCCATGTATTTACGATTGCGGGTTACCCCAAACGCGGCAACCCGATTCTGGGCAAAGTCGTAAACATCGGTTCAACATCACCCACGCTTGCCGCAGATGGTATGCCCTATACCACTGTTGGTTATACCAACGGACTAGGCTTTCGCGACCTCGGTGATGAAACTGATGCTGACGAGGGATATAACTACGCAATCGACACCGGCCGCCAAGACCTATTACTGGTAGACACCCAATCACCGGGTTTCCACCAAGAGGCCTTAATCCCACTTGGTTCAGAAACCCATGCAGGTGAAGATGTTGGTGTTTATGCAAAAGGCCCTGGCTCTGCATTGGTTAGCGGCACGAATGAGCAGAACGTGATATTTCATGTCATGAACTACGCTGCAGACCTTGTTAATAAAGCCAATGGCAAGCAAGTGGCGCCTTAATACAATAATAATTTAATAAGTGATAAGCCTTCTGGCGCCAGTGCAAGCCGGCGCCTTTATTAATAAACAGCAGCCGAGTTTTCACCAAAGTACAAACTTAGAATTGGGGATTTACCTTGAAGTTACACACCTATTTTTCAACACTATCACTGCGCACAATCTTGGCAGCGACAGCTGTCGTCACCGGCATGACAATACTTCTACCGGCAGCCTCCGCATCGACCTGCAATACAGACACACCCATCAGCGCCCATTACCAAATTAGCAAACATGCCGAGGCCACCAAGCCAGAGAAATTTGACCACATGGTGCTATGGCGTCGCGCCAATAGCGTTGCTGAGCAATACCCCAAAAGAGCCATTACCGAATTATGGGAGCGCAACCGCAGCAATAGCATTAAGTTAAACCGCTACTTTGACGCATATCAGCGCGGTATTGAATACGCACCAGGTGAAATTAAAGACCTAGGCAGCGACGACGATTGGAGTATGAAAAATCAGCTAGTCGCCAACTCCCTGCTCGCCAAAATGACCTTAATAAAAACAATAGGCAGCGGCTGCGACCGCGAAGAAATCTACACCTTGAAAGACCCTCAGCAGTCCATCACGCTAAACTGGCTACCCACTTATAGACTCGTTAAATCGTATACGCGCAACGCTAAAGGCCAAACCGCCACTTGGTTGCTAACAGCGAAGAGCACCGACATAAAGGTGATCAACGCCTTTTTTGAGGAGCATCTAGATTACCAAACCACAGACTACGCAGACATTGGCGACAATGAATCTGACCCGTTTCTGAAAAAGATGATTAATCTAGGGTTTATCGAGCACGGCAGTTCCGGCATGTATGACGCCCAAGGCAATGATATTGGCGGCGAACATCACCACTGAGCGCGGCTCTCAAAAGTCACTGCCTAGCCGCCATGGCGACCCTATCGTGACTAGTTGAATATCGACGGAGGGGTATCAAACGAGGAGTTTAAAAGGAATCGAGTGTCTGTCTATTTCGTTATTCTAAGCTTCAATTGCAGGTGATCGGGCGCCAACAAAAACTCGCCGGCAAGCACAATAAACCAGCCTAAATTTGAGGCTTGGTGCGCTGGTAACGCAGCACTTGGCCTCTAAATTCCGCGTTTAAAAAGCTGCTGGTATCCGGCTTATGCTGACTATGCACATAGCCTAGAGTCACCATTCGCTTACTAAAGGCGGCGTGATTAAACCGCGCCGGGTCGACCATAATCACTTCGCAGCAGGGTTTGGCATGGCGCTCAATAAAATCTGATAGCAGGCTAATATGTTCCCGCTCATACAATATATCAGCGCCAATAATCACATCGAACTTACCCAAACCGTCAGTGATATCTTTCCAATCAGCGCGCAAATATGGGATTTTCGCGCCGCTATTTAAACGGACATTTTCTATCAGAAAATTACCGGCCTCGGGATGAATATCCGTGGCCGTAATGTCGGCGTGACGCGCATTGAGCAATAAACTAGACAAGGCCATACCACAGCCCACTTCTAAAATACGCTTACCTGCTATCTCGAAGCCCGCCATTTCATTGGCTAACACCGCACCAGAATCCCAGAGCACCCCAAACAAGGGCCATTGCGCCGATGAGATGCCGAGGGCCTCGGCTTCGCCTAAGGTATCTGCAAACTGTTGGTTATCGCGAAGACTGCGAACGTGTATATCAAAACCACTAACGTCGATGGTCTGGTAACGAAGACGAATAGATTCCACAACGTACTCCAGGCTGTGGGCATAAGCCGCGAACCAAGCTGGCTCACAACACGCGCACCCGTCACTATAGACGCATAAACGATGTAAGTCTTGTGAACTAATGTCGCCGCCCAATATGTACACCCTCAACATGCTATACGCATCATCCCCTATTCCTCAAAATTCCACGCCAATAGCCCCCAGAGAAAAGCAAAATATAGGAGCTTATTGATATCGTTAGATAATGTGACTCCGTTCTCACTCACGGTGACTACGTATACCGACCTCGCCCAATAGTCGGCAAGATTAACTCGACTCTTTCACAACGCTCTCATTTGCCTAGGTGACCAAACATGAAAAAATTACTCGCTTACCCACTACTACTCGGCTCCGCACTACTGTCTATTAACGCGCTTGCCAATGTCGCACCCGCTTGGCAAATTGACGAAATATCAAAATCAACCGGCTACACCACCGAAGGTGAGAACACTGCCAACCATCAGTTCGGTTTAGTAAAGCATAGCAACACCTGCAGCAGCGACGAGCTATATGTGAGCTGGTCTAGCAACAGCAGCGATGTTTGGTCTTTAGCGGGCCAAACGGTAACAATGGATGCCAATTTTGACGGTGTCTCCATGTCTATACCCCTTCAAGTTGTGGCGATCCGACCCACGGCAGGAAATAGCCACGAAGTCATCATGGGGCATGTCTTTGCCAATGCTGAATTGCTTGACCTGATGTCACATTCCGATGCAGTAAATATGTTTATGCCTGCGACTAGCGACGTGTCACATCATTTTGCAAAGGGCAATGATCGGTTCTCACTCGCCGGTTTTAATGAAGCCCGCGCTAAAGCACTTAGCCGCTGTAATAGTAAGAGTTCATAGCCAAGACTAGCGCCTGACGTCATCCGCCATAGTATTAACGAGCATAAAAAAACCGACTCTGATGTCGGTTTTTTTATGGCTGATATTTTTAGATCAACTCTTTATTAGATCTAAGAATAACTTAGCTTTAATAAGCCTTACAGTGAGAACGGCTTAAACAGGTGCCTTGGCCCGGGATTTATATTCGCCGCTGCGGGTATCGATTTCGATCCAATCGTCTATTTCACAGAAGTCTGCCACCTTGATTTCTGTACCGTTACTCAATTTTGCAGGCTTCATCACCTTGCCGGACGTATCGCCACGGGCCGAACCTTCGGTATAAGTAATTTGACGGACGATCATGGTCGGCAGATTGACTGAAATAAGCTTACCTTCGAAGAAAACTGCATCGCAGATATCCGTCATACCATCAACAATATAGGGAAGTACGCTTTCTATGTCCTCTTCCTTGAGTTCGTACTGATTGTATTCTTCGTCCATAAACACATAGGTGGACTCAGCGACATAGGAGTATGTTACCGGTATACGCTCAAGGATAACTGGCTCAACTTTATCGTCACTCTTATAAACAGTTTCCGTGGTCGAGCCACTCAATAGGTTCTTCAACTTCATTTTTACGATGGCGCTATTCCGACCTGATTTAGTAAATTCCGCTTTCTGAACCATCCAAGGCTGGCCATCAATCAAAATCACACTACTGGGCTTCATTTCTTGTGCTGTTTTCATAGGTTTATCCAAATGGAAAATGATATAAGCCAGCTTTTTTTTGGCTTGCTATCATACCCAATTCTGATAGAAATCCACTAGTGATTGCGCAAGATTTTTTTGACTCTCTAAAGCAGCACACCAATCCTCTGCATGGCCCGCCATTTCTACTCCTCCAGCGAATAACTCACCTCCGCCAAAGGGTGCTATTTGGCCGCTATTCCACGCTATCCAACGAGCCACTAAAGTCGCTTTTTCATCCACTCCGAGGCCGGCGGTATAGGAGCTTAAAAAGGCGTCTAATTTTATTAAATGGGCGTCGTCCTCCTGCCGGTAGATATGCCACAAAAAGGGCCTCCCAGCCCATTGAGCACGAACAAAAGAATCCTCGCCCCTAACCACATTAAAGTCGCAGCTCCAAAGCAGTCGGTCATAATCACATTGACTCAAAAAGGGAATAAACTGAATAGCGACATTGCCCTGCCTATACACCCGAGCAAACTTAAAAGCGTCCTCCCCCAGCCACCCGCAAACATCCGCTACCACCCGACCCTCTGGCACCAAGATGTGATAAGTCAGGTCGCCAGCGGACATGGCATTCAGCCAAATAGGCAGCGCGGGGTTCTCATAACAAAACAAGGACACGAGCCTTGCGTCGGGAGCCGCAGACACCGCAATGCTCTCGAGAAAAGTCGCTCTGGCGCTGGCGCTGCGCTGAAATTCCCGTCGCCGCCGCAGCAGGCCAGCTTCCCGAAGTAGGCCGCCAGTAGCAATATTAAAACCGGGAAAAAAGAAGAACTTCTGCAGGCCATTGGCTTGTAATGATGGCAGGCCATGACACGCCGACACCCACTCCTCTGCGCTCAGATACTCTAAATTCAGCCACAGGGATGGGAACTCTCGTACCGCCATTGCCGCAACATAGTCTGCGGGCAACTCACAAGCAAAGGTTTCTAGCACCACATCAGCTGGCAGCACATTCGCAGGCCAAGGAGCTGGCCATAAATGTAGCCACACGCCGTCAACGAAACGCGGCAATTCGGCGGAAACATCAAGACCAGCGCCACCAGAGACCAGATTAAAGGTGGTCAGGTCGTCGACCCATAGTCGCACGTCGGCGTCATACTCTACCGCCAGTTGCCGCGCCAAACGCCAACAAACCCCAGCATCACCGTAGTTATCGACGATGTGACAAAATATATCCCAGCTAGTGCGCATTGCAGGCCTGCGAGAAAGGACAGCGAGTATCGTTAACGATCTATGCCTCAGCTAACTTTCGCAGGGTAGCCGTAAAGCTGGTCAGCACACGACCTTCCTGCTTGAGCACGCCGCGGATAAACCCCATACGGCCGGTCTCTTGAATTAACTCAATCTCTGCCAATATGGGCAAACCCACGCTACCACCGGCAACATATTGCAAGCTCATATCAATAGTCACCACCCGCCGCAGCGCCACACTGCGATTTACATATAGGGGCAGATACAATACCTGCTCGGCACGCGCGGCTAACAATCCGCCATGAAGACCGTTCTGACCATTTTGACTGTGGGTATTGGTTTCAAATAAGGCCTCGGCCTTGCCCGCAGCGATTTTGCGAAACTGATAGGGATCAAGAAGACTATCAAAGCTATCGCCCTCTGGCATGGGCATTGCCATCCAGTCTGAAGATTCAATATCGGGGAAATACACTGGGTTTAGAGCTGTCATCTGTCGTTAAAATCCTTACCGCTAAAATCGGCAAGATATCATAGTATGGGTCACAAGTTGGCCATAATTTATTAGTCTAGCTGCGATTTAGCGAGGGATTTACTCAGAGACGTGCACCGCCACTATAGCCACCTTAGGGATAAGGGATAGGAGTTTGATAAACGAGTCTTCCCGGCGTGGCGCACTACAACACTTTTCTTTTTAAGTAGCAGGCACCGGCTATCTTGCAACTTTGGCGCGGGGAAGTACCGGCTCACGTTTCTCTAGAAAAGCCGCTAAAGCCTCACGATGTTCATCGCTATTGCGACAGCGCTGGAAGTTTTTAATTTCTTCAGCAATATAGCTATCGCAACTCAAGGCCTCGGCATTTTTAAGGTTATTTTTGATACAACCCAGAGCATTGGTAGGGCCATCGGCTAATCGCGTGGCAAGACTCTCGACCTCACTACACAGCGACTCAGCCTCGCAAACTTTGGTAAGCAGGCCATTTTGAAAAGCCTCATCCGCGCTATAAGTCGGACAGAGCAAACAGAATTCGCGGGCTTTGCCCGCGCCCATCCATTTACTTAAAAAGTAGGCCGCGGCGAAGTCACCAGACAATGCGATTTTCGTATGCGCATATCCCAAGGTTGCGGTGTTATCCGCCAGCCGGAAATCACAGGCCAAAGCCAACGACAAGCCCCCGCCCACTGCCGGGCCACGAATCATGGCGATGGTCGGCTTGGGCATTTCATGCAGTAACATGGCCGCTTCCGCACCTACCCTGAGCAAAACCTCAGTGGAATACTTACGAGTGTGCTCTATCCCCAAGGCCAAATTTTTAATGTCGGCGCCAGAACAAAAGGCATCGCCCGCGCCTTCAAGCACTACTGCCCCAATCGAATCATCTTGCGCTGCGTCCCGCAGGCAGCGGTATAAGGAGGTCACCATTTCTTCATTTATCGCGTTCTTCAAGGCCGGACGGCTTAAAATGACGTGCAGCACTCTGCCGTGACGACGTGAATGAACGGGACCAATCTTATTGCTCATTATTTTTATCCTATTAGCGTCTAGCTAAACCTACTCGAATAGAAGCCTATGGGCACAAAATACGGGACAATGTCACTAAAAACAATCTATATAGCAGCGCTATTTATAAGCCGGACTGGTGTGCATAGGCATTTTTCTAAACCGCAGCAAATATGCTCGATTTGATCCCATTCTTGCTAGCTAGCTATCGATGCCCAGGCCCAACCGCCCTTTTGTCATCGTAACGTGGCGCATTAAACACAAAAAAGTATCAAGTTGGATAAAGAGGGCAGGACTGTAATGCATCTACAGGCTTGTAATGCATCGCCGGGTTGAGCATGGAGAGAAGCTCTCGCCGCCGCGTTTACGTCACCGGTATGGCTGCCAGTGACTTAGTATATAGAAAGGAGTATTCAGGGTAACGACAACCATCCGGTCATCATTTAACTCTCAGACTAGCAGAACATTTATGCCGACCCCCGGGCGTCTATTTAACATCGGCTTAGTATTCGATCTTAAATAGACGCGTCCTATTGACTGGATCTGGCCACTATATTCGGCAAGGAAACACTAAGTCTCGTCGTCTTCGGTATCGTCATTGGTATTGCGAAGCTTTAACTGCAAACCCTTGAGGAAATTCCGCAGAATTTGGTCCTTACACTCACGGTAATGTTTGTGCTCTGGCTTACGAAAAAAGGCACTCAACTCGTGTTTACTGATTTTAAAATCAGCTAAGGCTAAAATAGCCATCACGTCTTCTGCCTTTAGACTCAATGCTATTTTCAATTTCATGAAAATCATATTATTGGTCAAGCGCTTTTCTACAACCGGCTTTTGGCCGTCTTTGGCGCCGCGCATATCAGTGATTAAACCATTAAGAAAGGCTGCCATTAGGAGATCACTGCATTCTTCATAGTCTTCATCGCCTTCTTTTTTAAGCCAGGCACTGACTTCTTCTCGCGAAACATGGTGATCCGCCAATCCGTAGATCGCAATCATCTTTGAGTCATTAAAATCAAAGATGTAACGTACTCGGCGCAACACATCATTATTTACCATTCTACTTTCCTATTTTCGTACTTAACTTTCAATCATCGGAACGGCGAGAGCCCTCTTTAAACCGACGTTTTCGCGCTTTCATATCTTCTTCTTTCTTTGCCTTTTCCTCAGCCACGACCACGTTTTCGCGCTCAATCATCGCTGGGGTTTCAAGACTAATACGCCCTAGAGTACCGGCGCGCAACTCATTAATCAGCACTTCACATATTTTATGAAGATTTATTCGACCGCCCGCCGTTAAGGCGCCGCGACGCAGAGCTGCAGCTTCTAGAAAGGCTAATTCGGTATCGGGAACACTGTCGAGTTGGTAGCGTGCTTTAAGAAGTTCTGGGTAGGCCCGAATTAAATATTCGGCGGCGTAAAACCCCACATCATCAAACTCCATGGCGGTATTTTTAATCGCCCCAGTAACGGCTAAGCGATAACTACCATTGGGGTTTTCAATTTTTGGCCACAGAATCCCAGGGGTATCAAACAAGACAATACCGCTACCCAAATTAATTCTCTGCTGACTTTTAGTGACGGCTGGTTCATTGCCCGTTTTAGCAATCAAGCGATCGGCTAAAATATTGATCAGAGTCGACTTACCCACATTGGGAATACCGACGATCATGGTATTAATGGTTTTTAAACTGGCGTCTTTCGCCGGAAACATTTTTCGGCACAGTGGAATCAACTGCTTTATTTTGGAAGGCTCATCCGTGGTCGTAGTAAAGGACTTTACGCCACGATCTTGCTCAAGATAAGCCTGCCACTCTGCAGTGACCTTAGGATCAGCCAGATCGGCCTTACTCAGTACTTTGATACAGGGCTTATCACGGCGCAATTTTGCGATGGCAGGGTTTTCACTGGAACTGGGAATCCTCGCGTCTAAAACCTCAATCAGCAGATCAACCTGAGGCAGTACCTCGGCAATCGCCTTTTGCGCTTTGTACATGTGTCCCGGATACCACTGAATCGCCATCGAATACGCCTTAATCATGAAAGGCGCTATTGTACGTTAAGCAGACCACATTGGGTAAGCACGGTAGCTATTAAGCGCAATTACTCAGAAATTAACCGACACGCTATAACACTGCGATGGTATTCGGGGATAGGCGCCAGAGCGAGACCGTCCAATACTCAAACAACACCCTATAGTAGCTCTGTTCTAGCTCGATCACCCTCAGAGAATACCGCCACCAATGAATAGCGCATAAATGCACCACAGGTGGTCAGATAGTCGCGGATGCAATGCTTAACAATGTCAGCAAAGCGCTCATCCTTAAATTTCCAATAATCAGATTCGGCGAGATACGGCGTCACCGACGACATATCACAGGCAATACCGTAAGCAGACTCCTGCTGCTTGGTATCGTCGGTCATCACAATACGCAGCACACGGTGGTCATCGAACTCAAAAATCAGATACAGCGAATCATCGTTAATATTTTCGGGCATGACGCTAACGGCTTTATCCACGCAGGCAATGATTAAGGGTTCTAACTCTGTTTCAAGCTGCGCCGCGCTATCTGTTACATAGACGTATTCTGCGAGCTTGCCGCTAGGCAGAACACTCATATCCCAGTTCACTTTCATTGCTATAAACCCTTCACATACTAATAAAAACAAGAAGGGCCTTCCTGCAAGCAGGAAGGCCCTAGATTTTTGCACAAAACGATGTGCTAACGGATACTTGCTGTGGCTCTCTCAGCCAGATATTCAGCCACTTTCTGCTTTTGATAAAGCTGCGCCGAACTCGCAATATTACCGCCCTTACCAGAAGCTAGCCACCGCTTAATACGGCCGGCATCGCCAATCGGGCTGGTTTTACCAAAAGAATCCAGCATCACAAATAATAAGGATTTGCCGTCAACCTCGGCCTTCATTACCAAGCAGCGGCCAGCCTCATTCAGATACCCGGTTTTACTCATGCCAACGTCCCAGCGTTTGTAACGCACTAGCTGATTGGTATTCACATACGCTAAACGATAGGACGGGCGACGAAAATTAGCGGTGTGCGTAGCCGTCGTCGAATACTCGGCAATGACTGGGTATTTGGCCGCCGCCGCGATCAATTTGGCCATATCTGCAGCCGTCGACACATTGTGATGTGACAGGCCGCTACTATCTACAAAATGGCTGTTTTTCATGCCCAAGGCTTTGGCTTTGGCGTTCATTTTGGTAACAAAGGCGCTCATGCCACCGGGATAGTTTCTGCCCAACGACGCAGCCGCGAGATTCTCTGAGGACATCAACGCCAATCGTAGAACTTCGCCACGAGGTAACTCAGAGTCAACCCGAATACGGGAAAAATAGTTATTAATCGCCTTGCGATCTGCCTGCGAAAAACGAATAACTTCGCGCAGTGACTGCTTAGAATCTAATACCACCATCGCCGTCATCACTTTCGTTAACGAGGCAATGGGCTTCACGATATCAGCATACTTTTGGTACAAGACCTCGCCACTGTCGGCATCTACGACCATGGCACTCACCGAGGCCAACTGCAAATTGGCTGGATTAAGCGTTGTTTTCGGCTTATCAGATGCCGCACCCGCCGCCATTGCGGGGGACAGCAATAGCGATAAAAATAGCGTAATCATTATTCTCTTCATTACGTCACCGTCTAACTATATTATTAAGCAGAAGTTATCATGGCCGTCAGAGCAAAACTGCCGACTCAGTCAATATTACGCTAAATCCTCTGGCTCATCGTCCTTAAGACGCAGTGTGTCTAAAATCTGATCTACCGCAGATCGATCCATTTCACTATCTTCATCCGCACAGGCATAACTTATCAATAGCAAATGGCCACCACCGAGCAAGAACCACTCGCGAATATAATCACCGTCTTCTAGTGTCTCAAATTCCCAACCACTGTAATCATCGCCTATTTTGCACGCTTTACCTTCAGCAAGTGGCATACCAACTTCTTTGATTAACGCCTTTAAATCTTGCTCACTTGCCGGTTTGCCGTGCTCGGCCTGCAAACTACTTAAACTAATACAGCCCAACTCGTCCTGATCAAAGATCAGAATGCTATCTTCATCCTGCTCGGTACGCCATTCTTCGGGCAAACCAATGAACCACCAATCGGATTCAACTTCCTGCATAATTTTTGTCCCAATAAATTCGCTAAACGCTTCGATTTATTCTATTTACAATAACGGAAGATCGGCCGACATCAATACCGCGTCTTCGTGGCCGTCCCCAAGCGGATAATATTTCTTGCGAATACCATCCTCGGCGAAGCCTAGCTTACGATATAAGGCTCGCGCCACTGTATTGGATACCCGAGCCTCAAGCAAACAGCGCTGTCCGCCAAACTGCTGCATCCACTCCAAACCTTCAATCAGTAAATGGCGGCCAACGCCGCTACCACGACTATCGGTATCGACCACAATATTTAATAAACTGACTTCATCTAATACCAAGCTATAAGCGCTGATAGCTAATAATTCACCTTCATCCCAATAACCCAGACAATGGTCGTCTCGAAGGCTTCGCAACCAATTTATCCGCCCCCAGGGATGAGGATCAGATCGAGTTTCTATTAATAGACATTGCTCAAGATGTTGAATACCAAGCATAGCGACACGCGACATGATGTTACTCAGAACCTTGCACTGGAAAAGAATAGCCACGCAGCTGCTGCCAAAGCGCGGCTTTCAAACTGCCATCCGCGAGCATTGCCGCCGGCGACGCGCTAAACAATACCGTCAAACCGGCAGACGACAATACCGCATGTTCGAAATACGGCTTCATCTGCTCACCAAACACAATCACGCATTGGGCATTTTGACGCTCAGCGTGCGCCATAACATTACCAAGTAAAGCGTCTTTGGCGGCATCAACCCCCTGAGCTAAACCCAGATTTTTTGCGACCGGCCACTGAAATTTGGCGCTGGAGAATGTCGGCGCCACCGCTATTTTATGATAGGTTTTGACCGCCACAGCAATATTGGCAAGCAAACGCTTTTCAGCGGGACTCAGTGGCTGGGTGCTGGTGTCGGCAACAAGCAGCAAGCCAATACCGGTGCCGACTAGATCAAGTTTGAACACCGGATTGGATTGCGACGCGGTATTCTCTGCGGTCCCGCTATTTTGCTCAGTTTTACTTTCCGGGGCAGCGCGCTTCTGTGCCTTGGCATCAAGATTAAGGCCTTCTAGATCAGCAGCGATACGAGATCGACTCTGACCTTGGTCCGGGCTCGGGATAGCAGCGGTTTTTTCACTATCGCGTTGCGCACTATGCTGCTCATATTCATTTTCAAGATCATAGGATGCTGCGTCGCTGGAGTCGCTATCGTCATAATCTGCAACAGCAAAATCCATCTCACACAGTGGCGAAGCCGCCGCGCCTTCTAGCAAGAAACGCGGCACGTAGCTGTCCACGCCCATCGCCTGCAAATAATCTAAGCGCAGCGCTTCGTTCACTTACACGCCCCTCTGTGGGTGTGCTTTTAGAACACCCGCGTCTAATAAATTTAGCGCGTCTAGATAGGCCTTTACCGATGCCACAATAATATCGGTATCAGCACCGTTACCATTAACAATAGTGCCGTCCTTCTCAAGCCGCACCTGCACTTCGCCCTGTGAGTCCGTGCCGCTGGTAATGGCGTTCACGGAATACAGTAAAAGATTGGCGCCGCTATTAACCAGCACTTCCACAGCTTTGAAGGCGGCATCTACCGGGCCATCCCCTTCAGCCGACGCTTGCTGGGTGTCACCATCGATAAGTAGTTGAATATCTGCATGGGGTTTTGAACCGGTGCGAGACAGTGCTTCTAAACTGACGAAACTATAGCGCGACGTGTACTCAGCAGGCTGTACGTCGCTCATTAAAGCTTGTAGATCTTCATCAAAAATTTCGTGTTTCTTATCTGCCAATTCCTTAAAGCGGGTAAACGCCAAATTCAGTGCCGCTTGGTTATCCAGCGTAATACCCAATTCTTCTAGCCTAGCCTTAAAGGCCGCGCGGCCAGAGTGCTTACCCAAGACTAATTTATTGGCGTTCCAGCCCACATCTTCGGCGCGCATAATTTCATAGGTTTCACGGTATTTTAAAACCCCGTCCTGATGAATACCGGACTCATGTGCGAAGGCGTTCGCGCCCACAATCGCCTTATTCGGCTGAACAACAAAACCGGTTATTGACGATACTAGACGTGAAGTGGCTAGAATTTGAGTAGCGTCAACACTGACCTCAACTGGGAAGATATCCGGCCGCGTACGAACCGCCATCACCAACTCTTCCAGAGACGCATTACCGGCCCGCTCACCCAAACCATTAATAGTGCATTCCACCTGACGGGCGCCATGCATAACAGCCGACAGGGAGTTCGCCACTGCCAAACCCAGATCATTATGGCAATGAACCGAGAAAATGGCTTTGTCGGCGTTCGGAATAGAATTCATCAACCGTCCCACCATCGCGCCGTACTCACCGGGCTCACCATAGCCGACAGTGTCAGGTAAATTGATGGTGCGGGCGCCAGCATCGATCACCTGTTCAATGATGCGACACAGGAACTCATATTCAGAGCGTGATGCGTCTTCACAGGAAAATTCAACATCGCCAACCAAATTACGGGCGTGCTTTACCGCTGCCACTGCACGCTCCACCACATTGTCAGGTGACATCCGGAGCTTATACTCCATATGGATAGGCGACGTGGCAATAAAGGTATGAATACGGCCTGACTCCGCCGGTCGCAAAGCCTCCGCTGCTCGATCTATATCTTCGGCTCCGGTGCGCGCCAAGCTGCATATTGTGCTGCCCTTTATCGCTTCAGCTACGGCCCGAACCGACTCAAAATCGCCCACGCTGGCTATGGCAAAACCCGCTTCAATTACATCGACCCCCATTTTCTCTAGCATCTTGGCTATGCGCACTTTTTCATCGCGCGTCATAGACGCACCGGGGCTCTGCTCGCCGTCACGGAGGGTGGTATCAAAAATAATTAGCCGATCTTTAGCCATGGGGAACTCCTGCAATTATCATTATTTGTCATCCGCTATCGCCAGCGGCGCAAACTATGCCGCAATTATAGTCGGACATGAGGCCCAATTGTTGGCTCTTTTCACCATCCACGGTGGTTTTTTGCCCCCAATACCGGCCAAACTAAGCAAAAATGCCAAGACCACTAAATGAACTTAGGCGAATAATAGCGTCAAACACCGGAGGCATACTGGAAGGATTTTGAGCAAGCACCAATTTAAAGACGTTTCGACTGGTGATTTTGTATACAATTTATCGCAGGGCTGCGGCCTTACTTGAATATAATAGCTCGCAACTAATAGGGAAGCCCATATCTTGCTCACCACCACAAACGGAGTCACCCGCGGCATCATGCAACGCCTATTCATTATTCTGATAGCACTTGGACTACAGTTAGTCACTCTGACTGCAGTGGCAAACGAGCAGGCACCAAAATCGCTGAATGAGTCCCACGCACTCAATGCCAGCACCGTCAGCGAGATCACAAACATAGAAGGCACTACGTTTACGTCTAACCGACGCAAAGATAACGTGTTAAACACCGACTTTGATAAAAATGCAGCGGGGCAACCGTCCTCAGAAGTTGCCTTTACCCTACTTGGGCAAGACATTCTGCGCGGCAGTTTTGAGCGGCTGTACTGGACCGCCGGCCAAGCCATCGCCGGACTCGCCATGCCTACTCCGATTCTTGTTGCCGCCGGCAATAAACCCGGCCCCACACTGTGCTTAACTGCCGCCGTTCACGGCGACGAGCTCAATGGCGTTGAGGCCATACGCCGAGTTATGTTTAGCTTGGAGAGCGACAAATTAAATGGCGTTGTTATCGGTGTACCCATTGTTAATATGCATGGTTTTAGACGCACCTCGCGCTACCTTCCTGATCGCCGCGACCTCAATCGCTACTTTCCCGGCGACCCCAAAGGCAGCTCGGCGGGACGTATTGCCCACAGTTTTTTCAATGAAGTTATCACCCATTGTGATCGCTTGATCGATATCCATACCGGCTCTTTTCACCGTACCAACCTCACCCAGTTGCGTGGTAATTTGGGCAAAGAAAGCGTTTTCCAATTTAGTAAAATGTTCCATGACGTCACCGTGCTAGATGGTGCTGGCGCGCCGGGAACACTGCGTCGAGCGGCGGTAGATGCAGGTATTCCGGCGGTAACTTTAGAAGCTGGCGAACCGCTTCGGCTGCAGCTCAAAGAAGTGATTCAAAGTGTTAACGGTATAAAAGCGGTCATGCACCATTTGGGAATGATCGACCAAAAACCTAATCGCGCGCCAAAACAAAATGTCTTCTACAAATCTACCTGGCTGCGCGCAGATCAAAGCGGCGTATTCCTCACCGAGGCCAAACTAGGTCAAAATGTGAAAAAAGGCGACATCCTGGGCACGGTCACTGACCCTATCACCAACCGCAGTTCCGTGATTAGAAGCAATGTAGATGGCCAAATTATTGGTCTAGCATTAAATCAAATGGTTATGCCTGGCTTTGCCGCCTATCACGTTGGCATTGCCACCGATCAGAAAAAAGTGGCCGCCGATAAAGTCGCCGACAGCGTGGTAGCCGAAGCGCTTGAGCCAGTTGCTGAGAACATGAAAGAAGTGGCCCGTGAAGCGGCGCAAACCGCCGCGAGAACCAGCAACGATCCCGCTACCGTCGGCGCCGCTGCTCGCAAAGCCGTTCAAAATGCAGCGCGCAATGCCTCCCAATTGGTAGATCAACCCGCGAGCGATGTGAATAAAAATGCAGCGCAACGCGGCGGAAGCCGAGCTACAACAGAATCTATTAGCTCTGAGCGCCCCAATGACGAGCTGGAAGAACATCCGGAATAGCGAGTATAAAATAATAAGTGGGCGCCACAGTATCGAATCAATGTAGGGCATACCAATTAATGGTAAGCCCTCGCATTTTAAGCAAAGCGCTCTTAGATATTAAAATCTTGGCTACTGTTCAATTGCCCTACTATGGATATTGCGCGATTTGCGTTTCAAGTAATGATCATACTGCATGAGCGGCGCTAATTACTGGCTACAATCAGACATAAACTCGGCATGAAATATTATTCGCAGACTACAAATTATTTTCAATGGGCGGAGATAAGCAATAGCCCCCTCTTATTCTCAGTGTTTTCTAATCATGCGGCTTGATAAATTTATTTGTAAAAGCACCACCCTAAACAAGCGTGAGGCTATCGCAAAAATCGCGGCTGGTGCGGTTTATGTTAATGGTGTTATTGAGACCAATGAAGCCATTCAAGTGCATGAGAACAACAGCATAATCTTAAATGGCGAAAGACTGAGAGCCAGAGATTTTCGCTATATTGTGATGCATAAACCAGCGGGCACTATTTGCTCTAATATCGATGAGTTTTATCCCTCGCTATTCAATTACTTAGACATTGAGAACGTTTCTGAACTGCATATCGCTGGTCGTTTGGATTCAGATACCACCGGCATGGTATTAATAACTGATGACGGCCGCTGGTCATTTAATATCATGGCGCCCACCACACAGTGCAGCAAAGTCTATCGTGTTGGTTTATCCCGGGCGATTGGCGATGATGTCGACGCTATTTTTAAAAATGGAGTGAAATTACAGGGTGAAAAGCAATTAACGCGGCCGGCAATCTTAAATATCGTCAGTAACAAAGAGGTACTTTTAAGCCTTACAGAAGGGCGATTTCATCAGGTTAAACGCATGTTTGCTGCAGTTGGTAACCGCGTGATTTCGCTTCATAGAGAAAAGATCGGCGACCTTAGCCTAGATCTCGATATTGGCCAGTGGCGCTACTTAACGGCCGATGAAGTCCAATCATTTAATAAGTCGTTATATTCTTGCCAGTAGCAGTTCTTAGATATTCCGCCATGATACATAGCGCCAGCGAAGGCCAAACGCTAATTCTTCTAGAGCTGCTTGCTGGGAATGACACCCACTTCCCCCAATATCCACCCATAACGATTGCGGGCAGATGAATCTTATATAGCAGTCCAGCGCGGTATTCCTAGCCTCGACATCTTAGGCGCGAACAAAAAATCTACCGGTCATTTAATGACTTACACCACTAAGCTCTACGCTGCTGCGGAGCTGGCTTAACTTTACGTTCCGCTGCATGACTTTGCCGAAATTCTGTCACCCGTGCGTCTTCACCTAACTCAAAGCGGCTTACCATGTGATTGAGTTCTTGAGCTTGACCAGAGAGCTCTTCGGCAGCGCTAGAAGACTCCTCGGAGTCTGCTGCGGTTCGCTGCACAACCTGATCCATATCGGAAATGGCCAAGTGAATTTGTTCTATGCCACTACTTTGGGCCTCGCTTGCGGCGGTGATTTCATTGACGATATTCGTCACTTTGCCGACGGCGCCGGTGATACCCGTAAGCTGACCATTTACATCGTTAGTTAGACGACCACCATCTTCAGCAGATTCCTCGGACTGTGCGATTAGGCCAGCGGTTTTAGTCGCTGCTTCTTTTGCTCGCTGCGCTAAACTGCGAACCTCTGCCGCGACAACCGCGAAGCTGCGTCCCGATTCACCAGCTCTAGCGGCCTCTACCGCCGCATTCAAGGCCAGCAAATTAGTCTGAATGGCAATGTCATTAATATCACTGATAATAGTTTGGGTATCTTTAGCTGCGGCTTTAATACGGTCCATCGCGGCCAGCATTTCAGTCATGGTGTCACTGCCACTTTTAGCGAGATCTTGGGTTTCCATAACTAATTGCTGTGCATGACGGGTATTGGCGACGTTTTTGCGCGTCTGCTCCGCCACGTCATCGAGTGAGCGCGTCGTCTCTTCCAGTGATGCCGCCTGCTGCGAAGCGCCAACCGCGACCGAATGGCTGCTTGAGGCGATCAAACCAGATGCCGCAGTCACTTGCTTAGATGACTCAAGCACATGGGACATAGAATCTCGCAACTGCGAAACTGCGGTATTCACTGATTGTTTTAAGACATCAAACTGGCCGAGATAATTGCCGCATACCTGCTCGCTAAGAACATTTTCAGCAACCGACTGCATTACCGCTGAAACTTCATTTATTGGCGCGGTAATAGCGTCAAGCATCGCATTGATATTTTCAAGCAAACTTAAATTATCCCCGCTCGTACCCTCTAGGTTTGCACGATTTTCTAAACGACCTTCTTGGGCGGCAAGGATTAAGGACTCAACCTCTGCCACTGTTTCTTTGCGCTCAGTAATATTAGTGGCGTATTTCACAACCTTAAAGACTTTGCCACTAAAGTCCTTAATAGGCGTATAAGAGGCCTGAATCCAGACATCGCTACCGTCTTTATGCTTGCGACAAAACTCGCCCACTTGCGCCTCACCGTTCGCTAAGGCTTCCCAAAAACGGAGATACTCAGTGGATTTCTGATAGGCGGAATCAACAAATAGACTGTGATGCTTACCCACAACTGCGCCCAACTCATACCCCAAAGCGCTTAAGAAATTATCATTGGCGGTGATAATTTTGCCATCAGTCTCAAATTGAATAACCGCTTGCGACGCACTTATGCCTGTAATTTGGCCCTCATAATCAGCATTGCGCAACTTCTGTGCGGTAACATCACTCGCGTATTTCACCACCTTAAAAACTTTACCCTTGATATCTTTGATAGGCGTATAGGAGGCTTGTATCCAAACGTCGCCGCCATCTTTTCGAATTCGACGAAATTCGCCAGTTTGAGCTTCGCCAGCCGCTAACGCAGCCCAAAAGCGACGATACTCTTCAGATTGGCCATATTTTTGTTCAACAAACATGCTGTGACGTTTCCCTATAACTTCGTCCGCTCGATAGCCTAGGGCTTTCAGGAAATTGTCGTTAGCCGAAATGATCTGGCCATCGGTTTTAAATTGAATAACAGCCTGCGACGCGCTGATGCCCTCAATTTGGCCACGGAAGTCCGCGTTCTGAATTTTTTGCGCGGTTATGTCGCTAGCGTATTTAACGATTTTAAATACCTTGCCGTTCATATCTTTTATCGGAGTGTATGAAGCTTGGATCCAAATATCGTGACCTTGCTTATGGCGTCGGCAGAATTCACCGGTCTGGGCTTCGCCCAATGCGAGCGCTGCCCAGAACCGGCGGTAGTCGTCGGACTGCTTATAAGCGGGATCGACAAACATACTGTGATGCCTAGCAACTACCTCTTCGCGATTGTAGCCAACGGCATGCAAAAAATTATCGTTGGCGGAAATAATTTTGCCATCGATTTCAAACTGAATAACCGCCTGAGAAATGCCAATACCTTCAATTTGCCCCTGAAAATCTGCATTGCGGAGTTTTTGCTCAGTGATGTCTGATGCATATTTCACCACCTTGAATACTTTACCTTCTAAGTCTTTGATCGGTGTATAAGTGGCTTGCAACCAAATGTTCTTTCCGCTTTTAGTGACTCGACTAAACTCACCGACTTTAGCCTGACCATTGCTGAGATCTGTCCAAAACCGTCGATATTCGGCTGATTGACGATAAGTAGGATCAACAAACATACTGTGGTGCTTACCCACAACTTCATTCCGGGTATAACCCACCGCCTTTAAAAAGTTATCATTGGCCAAGGTGATAGTGCCTGAGACATCAAATTGAATAACAGCCTGATTCAAGCCGATGCCTTCAATCTGGCCTTTATAATCAATATTTCGAAGCTTCTGAGAAGTGATATCCGCCGCCACTTTTACAATCCGGCTGACGTTTCCGGACTTATCAAAAACGGGATTGTATGAGGCTTGTATCCAAAAGAGGCTGCCATCTTTAGCGAAACGACAGAACTCTCCGGTCTGTGCATCACCATCGCGAAGCGAAGCCCAAAACTCTTTATACTCCGATGTTCTGGCGTAACCGGGTTCTACAAAAATGCGATGATGAGCGCCCTCTAGCTCTGTTTCGGTGTAGCCAGTGATAGCTAGGAAATTTTGATTAGCATTGACAATACTGCCGTCAGGCTCAAATTCGATGATTGCCTGAGACGCACTGATCGCGTCAAACGTACTAGACAAGCGCGCATAATCGGACGCTATTGATCTTTTCGCCGGCATGGCAACCTCACATTATTATTTAAAGTGGCTACAGCCGGCACCTTCTTAACAGGCAAAAAATCAGCTGGAATTACATCACAATAGGCCCGATCTGAGAATATAACTATAGGTAATACTGCGCATCATTCGAGGTGTTAGATAGCAGGGCGCGCCACTCGGGGCGCCTATCTGACGTTCTTATAGACTTGCTAAAGCAGAAAAGCCAAGGTCTCTCTCCAGTTGAGCGGCCAAGCTAAATAGGGTTTCTTCGTCGTTCATCCGACCGGTAAATTGCATGCCTACCGGCAAACCATCGGCGCTGCTATGCAGTGGCACAGACATGCAAGGCAGTCCGCTTATATTGCCCATAATGGTGAAGGCCATTTTTTCGAGAACCGGCGACGCCATCTGCTCCACCAGTCCAGAACGCATTAATAGTTTGCCAATATTGAGACGATGAGACGCCAGCATGAGTAGCTCTTCAACTTTGCTATTAGGCAATTGGCCGTGGGGCACGGCTGGGGTGGGCACAGTGGGACATAGCATCACGTCGTGACGCTCTAATAATTTACCCATAGCCAACTGAACATCGTGCCAGCCTTTTTTTGCACACACCAAATCGGCAGCACTTAGTGAGCGGCCGATCATTGCCATATTCTTCGTAGCGGGCTCAAATTTATCTACACACGCCCTGCCGTATAGAGTGCGGTAATTGTCGACCATTGCGCCGACCTCGGCGCAGACCACCACAAAGAAATCACGCCAAAAATGAGTGATATCGATATCTGGCTCTACCTCAATGACCTCGTGGCCAAGATCTTGTAATTGTTTGGCGGTTTTATTTAAGGCTGCTTCTACATCGGGGTGCAAGGCAGTATTGAGCAAGGGCTTACGACTCAGGGCAATGCGCAGTGACTTTGGATCGCGCTCGGTGGCGGCCAAAAAAGAACCCGATGGTAGGCCAATATTATAGGGCGCGCCAATGTCATGACCGCTGCTACAGTCCAACATCGCGGCGCTATCACGCACGCTGCGCGTTAATACATGCTCGGCCACGGCTCCCTGCCAGTCTTCACCTTGATCAGGGCCGAGGGGGTTTCGTCCTCTGGAGGGTTTTAGGCCAAAAACACCGCACCACGATGCGGGGAATCGAATAGAACCCCCGCCGTCGCCGCCGTGAGCCATTGGAACAATACCCGCCGCCACTGCCGCCGCACTGCCACCAGAGGAACCGCCGGTGCTGTAACCTAATTTATGAGGATTATGGCTAACACCATGAACCTTGGGCTCAGTAGTAATAATCAGGCCGAATTCAGGGGTATTGGTTTTGGCGAATATATTTACCCCACTGGCTTTGTAGCGACGCACTAATTCGCTGTCATAATCCGGCACCGCCGTCATACCCCGACTGCCCATTGTGAGCGGTTCGCCGGCAAACGCCGCCAGTAAATCCTTCAATACGAAGGGCACCCCCGTGAAGGGACCGTCGGCAAGACCGTCTTTAATGTGCTGGAATGCCCTATTATCAAAGCGATGAATAAGCGCATTAAGACGCGGATTAACCGCATTAACTCGCGCAATCGCAGCCTCTAATAGCTCTGACGACGTAAGCTCTCCCGCCTGCACCAACATCGACAGGCCCATTGCATCATACTGACCGTATTCTTTAAACATCCCCACCCCCGCAGTCTATTTATGTGGAACTAGCAAGCCACGCCCAGCCATTAAAAATGAGCAAATTGGCTTTGCTGTGTAAATAATTAAAATGCCTTTGGCCGAACAGCCAATTTCGCGCTACAGTATTGAATCTGGGCAAACAAATAAACAACTTCCCAGAGCGAACATTCACTATGCAAATGATCCATGCAACACCTTTAATTCATAACAATACAAGGTTGTAGCTATGCCGCTATCCAAAGACATTCTTGACGAAATACGTGTCCTCACCCAGTTTAACCCGGCTTCCGCACTGGAAGGCATTAAGGTACATCACACCGCCGATCAAAGCACCATAGCCGCCACCCAGCGACTATATGCAAAAGAACTGATTACTCTGCCAGACGGCGGCTACCTGACTAATAGTGGCCAAGAAGTCATTCGCCATTTGGACAGTCTAGTCACGGTTCTACAATGCAAAGAGGCCCTAGTTGCCTGACACGCTTAGCCTCTGTGGTCGGCAAATAGAAACGCTCTAACTATTGCCGACCATGAACACTGCTGTTCGCATTACGTGATTCTGTCACCAGTTTTCAGATACACTCTCGATTCGCCCCGATTACAGAGCAACTTATGGATCCCCTTACCCAAGGATTACTTGGCGCAGTCGCTGTTCGCAACTCTGGCAATATCAACGCAAAACGCGGCACTGTGCTTGTACTCGGCTTTTTAGCCGGCATGGCCGCCGATTTAGACGTGCTAATTCGCTCTAAAAGCGACCCCTTACTGTTTTTGGAATTTCACCGCCAATTCACCCATTCGCTGATTTTCATCCCCTTGGGCGGCCTCATCTGCGGCTTGGTTTTATACAAGCTAATGGGCCGGCGAAACACCAATCTCAGCTGGCAACAATCTGTGCTGTTTTGCACCCTGGGCTACGCCACACACGCCCTGCTCGATACCTGCACGACTTATGGCACCCAACTCTATTGGCCATTTAGCAATGAGCGTGTGTCATGGAATGTGATGTCGATTATCGACCCGCTATACACTCTACCCATTGCCGGATTACTGATTCTAAGTGTGCGCAAACACTGGCGCTGGACGGCTCCTATGGCGCTGTTTTGGGTGTTTGCCTACCCTAGTTTAGGGTGGTTACAGCGAGATCGCGCCGAGGCGGTAGGCTACCAATTAGCAGCCAGCCGGGGTCACGTCGTTCGCAGCTTGGAGGCAAAGCCCTCCTTCGGCAATATCCTGCTTTGGAAAATCGTCTATCGCACAGATGAAGCCTATTACATCGACGCCGTGCGGGTCGGCAGTGAGCCCAAAGTGTTTACCGGCGACAGTATTCCCTTGCTCAAACTCAGCTCAGATCTACCATGGCTGGTTGCCAATAGTCGGCAAGCGACAGACATTGAGCGCTTTCGCTGGTTCTCCCAAGGTTATATTGCTCTAGACCCCAACGACCCCAATCGCATTATCGATATCCGCTATTCTTTGTTGCCCAATGAACTGGATGCGCTCTGGAGTATACAGCTGTCGCCAGACTCGCCAGACAGCGCGGTGAGCTATCAAACCCATCGCGCTGACGGCAGGGCCAAACTCAATCAACTATGGCAAATGCTGACCCACTAAGCCCAGGCCAAAACCCAAAACCAATATCGCCACACACAAACAACGCGGATTCCCCATGGTTAAGCTTGCAGTCCTGGATTTATCGCCGATCACCGCCGACGGCAACGCCAGCACCTCACTAAAAAACAGTTTGTCGCTGGCCCAACATACCGAAAAGTGGGGTTTCAATCGTTACTGGCTCGCCGAACACCACAATATGCAGGGCATCGCCAGTGCGGCGACAGCGGTGGTTATCGGCCACATTGCCGCCGGCACCAAAACCATTCGGGTTGGCGCCGGCGGCATAATGCTGCCCAACCACGCACCCCTCATTATTGCTGAGCAATTCGGCACCTTAGAGGCGCTATTCCCAAACCGCATTGATTTGGGTCTTGGCCGAGCGCCGGGAACAGATCAAATAACTGCACACGCCATGCGTCGCAACTTAAACGCCGACCTTGATCAGTTTCCCACAGATGTCGTTGAGCTAATGGGATATTTTGGCGAACCGCATGCGGGGCAAAAGATCCATGCAGTACCGGGAACAGGCCTCAACATTCCCTTTTGGATTTTAGGCTCCAGCCTATTTGGCGCCCAATTAGCAGCTTCGCTTGGTCTACCCTACGCCTTCGCATCGCATTTTGCCCCCGAACAAATGCTTAATGCGATCGCCGTATACCGCGAACGCTTCCGCCCCTCTGCCCAACTGAGCAAACCTTATGTGATGCTTGGCTACAACGTTTTTGCCGCCGACACCGATGCCCAAGCACACTATTTGGCGAGCTCGATGCAGCGCGCTTTCGTTAATTTACGACGCGGTCAACCAGGAAAACTCCAGCCCCCTGCAGACAACTACCTCGCGCAATTATCAGCCAGCGACCAAATGCTACTCCAGCAAATTATGTCCTACTCGGCCATTGGCGCTGCACATACAGTACAGCGCGAAATGCAAAAATTTATCGACCTGACTCAGGCTGACGAGTTAATGATTACCTCACAGATATACTCCCATGAGGCCCGTCTCCATTCTTATGAAATTGTGTCGTCACTGCAGTCCCAGCTCAGCTAGTTTTCGGCGGGTATCAAGCCGTCTGTAAATGCACAGCGCGACGAAAGCAGCCAGCCATAACAACAGCAGTGTTTAGCCGTAGGACGGGAAAAGAGACGGTGCTAAAACGAGGCGGCGAACTTCGTCGCCAAACTGCCTGCTAACAAGCCGTCTGGCGACATATGAAGTGGCAGGTTTATTTGCCAATGCTTTCGTTGAGTACCCGCACCTCGCGCTGAGGGAATGGAATCTGGAAGCCATTGTCACGCATTGCTTCGAATATCATCAGTAGTAGATCGCCACCGACACGGTTTTTACCGTCATCTATGCCAATCATCCAAAACTCAACAAACATATTCACGCCGGAATCGCCAAAGCTATCTATCTCACAATCTGGCCGCTCTTCAAAGGGAATATCCTCACCGCTAATCACCTGTTCATGTGATGCCACGGTTTCCTTGATGATCTCCACCAATTGACGAATATCCGAATCGTAGGCTACCGAGAAATCGACACGGTAACGCTGCTTTTTATTCTTGTGGGTCCAGTTGGTAAAGCTCTCGGTCACGAACTTTTCGTTTGGCACCATGATGTCTTTGCCATCATAGGTCTCTAATGTCGTCGACCTAAGGGTCAGTTCACGAACGACCCCGGTCCTGCCGTCCTCAAGCTCAATATAATCATCAAGTGCAACTGAGCGATCAAGCAGAATAATAATGCCCGAAATAAAATTGGACGCAATCGCCTGTAAGCCAAAGCCCAGACCAACACCGAGGGCGCCACCAAACACCGCCAAGGCGGTCAGATTAATCCCCATGACCTGCAATAGCAGTAAGAAAATCACCACAAAGATAGCGACTTCCAAGAGCTTTGCAGCCACTTCCTTGGTGCGAAAATCGAGCTTTGGCTGTCGTCGAATGATCTCCTGGCCGGTACTACTTGAAACTCGTCCCAACCAAAACAATAGCGATCCAAACAAGACCACCCTGACAATGCCATACACCGAAATCTCGATATTACCGACGGTCAATTGCATGGCTTCAAGAACCGCTATGATCGGTTCAAGCACATTTAATAAATGTAATAACAGCAGTGGCTGGCCGACCCAGCGGAATACAAAAATAATGAATTCATTTTTGACGTGGTCACGAACTATTGATCTGTAAACCAACATCATGGCGACGATTAAGGCGGCACGTATCAGCCAGGATTCACCGAAAAAGCTCTGACTCAACTGAACAGCTAAACTCAATGCCAGAATGGCGAGCAGAGGAAAGATAAGAACGCCTAATTTACCAGTTAACTTGCGCAGAGGCTTGAGCGGCGCGTTTGCCGGTGCATCTGCAAACAGTGGCACAAACTTACGAATATAGGTGCTTATAAAAAAGGTTAATCCAAAGATCACCAACACCAGCCCGAGCTGGGCATAGGTTTCGGTTTGCAGCACCGCGGTCACCACCTGATTACCGAGGTCTGTAAAACTTTGCTTATAATTCTGAAAATTCACGCTGGCTACTCTTACTTTTTGTTATCAGAGGGCAGAATCTCACACCTTCCACCCTTTTAGAACATACATTTTTACACGCCGACGGCGCCTCACATAAATTAAAGCACCAGTCACAGCATATCGTCGCCGTATTCATTCTCTATATTAGCCGAGGTCAACACCCTATTCAGGCATATTAAATACATCACAGACTTTAGCTTCAAGACATTAAGGCGCGGACTGCCCAATACTGCCTTCAGACGCCACCCGCATTTACTCAGCGAAGCGTTTTGCTCTGGGAACAAAAGATCAATCGAAGCAAGCCCAAGCAATATATTCTGAGAGTCGATGGCGAGAGAAATACCCTAAACGCAAAAACGCCCTCAGGTGAGGGCGTTTTTGCGTCATCAAGTAACACTATTACGGCCGGTGAAAGCCGCCGCAGTATTATTTAATAAACAGCATTTCAGCGTACTTAGGCAGTGGCCACAAGTCATCCGCGACCAGTGCTTCTAAGGCATCTGCATGAGCACGCACTTCGAGCATTAAGCTACACAAGGTGCTTGCCGAATACTGCATATGCGCTTCAGTAGAGTCAAAATCGTGGACGTCTAATGCAGCGCTTAAGGCAGCGACCGAGGTCATCATGGCATTGGCTTCTTTAGCAACAGCGGCAGCTACTCCGCTGTCCAAAGTAATATTCAATGCTGCCATTGAAGACGCGGTACCAGCCAGCTGCGACAAGTACTCAATAGCTGCTGGGTAAATGCTAGTAGTGGCCATATCAACAACCAACTTGGCTTCTACTTCAATCGACAGCAGATACTGCTCCGAATAAACCTCAAAACGGCTTTCAAGCTCAACCGGCGTTAATACCCCGGTGCCAGAAAACAGCTTAACAACAGACTCTTCACGCAGTGCAGGTAGGGCATCAGCCGAGGTCGGCAGATTCTTCAAGCCGCGATCTTCAACAGCCATACGGTGCCATTCTGCAGAGTATCCGTCGCCACCAAAAATAACATTGCTGTGGCCGTCCATCAGTTCCTTCAATACTTTGACTGCGGCTACCGGCTTACTGGTACCAGTTGCTAATTCAGCTTCAAGCTTGTCGGCAATCCAGTTCAATGAATCAGCTAACATGGTATTCATCGCCACCAGCGGACCTGAGACTGAGGCAGAAGAACCTACCGCACGGAACTCAAAACGGTTACCGGTGAAAGCAAACGGAGAAGTACGGTTACGGTCACCGGGATCGCGTTCAAATTTAAGAATTTGGCTCAAGCCCAAATCCATAAGGCCGCCAACTTCTGACTTCAGCAACTTGCCTTCTTTGATATCGTTAAACACGCGCTCAAGCTGGTCGCCCAAGTAAACAGACAGGATAGCCGGAGGGGCTTCGTTTGCACCCAAGCGATGATCGTTCGATGCAGATGCGATAACGGCGCGCAAAAGCGGGCCATAAAGGTGCACGCCACGAATTACTGCACCACAAAAGAGCAGGAAGTTAATGTTTTCATGGGGAGTGCTACCTGGATCAAGGAGATTACCCTGAGTTGCATTACCCACTGACCAGTTCACGTGTTTGCCTGAACCGTTAACACCAGCGAAGGGTTTTTCGTGTAATAGACACATAAAACCATGACGCTTTGCCGTTAATTTCAGCACTGTCATGAGCAGCTGCTGATGGTCAGATGCGACATTTGCAGCTTCAAAGTAAGGTGCAATTTCAAACTGACCGGGAGCCACTTCATTGTGGTGGGTCTTAGCTGGAATACCCAAGCGGTAAAGCTGGTCTTCAAAGTCTTGCATGAAGATCTGAACACGCTCAGGGATTGCACCAAAGTAATGATCATCAAACTGCTGGCCTTTAGCTGGCGCTGCGCCAAACAAAGTCCGGCCGGCCAACAGCAAGTCTGGACGACTATTGGCAAAGTTAGAATCAATCAGGAAGTATTCTTGCTCAGCACCGCAGCTAGAGTTCAGCGCCGCAATTTCGGTTTCGCCCATCAGCGACAACACCCGCTGACCTGCTTTATTCATGGCAGAATTCGAGCGCAGCAAAGGGATTTTCTTATCTAGCGCTTCACCTGTCCAGCTCATAAAAACGCTAGGAATCATCAAGGTTGCGCCGTTATCGGTGTGCATAATATAGGCGGGGCTACTTGGATCCCATGCAGTATATCCGCGCGCCGCATTGGTCATCCGCAGGCTACCGTTGGGGAAGGATGAACCGTCCGGCTCGCCCTTAATTAACAAGCTACCGGTAAATTCGGTGATCGCATTACCATCTGAATTGGTAATAATAAAGCCATCATGCTTCTCAGCAGTGGCATTGGTCATGGGGTAAAAAATGTGCGAGAAAAACTTAACACCTTTGCCAAGCGCCCAATCTTTCATGGCCGCAGCGACAACATCAGCGGTGGCTGGAGCAAGTGGCTCGCCAGTTTGTACGGTAGTCTTGATGGCTTTGAAAGCGTTTTTAGACAGCGCTTCCTCCATCTTCGCAAGATTAAAGACATCGCTTGCCCAGATCTTGCTCAGAGGCTCAGGCATCGTAACGTCTGTGGTTTTACGATTTACTATTTGGGAAACAGCTTGAACACGCGCTTGGTTGCGACTCATGTAAGGAGACCTCGCCTTATTAGTTAGAAAATTAAGTAATCTGTATCACTCGAGTTTGCTGAGAGGACCAGGAACTGAAATGATTAGGCGGATGCCTGCAAAATCTGCACCAGCCTAACCTAAAACTGCGTTACCGGAGCAAATATTTCTGTTTACCTCAATGTAGGCGACTGAAAAGCGAGCTTATACAGATAGCCCTCGACAAATACGGCTATGCACGTCAGTGGCGCGGCGCTTGCGCGTATAAGACAGCGGATTTTGTCGGTATACTTCGCCTCTTTTACAGAGCCAGCCCACTTCCCGCTCATGCAAAACCACTTACAGCGAAGCCCTCACCGTGTCGACTAGCGCAAAGACATACGACGTGATCATTCTTGGTGCAGGCGCATCGGGCCTGATGTGTGCGATCACCGCAGCCCAGCGTGGCCGCCGCGTACTGGTATTAGAAAAAGCCAATAAGGTGGGCAAAAAGATACTGATGTCTGGCGGTGGACGATGCAATTTCACCAATCATTTCGTCGAAGCCGACAACTTCATTTCTGCCAATCCGCACTTTTGTAAAGCCGCCCTAAACCGCTATACCCAGTGGGATTTTATCGGCATGGTGGAACGCTATAATATTCCCTATGAAGAGCGCCGTCACAGCCAGCTTTTCTGCCTAAACTCAGCCAAAGATATTCTAAATATGCTGCTAGAGGAGTGTGCCGGGGCCGGCGCAGAGATTCGCACCCATTCGGAACTTGTCTCAATAGCACCTTGCCAAGTAGACATTGCGGGCTCATCACGCTATCAACTGACCGTAAATCAGCAGGACACCGAGCAAGAATTTCATTGCCAATCCTTTGTGGTGGCATCCGGCGCGCTCTCCATTCCCACCCTTGGCGGCAGTGGCGTCGGTTACGATATTGCCAAGCAGTTCGGCTTAGCGCTAACTAAACGCCATGCCGGCTTGGTCCCCTTTATGTTTAGCGACGCCATGAAACAGTTCTGCGAAAAGCTCGCCGGCTTGGCACTGGAAGTGGAGCTTTCCACCAATAAAGTGAGCTTTACCGAAAACATTCTATTTACCCATCGCGGCATTTCTGGCCCGGCGGCGCTGCAGATCTCAAATTACTGGGACCCCGGCGACGTCATCACTGTGAATATTCTGCCCGGTATTAACGCCGCTGACTGGTTAGTCAATGCCAAACATAGCCAGGCTAAAAGTCTGCTAAGAAGCGTGCTAAGCCATAAACTAGCCAAGGGTTTGGTCGCCGAACTGCAGTGGCTGTGGTGGCATGAACAGGCCGACAAGCCGATGGGGGAGTTTTCCGACAAACAGCTCATAGGCATCGGTGAAAAACTCAATAACTGGCAGTTAAAACCGTCTGGTACCGAGGGCTACCGCACCGCAGAAGTCACCCGTGGCGGCGTCGATACCGCCGGTATCAGCTCCAAAACTATGGAGGCCAAAGACCAAGCCGGACTCTACTTTATTGGTGAGGTAGTTGACGTGACTGGCTGGCTGGGGGGCTTCAATTTTCAATGGGCATGGTCATCCGGTTATAGCGCCGGCCTTGTGGTTTAATACCCACACTTTACTGACAGCGCAAAGCCCGGCGATAAATCCAGCTATGCCGCAGCGCCGTAAAGATAGGCACTATTCTAGCGCCACGGTATCAAACGTATGGAAACTCCTGACTCATTGCCAATCACCGTCGTTATTGGCGCGAGCGGCGCCTTAGCGTCTGCCTGTATTCACGCCGTCAGTGCGATGGCTGACACCTCGCACATAGTGGCTATTAGCCGAGCCCGCCCGGCCATCCCCGAAACCGAGGGACTTAGCTATCTACAATGTGACAATTCCGAAGCGGAGATTGGCAAATGCATTGCCGAACTCTCCCCGTTACGCGGCAAAATTAACCGTGTCATTATTTGTAATGGTCGCCTGCATGACGACAATATCAAACCAGAAAAGCGCTTAGAAGACATCAGCGCTGAGGCCATGATGGCCATTATGCAAAGCAACACCCTCACGCCCATGCTGTGGATGAAAGCCTTAGCGCCACTATTAAAATCACCCCAAGCCTGTGTCATGGCAGTGTTCAGTGCGCGCGTTGGCAGTATCGCTGATAATCATCTCGGCGGCTGGTATAGCTACCGCATGTCGAAAGCCGCTTTAAACATGGGCATTCGCAGCGCTGCTATTGAATACGGCCGGCGCGCAAAAAATGTTCGCTTAATCGCCTTTCATCCCGGCACCACCGACTCGGCCCTGTCGCGGCCGTTTCAGGCGTCCGTACCAGAGGGCAAGTTATTCTCTCCTGCCTTTGTCGCAAACAGTCTACTTGAGCTAATGCAGCAGACCGCCAACACTCTTGAAGACTCGCCAGCAGAAGCGACATTTATCGACTGGGAGCACAAAACTATTCCGTGGTAGAATAGCGCGCTTTCCAGTACACCACGACGCCTCTTAATGCTCAGACTCAACGACTTGAAACTGCCGCTAGACCACGAAGAAGCGGCCCTACGTAAATCCATTCTGGCCAGACTGGGTATAGAGGACGCGGATCTTCACTCAGTCGCCATATTCAAGCGCAGCTATGACGCCCGCAAAAAAGGCGATATCCAGTTAATTTATCAATTAGATATCGCGGTAAGCGAAGCCTGCGAAGCCACATTACTGGCGCGTTTTGCAGGCAAGTCCTTTCTTGGTCCCAGCCCCAATACTGAATACACACTACTCGCTCAGGCACAAAGCAACTTCCCAGCAGCAGATCAGCAGCGGCCGCTGGTTATCGGCTTTGGCCCCTGCGGCATTTTAGCGGCCTTAGTGCTTGCGCAAATGGGACTTAAGCCCATTGTGTTAGAGCGCGGCCAAGACGTACGCCAGCGCACCAAAGATACTTGGGGGCTGTGGCGCGAGGGTAAACTCAATACCGAATCCAATGTGCAATACGGCGAAGGCGGCGCGGGCACCTTCTCTGATGGCAAGCTTTGGAGCCAGGTCAAAGATCGGCGTTTCCTCGGTCGTAAAGTCATGACCGAATTTGTTAAGGCCGGCGCACCCGAAGAAATATTGATGGTCAGCAAGCCCCATATTGGGACCTTTAAGCTGGTTAAGATGGTGGAAAATATCCGCGCTGAAATTACCCGCCTAGGTGGCGAAATTCGCTTCGACACCAAAGTAGAAACCATTCACCGCGAAGCGACTAGCGATGATCAAGGCCAAATCACCGGCTTAACCTTGAGTAGCGGCGAACACCTGCCAAGCAGCCATGTGGTTCTGGCTATTGGCCACAGCGCCCGCGACACCTTTGAAATGCTTCTAGATCAAGGCGTTTATATAGAGCCTAAACCTTTTTCTATCGGCTTTAGAATTGAGCACCCGCAATCGGTTATCGACGCAGCGCGATTTGGCGAGCAAGCCGGCCACCCCATTTTAGGTTCGGCCGACTACAAGCTTGTTCACCACTGTAAAAATGGTCGCAGCGTATACAGTTTCTGCATGTGTCCCGGTGGCACGGTAGTGGCAGCCACCTCTGAAGAGGGCCGGGTGGTCACCAATGGCATGTCGCAGTACTCGCGCAATGAGCGCAATGCCAACTCCGCTATTGTGGTCGGCATTGAGCCAGAAAAAGATTATCCCGAGCACATATTAGCGGGTATCGATTTACAGCGCTCCTTGGAAACCTTGGCGTATCAACTCGGCGGCGAAAATTACAATGCCCCGGCGCAGCTCGTTGGCGACTATTTGCGCAACACGCCATCAAGCGAGCTCGCCAGCGTCACGCCCTCGTATAAACCCGGTGTGTCTTTGGGCGATCTATCAAAAGCGCTACCCGACTTTGCCAATGAGGCCATTCGTGAAGCGATCCCCGCCTTTGACAAACAGATCAAAGGTTTTGCCATGAACGACGCCATCCTCACCGGCATAGAAACCCGCACCTCGTCGCCAATATGTATTAAACGCGGCAAGGATTATCAAAGCCTAAACACCCGCGGACTCTATCCCGCAGGAGAAGGCGCAGGCTACGCTGGAGGTATATTGTCAGCCGGTATTGACGGCATAAAGATCGCGGAAGCCGTGGCCATCGATTTGCTAAAGCTGGATATCGCCATACCCAGCGGACGTTAAGCCAGCTCGAACACTAACTGCTCACCGTCCACAGCCGCTGAGCCCCCGGTTCAAAAATGACCGCAATAAGCCCAAGCTCCGCAGACGCGAATAGCTTAGAATAGGCACGGCTATCACATTACACACTCACACAGGCATAGGGAGGTTATTGCATGATATCTCTGCAAGAGCAGCTTCTTAAAGCAGGCATGGTCGACAAGAAGAAGGCCAAGCAACTTAATCAAGAAAAGCGCAAGCAAGTTAAGCAGGCCAAGGCCACAGGCCAAGTCATTGTTGACGAAAGTAAAGAAGCCGCCAAACGCGCCCTTGCCGAAAAAGTCGAGCGCGATCGCGAACTCAATCGTCAGCGCCAGGCCGAAGCCGACAAGAAAGCGATTAAAGCCCAAATCATTCAGCTGATAACGCTAAACAAGATTGACCGTAGACGCGGCGAAATCGCCTATCAATTCACTGATGGCAAAAAAATCAAAAAACTATACGTCGACGCACTCTTGCAAACGCAATTAATCAAAGGCGTGATTGCCCTGGTTAAATTAAGAGACGGCTATGAGTTAGTGCCTGCGGCCATTGCCGATAAAATTGCCCAGCGCGACGACAGCGCGGTGCTAGTGCACAACACCAAAGTCAGCAACGATGCCGTGGAAGAAGACGATCCTTACGCAGCCTACCAAATCCCCGACGACCTAATGTGGTAATGCACTATCTTACATACTGACACCAGTAAACCCGCAGACGCCGCCTTACATGTCCTGCAAACAATTTACGGCTACGACGCCTTTCGCAACCAGCAAGCGGAGATTGTAGATCACCTTGTTAATGGCGGTGACGCGCTGGTACTCATGCCAACGGGCGGCGGTAAGTCGCTATGTTTTCAGGTTCCCGCGCTGGTTCGCGAAGGCACTGCTATTGTAGTTTCCCCGCTGATCGCACTCATGCAAGATCAGGTGATGGCGCTGCGTCAGAACGGCATTAGAGCGTCATTTTTAAATTCCAGCCAAACTGCAATGGAAGTTAACGGCGTAGAGACCGCGTTGATGAATGGCGACTTGGATCTACTCTATGTGGCGCCAGAACGCTTA
Organism: Zhongshania sp. R06B22; assembly: GCF_040892595.1. Classification (NCBI taxonomy): domain Bacteria; kingdom Pseudomonadati; phylum Pseudomonadota; class Gammaproteobacteria; order Cellvibrionales; family Spongiibacteraceae; genus Zhongshania; species Zhongshania arctica. The sequence continues at coordinate 1,529,959 of NZ_JBFRYB010000001.1, read as the reverse complement.
ATGATGCCGCGCATGCTCGACCTCCTAAGCCGAGCGCCGCTGGCCTTATTCGCCATCGACGAAGCCCATTGCGTATCCCAGTGGGGCCACGACTTCCGGCCCGAGTACATCAAGCTATCGATTCTCCACGAACGCTTTCCCGATATTCCACGTATCGCCCTCACCGCCACCGCCGACGGCACAACGCAGCGGGAAATCATCGAGCGCCTGTCACTGCAAGAAGCTCGGGTTTTCAACGACGGTTTTGACCGACCCAATATTCGCTACCGCATTACCGAAAATCAGGGCAACGCCCGCGAGCAATTACTACGCTTTATTCTGAACGAGCACGAAGGCGAAGCCGGCATTGTGTATTGCCTGTCGCGCAAACGGGTAGACGAAGTCGCCCAGTGGCTAAGCACCAAAGGCATGACCGCACTGCCCTACCATGCAGGCCTGGGCAACGAAATGCGTCAGCAACATCAGGAGCGGTTTCTACGCGAAGACGGCGTCATCATCGTCGCCACCATTGCCTTCGGTATGGGCATAGACAAACCCGATGTACGCTTTGTGGCCCACTTAAATTTACCCAAAAGTATTGAAGCCTATTACCAGGAAACTGGTCGTGCAGGTCGTGACGGCTTGCCCGCCGATGCGTGGATGGCCTACGGCCTGCAAGACGTGATTACCCTCAGACAAATGCAGGGCAACTCCACGGCAGAGGAAGGCCGAAAACGCCTAGAACAACATAAATTAGACGCCATGCTCGGACTCTGCGAACTCGCCACCTGTCGTCGCCAAGCCTTGCTGCGCTATTTTGACGACAACTTAGATCATCCCTGCGGCAACTGTGACAACTGCCTCACACCGCCAGAAACCTGGGACGCCACCGTTGCCGCACAAAAGGCACTGTCCTGCGTGTACCGCACCGGGCAGCGCTTTGGCGTAAGTTATTTAGTAGATGTATTACTCGGTAAAGAACAGGACCGGATTAGCCAATTCGGTCACGATAAAATTTCCACCTACGGTATTGGCACCGAGCTAAACAGCACCGAGTGGCGAACCTTATACCGCCAGATTATTGCTCGGGGCTTATTACATATTGATGTTGAAGGGCACGGCAGCGTGCAACTCACCGACACCGCCCGGCCGGTATTAAAAGGTGAAGAACAACTGACTTTGCGGAAAATGGCCAAAATCAGCAAGAAAAGCCAAGGCCGCAAAACCCGCACTTTTTCTGGCGCCGCAAACAACACCTTATGGGATGCATTGCGCGATCACCGTAAAATCCTGGCAACGGAACAAAGTATTCCCGCCTATATGATTTTCCATGATGCCACCCTCGCTGAAATGACCGAGCGTCAACCACAAAACCTAGAGCAGCTTGGCCGCATATCCGGTATCGGCGAAAGAAAACTAGAGGCCTATGGTCAGGGATTTTTAGATATTATTCTGGCGACTGCCGGCAGTGACAATGATCAAAATGACGGCATCAATGACACCGCCGCCAACAGTATTTCTCTTTTAAAACAGGGAAAGTCGCCAGAAGATATCGCAAGCGAGCGCAAGTTATCTACTAACACTATCTACGCCCACCTCTGCCAAGGTATCGCCAACGGCGAACTTGCACTCAGCGACGTAATCAGCCTGAATGAAACACAAATAAAAGAAATTCAATTTGCTTTTGAGCTAAGCGAAGACGGCAAAATGAAAGGCGTCTTTGAGGCCTTAGACGGCGAGTACGATTACAATATTTTGAAAGCGATCAAAGTATCGCTAAGTATTTAGACTGCCGCAGTAATCGCTCAGATTACTGAGCGTTTATACATTCATGGCATAGCAATTAAAAACCAGAACTGCAGAAACCTGTCCGCCGATGATAGCGCGATGTTTAGTCGTTTCCCGAAGGATTCATAACAGGCACTAACACCTCATTCCGGCGCATAAACCAGGGAGTGAATGGCGCGTTGTAACGCGCCCATTCCGCCTTGCCCACTACCGTGAAGCCTTTTTCCTCAATCCAAGCGTCCAGCTTTGCCTTATTGAGTAGATACGATTTTTCACTCCAAAAGCCCGAGTACCGAATCGCGGCGATGTGGCGAGCAGGCACCTGACGCAGGACCACCATGGGGTCTTGTGGTTCAGGTAGAGTCTCCAATGAATAGCTTGCGGGCATCATAAAGCTGACCGCCCACTGGTCATTTTCACGCTGCTGCCCCACAGGCGAAGTCATATCGATCTTCTCACTGGCTGCGCCTTGACCAACCGGGGCAGTCATTTTTAGTTCTTCACGAGACTGATTATTGCCGGATATATACTTAAAAAGTCGCCTGAAGGCTTTACTGCCGGCCTCGTCAAACTCTCCGTCTACTAGGGTTTCAGCAATAAGATGGGGCTCGTAAAGTCGCAACTCAAAGGATTGCTCCTTGAGTTCGACCGCGTATTCCGCTTCCTCTACCGCCATAGCATTTCCCAGCCCCAACATCGCAGCAACAAAAACCAATGCCGCCCTTAGTAGATTTCCCATATTAGCCCGCCTTCTTTTTGAACTGCGTCAAACCCGCACGCAGCTTGTGAAGTAGCATAAATTCCTTCAAACGATCTAGCATTGCGCCATCATAGGCGCTCTCACTATTCGCCGCAGCAACTTTCACTTTGAGTAAAGACGGCACGTAAAATACCGTCAAAAAAGCTAGCTCGGCGGCAGGGTCTTATCAGTAAGAAACTGCCTTAACTCTCGCACTTCTTGGCGCAAAAGTTTCAATTCTCCGTGCAGATCATTATCTAGCACGGTTACTGCCTCGATGGTTTCTTTGTGCTCCTGCTCGCTAAAGGTTTGCATCGCATTAACAATAATCGCGATGAACAAGTTCAGCATGGTAAAGGTAGCAACTAAGATAAAGGGTATAAAAAAGGCCCAGGCGTAGGGGAAGGTCTCCATAACAGGCCGCGCTATGCCCATAGACCAGCTTTCCAGTGTCATAATTTGAAACAGCGTGTACAAGGACATGCCCAGGCTACCAAACCACTGCGGGTAGTCCTGAGCAAACAGGTTGGTGGCAATAACTGCAAATACATAATAAATAATCAGCAAGACAACGGCGATTGAGATAAGACCGGGAATGGCACTGAGCAAGGCTCCCACCACGCGGCGCATAGACGGTATCATCGTAAGCAGACGCAGCACCCTTAATACCCGCAGCGCACGCAATACCGAGAACGCGCCACTCGTCGGAATAATTGCAATGGACACCACCGCAAAATCAAACAGACTCCAGGGGTCTTTCCAAAACTTGAGCCGATAGACATATATGCGGCAGGCGATCTCCGCAACAAACACCGTCAGTATTGCTTGATCAAGGAATACTATATACGTCCCCATCACCGCCATGGCCCCGCTGGAAGTCTCCATTCCCAAAAGTATGGCGTTTAGAATAATCAGCGAAATGATCACTCTTTGGGTCACTGCGTTTTCAATAAATAACGTTAGCTTTGCCTGCAAAGGTGATTCTCCAATTCTCGCAATAGTAGGGCTCACGTATTGTAGCGAAGCTACTATCCCTTGCTAGCTATTATTTAAGCTCCGTCTGCTTGCGATGCTGCACTGGCATGTAAAACCGCCCTAGTATGGCATTCCCAAACGCTCTCTCCCGCCACAAATAGCCGACACTCCCCATGCGCCATGGTATGCCAGACCTCGTTATTGGTCAGGGCTTGGGTGGCGATCATGGTAACAATATCGTTATCTGTGGTTACTTCTGCAAAATCAATACTTAGGTCTTTATCTGACAATTGGGCAACTCCGAAGGGCGCACGCCGAGTGATCCAACATAGCTTAGTGGAGCAAAAGCAAAACAGCGCATTGCCGTTGGTCAGTAATAGATTGAAAACACCAAGCTTATTTATCGATTCGCACAAACCGCTTAAATAGTCCGCCCATACCTGTGGATCAGGTGCCGCATCGAAGCGTGCCGCCAAGGAATCCATTAGCCAGCAAAATATACGCTCACTGTCGGTGCTACCTATGGCTGAAAACCGGGTATTTGCCAGATCTAAAGCGGCGGGCACCTGACCATTATGCGCGTAGCTCCAGGCTTGCCCCCAAAGTTCGCGCTGGAAGGGGTGGGTATTTTCAAGCCCCACACCGCCCACATTCGCCTGCCGAATATGGCTTATTACAATATGGCTCTTGATGGGGTAATCACTTAAGAACTGGGAAAGCTTGGAGCCGTGGCTTGGCATATAGTCTTTAAACTCTCTAACTCCACCCTCCTCGTAAAATACGATACCCCAGCCATCCACGTGGGGACCGGTCTCACCACCTCTGCGGCTAAGACCTGCAAAACTAAAGCAGATATCGGTAGGAACATTGGCACTCATTCCGAGTAATTCGCACATACTGGATTGCTCCTTGGGTGGTGGACTAGCCGGTGACAGCCCCTTGCGCAGCCAAATAATTTAACAATACTCGGCGTATAACTTATGCGCCCTAATCAGCCACGGCCCAAACTTACTGTGCTTCGCTTAGACCTCTTGCTTTGCGCGCGTCATTTATTCCGCCGACATTGGATACATTAGTATATCCAGCATCGAGTAATGCCGATCTTGCTTTGCTGGCTCTGCCGCCACTGCGGCAATACAGGATTATTTCGGTATCCTTATCGCTAAACATTTTATTCGCCTCGGCAACAATCTCGCCATGTGAAATACGAGTGTCGCCTTCGATATTGTCAATCATATGCTCGCCGGCGCTGCGCACATCAATCCACACCGGGTCTGCATAGGAGATAGAAGAAAAAGGTATGATAATAAAAAAAACACAGCAACTTATTAATTTCCGCCAATTCATACACAAACCTCATTTCTGAATAAAAAACCACTGAGATGTAAATACTCAAATAAGCAGACGCGCATCTCTGAAAAATACTATTAACGACTACTGGGGAAACTGGTAAAAATAAGATTATTTTAAAGTCTTGCTAGCCATTTTCATTGACGAATTTTAAAACAGCGGCAATCGCTAAAATTGCAATACCTACTAAATCGATTATAGCTACCTTGGCAATAGCTCCATTGTAGTCACCAACAGCACAAACAAAATATAAAAACCCAAGCATTGAAATTGCGGCCATTATCACCGCTGCAATCTGGTAGCTGGGATTGAATACTGAATAAAGTATAAACCCACCAATAATACCAAATAGCAAAGCTCGGTGACGCATTAAGACAACGATATCGTTGCCGACTAATTCAATTGAATAGGCATTCGATAATCTGTCTGCTGACATAACGCCAATAACGGGAACAAAGTTTATAAGGCCCACAATGAATAATAATATTGAAATGGCTATATTCACATTATAATCCTTAATAAAGCCGGCTCAGAGCGGCTAAATAATACTGCTCGCTTAATCATCTTTAAATGCATCCATATGAAACTCCGCAGCATCTTCCACTTCCTTAAAACCGCGCTCCATTAGTTTCTCCGGGGCTTCACCACCGGCTAGAACTTCTAATACAGTGTGAACACCACGGGACAGGGATTTTAGGTTGTAGCCACCCTCAAGCACAAAAGCCAGCCGACCTTCGCAGTGCTTATCAGCAATGCCCTGAACGATACTAGTGAGCATTGCAAAACCATCATAACTAAGGTTTAGGGCCATATCGTTACGGTGAGCGTCAAAGCCTGCAGAAATCAGAACCAGATCCGGCTTAAAATAATCTGCAGCGGGAATCAGTATCTCTCGAAATGCCTTTTCAAAGGCGATATCTCCGGCATCTTCGGGAATCGGCACATTGATATTATAGCCTTCACCAAGCCCACCCCCAACTTCTTCGAGATGGCCGGAACCAGGGTAGAAAGGTGCAGCGCAGTGGATATCAAAGAACAAGACATCGGGATCGGCCCAGAAGATGTCCTGAGTCCCGTTGCCATGATGGGCATCCCAGTCAACGATCAGAATACGCTCGCAACCGAGTTTAGCCTGAGCATGAGCCGCGGCTACGGCGACGTTATTAAATAAGCAAAATCCCCGCGCTCTCACCGGTTCGGCGTGATGCCCCGGTGGCCGAACCAGTGCAAATGCACTTTGCGATTCGCCTCTCACCACGCACTCAACCGCAGCGATAGCACTACCCGCCGCCGAGGTCGCCGCCTTGATGGAATTCGGCGACACCGCGGTAGTATCACTATCTAGCCACGCGGTCTTCCCCTCCAGGGAGAATATATGATCGAGATAAGAGGTCGTATGAACCCGTCCCAGCTGTTCATAACTGGCCTGCTGGCCCGCTTTGAATTGAACACCGGGTATTGGCTCGGCGTCCAGTAACTCCTTGATCGCGTTCAAGCGGCCCGGATGTTCCGGATAGCTCCATTTGAAGTCCAGATCTTTGAGGATATTTCTGACCCGCTTCTCCACCCGACTGGGCAAAAAGGGCAAATCAACTTCGGGATTATGACCAAGCATAAGCTCGTCATAAAAAACTGTGACACTGCGATCACCAATCACTAAACACCTCCCACTGCCGCTAATTACATGCTGTACCAAACCTTCTACGAACTTTATCCCAGCTTACTCTTAACTAAACTGGTAAATGCTGCGGCGCGAACACCGGTAACCTCAAAGCCCAGTCTTTTCCAGGTAGCCTCAGCTTCTTTATTAGAAATCGCGTACTCTAGAATGAGCTCGGGTACATCGCGGCTTTCGGCAAACGCTATCAACCGCCTCAGCATTGCACTGAATATACCCAGCTTGCGAAACGCCGGCTCCACCCAGATATCATCAATAATGCCAGACGTATACTCATAGTCACCCGCCTGCTCCCATATGCCTTGGCTACGCACAATATAGACATAGGCCATGCCGACAAGACCGGTATCTGGCAGCTCCGCAACCACCAGTAGTTTATCGCTATCGCCAAGGGCTGCCGCGAGAAAATCTAAGAGGCGTTTGCGTTCTTTTCTCTTCAGCTTTTGCGAAGGTGGACCAGTCACATGGAGCGCTAACTTAACCAGGAAATCTACCAGCACCGGAAGATCACCGTCCTCGGCCTTGCGTATTAATAGATCTTTACGGCTGTACGTTTTTGCAAGCATAGAACACCACCCGCATCCAAAAAAAGAGATCAGATTTATTTCATATCGCTAGAAGACCATAGCATGATCTGCCACTTTTGCGCGGCAAACCGATCTTTGAAACACCATTTTCCATAATAATTTTTCAGCGCTATTTACTTAGCTATTATCTTCAGAATCAATGCCAAACAACAATACCAGATGCCACGACGCTCAGCTAAGGTAAGGTATCGAAAAGGCCGGTATACCGATCGCCAATGCGGATGAAGTCATAAGGAGAATAAATACGAGAGCCTGCTTCAGCTTTGATGTCTGAGGCTAAAACAGAAGGGATTATAGAGGGGCAAAAAAATTTACGGCGCTAGAAACAGCAAAGCCTAGCTTCCCGCTGGGAAACTAGGCTTATAAAGTCAAGGATCTATACGTAGAAGTCTAGGTCTTCCTGTCTTTTGAGTAGATCCCGCATCTTGATGGGATTGTCACCAAAGAAGAAGATCAGGCCCCAATGGGTACCAAAAGCTGCCCGATCGGGCACCGTCTCTTCTGCAGGCGCAACTAACTCGTGGGATTCGAAGTAGGGATGATCAATCGTCTCAGCAGGCATTTCGAGCTTGCTGATCACCCGACGCCGCGGATACACGCCAAAGCAACCTGCATAGCCCTTGGCGTCGACCACCTCGCGAGGAAAGAAGTTATCGACCTCTTCTTTGGTGCTATTAGGATCGAAGACAAGCATAGACGCCTGATACGCATTAAATCCGTACGCTTTCTCAATAAGTTCGAAAGCCTTAAACCCTGGCGGACGATAGGCAACTTCGCCAAAGTACATTTCGCCGTCAGCGGTCACAAAGTACTCGGGGTGAATGAGACCGAATTTAATCTCAAAAGTCTTGATAAGCAGCTCAATCTGCTTGGTAATCGCTGGACGCCAGCTCTCAAGCTGCTCAGTAGCCGGCACGAAAACCGAGTAACCCAAAGTTACGTACTCAGAAATATTAAGGAACTGAATTTTACCGTCGTGAATCCAAGCCTCAACGGCAAACTCCCAACCATCCAAGTGACTTTCCATCAACAGTGGATATTCTTCATCAGGAATGTTGTCGATTTCTTCTACCGTGCGAATCATTCGGTGGCCGAGGCAACCGGCTTTGTCGAATGCCTTAACGTGAATAGGATCATCCGGGTCACCGTCAAGTTTAAGCAGTGTTTGATTGACACGTTTCATGAAGCGAACGATATCTTCCTTCTCGTGGGCCTCCTCAAAAATACCAACACGAATACCGCCAAGCTGAGCGCGACGCTTCATCAGTGCCTTGTCGCGAAACAGAATAGACTGACCATACATCCGAGGACTGTCGAGTAGCACCGAGTTAATGGCGCCGGACCACTCTACCGTTTCCTCAAATAATGGTATGGCTACATCAACGCCTTCCGCCTTTAGCGTTTGCGCAATCTCCATAGAGCGATCATTCAGGCGGGTGAAATCCCATGCTATAAAGGGAATCTTATTGGCAGTACAGAAATCCGCTGCCCAATCCGGAGCAACCACGATATAGCGGCGATCAAACTTCTGCGCGGCCTTAATCGCGTTGACGCTCCAGCCAAGCAGCGCAATATAACCTTTGTTGGGGTCCTTTGGAGTTTCAGTTCCTTTCACGGAATCCATGTCGGGTTCTAGCCAGGCAGCTACCGCGTCTGACATTTGTTTTTCTGATTTGATCGACATTCAATATTCTCCTTTTATGGTTAACCCATACAGCTGCGCCCTCATAGGGGCGAGTTTTCGGTGAACTGAGCAATTAGGCAATCTCGCTTACAAGAGATTGAGTGACCAAACACTAGGTGAGACATTGCGGCTCATGGAGGTTCACTGGGCTTAATTTCAGCGGGTCAGTGCGTCCCAATCTCTGCGTCAATATAGCTTATTTGGCCGCAAATTGAAACCACGACAGCAAAGCTGCCGACTCCTAATGCGCTAACTCAGTGAAAATAACGATACCTTATAGCTGAATTTATAGACTTATTTATGATTTATAAAAAATATTATTTTTAATAAAAAAGTTTCAACACAAAAAGTTGACAAAACCCAAATCGAGCACTAAGACGCCACAATAAAGATGACAGCCCTCATAACATCTGAGCGCCAACTGTAGCGCTTAATAAAAAATAGAGCGCATTCAAAAAAACAATAAGGCCATCTATATAGCTCAAAAAAATACGGGAATTAGAAAGAAAATATAGCCCCGCTTAATTCAGCATAATAACGCCGCAACTAGCAAAGACTGGTCGCGGCGAGCTGATCTGACTTTTAACGAATTAGACCCAAATCGGTTTTATTCATCATCGACTAGGCTGTAAGCGCCGTCAGCATCATGAGTTTCACGACCAGTAACCGGCGGGTTAAAGGCGCAAATTAAGCGCATATCCTCGGTACCGCCGTGCAGCAAGTGCTTGTCATGCTTGTCTAGCGCATAGAGTGTGCCGTCAGTGATCTGATGGGTTTCACCGGTTTCCAGGTCTGTAATCGAGCCATTACCAGCAACACAGTAGACAGCCTCAAGATGATTTTTATACCAGAACTCGTGCTCTGAACCTGCGGGAATAATGGTTTCATGGAAGGAGAAACCCATACCTTCTTTTTTAAGCAAAAGGCGGCGGCTAACCCAAGGAGACTCGACGCCGGCTACTTCGCGTTCAGTTCCGATAACGTCCTGGACTCTGACAATTTTCATGTTAATCCCTTTTTAGTTAAGTAACTATTACGAATAAGCACTACAAATATCTACCAGTATAGATCCTGCTTCCATATTTATCTTAATTTTAATTTACAGAGCAGTCGCAAGAATAAAATTAAACGCCGTGTAGTCTATCACATAAAACGCCGCCACAGAATTGTGGCAAAGAAACCGCCCTTAAAAGCGGAGAAGGAGAACATAAATTAAATTTCGAACTAAATTTTTTATTGTCCTATGACTGAAAATTATAAAGACACACTCAAAATCTCAGCGACCAACCGTGGCACCTCTGAACTTGCTAAGCCATAGCGATGCTCGGAAAACGTCGACTGCACGGCAGACGGCTCTAAATTTATTTCCATCGTGTTTGCGCCAGAAATCCCAGCCTGACGAACAAAACCTGCTGCGGGATAGACATTACCGGAGGTGCCTATGGCAATAAATAAATCGCAGGTTTCCAGCGCCTGGTATATGTCTTCCATTTGCAGAGGCATCTCACCAAACCATACCACATGCGGCCTCAAGGCCCCGCGCATACCGCAGCATTCGCAGCGATCATCAACGCTTATATCGCCTTTTATGGGATATAAGATATCGGTGTAGGCACAGCGCATTTTGAGCAATTCGCCATGCATGTGAATAAGCTTATTAGACCCAGCTTGCTCGTGAAGGTTATCGATATTTTGAGTGACAATTAACAGTTCACCATCAAATTCCTGCTCGAGTTTTGCGAGGGCGAAATGCGCGGCATTGGGTTTTACCGCGTCGCTTAATAATTGCTTACGACGCCCATTATAGAAATTTTGTACCAACACTGGGTCTGCAGCAAAACCCTCAGGGGTGGCCACATCCTCAACGCGATGCTCCTCCCACAAGCCATCTTCGGCGCGAAAGGTCTTTATACCTGACTCTGCTGAAATACCAGCGCCAGTGAGGATAACAATACGTTGGTATGGCATAAGCAGGCTCTATGTCCGTTTAAAAATGAGATTTTTCCACAGCCAGACGACAAGGCCGGTGACAAGGCAAATGACAGCCGGCCAAAAAGTAAATAGCGCTAAGATTCCTAGACCGACTGGATTAGGATTGGAGTCAGGCCAAATTCCAATTTTTGCTAATACGGTGACGAGCAACAAGGGGCCCGGCCCCAAAACAAACAAGCCCCAGGCAATTTTATTGATCAATAAATCAAAGTATCTGGGATTATTCATCCTTACTCGCCACCCGCACAACAGCGAAAATCAGCCCTGTATTTAACTTAAAACCAAGGTCGGCGACCAACAATATAGCTTTGCTCAAAGTCATCATCTGATTTAGTGATATATAAGATGAATTCAATAAACGCAATAATGGCGATAGCCATAGATGGCAGGCCGAGCAGAATAAATCCGAACAAGAAGGTCAGCAACATTATGATGCCTTGCTTATTGTAGCCAAGGTAAAATTTATGAGCACCAAGCCCCCCAAAGAAAAACGCCAGCAGCGCAGCAGCAATTTTTCGGGATGATACCGGCGCAATCGTTTTATCCAAGTATAGTTGCTGGGCGCTTTCGCCATCGACAACAAAATCGACAAGAAGGCCTGCACGGGCCGCGCCTTCGCTTTTCCATTCACCACCCACAAAGTGATAGCGCTTTCCGTCTTCGGCAGCGATAACACCCTCGGCCGACACGGAATTAAAATCGAGAATTTTGCCCTTCATAAATATCCAAACCTTGGTCAAATAGTAAGTTGATCATCGAAGCCCTATTTACTCAGCATAACTCGCTACCATGCTGCGGGCCAATGTCCTAGCTAGCTCTTAGCACTTATGTCTTTTTGCCAAAACAGGGCCGGGCCCTGTTGTGGATCGAGTTCATAGGCCGCAAAACCGCAGCGCTGATACACCGCCTTAGCAGCAGTATTACCCTGCAATACTTCGAGGGTTAATTTGCAGCACCCCCGCTGCACAGCAAGACTTTCAATCTCGGCCATCAGGCGCTTAGCCAAACCACGCCCACGATACTCCGGCAACACAATCACATCATGAATATTCAGCAGCGGCTGGCACTTAAAAGTTGAAAAACTCTGCAACGCCGTGGCTAATGCCACGGGGCTTTGCTCATCGTAAATCAAAATAGTGGCGGCATTGGGAACGGTGGCAAGTGCATCGCAGAGATTGGCCAACACATCATCGGGCAGCGGCTCGCCACCACCCATGGGGTCCATGGCGTAGTGCGCCATCAACATCTCTATCGCCTCACGATCCTTGCCGGCCTTATAGTCCGCCAGCTTTAGCTGCATACAGTATTCACCTTATTTTGCCTGGTCATCGAGTTCACCAAATTGATAAAAATCACTGGGGAAATTCGATCTCTTCTGCTCCCGGCCCAAGGGGCTGACCGAAACTAAACTCAACAAAGTTGCCATCTGGGTCGCGCACACCGCAGTAGTAGCCAACCGGGTAGTCGTTATCGCGGGTTTCCCAAACCAGAATCCCGTCCGCGCGTGCACGGTCTGCAATAGCATCAACGGCGTCACGACTTTCCATCGCGAAGCCCAAATGCGAGAAGTCATAATCGTTTTGCTCCCTGCCCGGGCCACCGGGAAGCAGCACTAAAATGAAATCCTTTTCCCTGCCCGGTTCAGCCATCCAAGTCACTTTGCCGCTGTTGTGTGGTCTTTCATGCACGACACGCATGCCCGCATAGCCGCGATAGAAATCAACACAGGCGGCTAAATCGTGAACGTGCATGGCAATATGTGTCAGTGAGGTGGGCATTGGAATCCTCCTACTTTTTAGCAAAAGCACTATCTAAACAATGACGATAGCAAGGCCCACCAACAAGGTCGAGTGTCTGCACTGGGCACCCAGCAAGACATTAGTGTCATCGACCCTAGATTTCCACCAGGCCCGCAGAAACGTCTTTTACCGTGCTGCGCAGCCAACGATGGGCAGAGTCATTCTGCAAGCCATTGGCCCATACCATCCAAACCGGAATGGCTGGGATGTCAGTGGGAAATTCAAACCATTGTAGATCAAAGGCTTTCTCATACACCTGATATAAACGCGCCGGCAACACGGCGAGAAAGTCGCTGGCCGCGACCACCGGCAGCATGCTCGAAAAATGCTGCACCTGTGCTGCCTTTTTACGCGGGAAGGTCTGACTACCCAAAACCTGCTCTAGCTGGCTGCGCTCGCGACTGCGAACGGGCAAGAACACATGCTCTTCGCTCAGGTATTGATCCAGCGATAAGCGGTGTTTGGACATGGCGTCAAGACGCGGGTGAGCACGCCTAGCAATAACAATCAGTTTTTCAGCGCCGACCTGCTCAGCTTGCAGAGCATCGGAGTCTGGCCTGACGTAGTCCACCAAAAGGTCGATATCCATGCGCTGCAGCCTGCTGATAGTATCTTTCTCTAAGCCCTTTGTTTCCAGCGACAATCCCGCACCGCTGCGCTTTAATAGCGCAATCAAGGGGCCTAGAGCCACCGATTCAAAATAGTTATCGACCACCACCGTAAAGTTGCGCTGAGCCCGCTCGGGATCAAAGGTCTCATCGGCCACTAAAGTGCTCCGTATTAAGGAGAGCGCCTCACAAATCGGCGGGTATATGGCGATGGCGCGAGGGGTGGGAACCATGCCCTGTCGAGTACGAGCAAAAAGCTCGTCGCGAAAGGTTAACCGCAAGCGTTGCAACGCGGCGCTCATCGCAGGCTGACTCAAGCCAATGCGATCTGCCGCACGGGTCAAATTACCCTCAATCATCAGGGCATCAAAACTAGCGAGTAAGTTCAGGTCTACCGAACGCAGATTTATCATTATTATCACCTTCATGGATAATAGGTATATTAAATATCTAATATACAAATAATTCTAGTGGGCTAAGCTGTCCTCACAATAAACAAGCGTGGTAATTCGTCATGGACACATACGTCACCCTTTCCGTTATCGCCTTTATCGGCGCAGCATCATTGTGGGAGCTTCTGGCGGGCCGCAACAGCGATGGCAGAAAGAGCAAAGAGGACTGGGGCATGGCAGTATTGGCCTCAGTCACGCTCGCAGCGGTGCAGCGCCCCGCACTGGTCTTTGCCACCGCGTGGCTAGGGCGCATATTGGTACCGGAATTTGAGGGCGGTCTTGGGTGGCTGCAAGAGGTTTACTTTTGGCCGGTGTTACTGGCCTATATCTGTATTGAAGAGCTTCTTCACAGCGGTGCTCACTGGTTTTCCCACGCCCGTCGTATGCGCTGGAAACCCCTGCTGTATGCGCAGCAGCTCTTTAAAATTGGTCATCGCCCCCATCATTTTTCTGGTACCAATGATGGCAAGGGTGAGATCACAGTTACCCAGACCTTTGTTGAGCACTCGCTGTTTTGGTTCATCATGCCTAACTTTTGGTTCCAATTTACCTGTCTATATCTTGGCCTGACCGAAGTCTTTCTCTTTGGCACGGCGTTTAAGGGCCTGTGGGCCGCTCACAATCACGTGAACTGGAACTATGATCTGTACTTCTTAAACCACCGCTGGGCCTGGGTACGCAAAACCATGTATGCGCTCTGTCATGTACTCACATTTCCCACACAACATCACCACCATCACGCTCGCGGCAAAAACTCGGCAAAGAATATGTGCAATCTTCTGTCGATTTACGATTGGCTGCTGTTCGGCACCCTCGCCATCGAAACCGAGCGCCCCAAGCAATACGGCTGGAAACAATCAGCACAAGAAGAACACAATATATGGCACCGCTACTTTGCAATTGATATGAAAAAACTGGGTTAATCCTAAGCCACCACTAGTTGTGCGCCAAACTAGGGCGCGCAGCTAGTAATGAGTGTTATAAAGTGCGGCAGCTCACGAAACAGAAAAGTTTAATGCCTTAAGCATTAATATTTTCGGTGAAAACATTATACTTCGTTATCTGAATTTCCTTATTTGTCGATGCATTAACTAAACCATTAGCGACTGCATTTAAGACAATATAATAACGAGGCACCCTATGCTCCCGTACTCGCGCTACGTCACCCAGCTAGTCATATTCCTTTTAGTCGCCATGCTCTCCGCCTGCGGCGGCAGCTCTAGCTCGTCGTCTCGCAGCAATACTGGTGACAATTCTGGCGGCGACAACACCGGCCAAGCGGAAAGCAAAAATCACTTTGATCAGATCCTCACCGGCTTTGACGACGAGTCTGTGGCCTTTACCGTATACATACCCGAAAACCCCCAGGGAAAGCAGGTGCCGCTGATCCTCCACAGCCACGGCTTTGGGCTGTCTCGAGCTAAGAATCTTGAAGACCCCAATATTTTTGAAGCCGTCATCACCAACGATATCTCAGGCGAGGTCGCCCGCCGAGCTTGGCTAGAACGCGGCTTCTACGTCATTAGTTTTGATCAGCGCGGCTTCGGTGAAACCTCAGGCAATATCACCGTAATGGACCCCGATATCGACTGCCGCAATGTGTCGCAAATCATCGACTGGGCAGAAGAAAACCTCGTAAACCTTAGCTCAGAGGGCAGCGACCCGCTTATTGGCTCAATCGGCCTATCTTACGGCGGCGGATTTCAAACCGTGTGCTCAAGTGTCGATAAGCGCTTTGATGCCATCGTACCGCTAGCAGCCTGGAGCGACCTACCCTACAGCTTATACGCCAATAATACGCCCAAGAATATTTGGTTAGACATTCTAACCGTCGCCTCTATGGGCAAACTCGAACCTTATCTTTTCGAGGCCGTTATCGGCGCCACCACGACGGGAGAAATAGCCCCAGAAACCATAACCCGCTTAGCTGGGCACAGCCCACTGTCGTTTTGTGAAGGCGAGCGCAGCGACGGCAGAACCTTATCAACCGCCGACGCACTATTTATTCAGGGCAGCAACGACGTACTCTTTAATATTAACGACGCCGTAGTGAACTATGAATGCTGGAAGGGACAGGGCCGCGAAGCGCATCTATTTGTTCAGCGTGATGGCCATATTTTACCGCTACTGCAAACTGCTGGTCGGCAGATTTTATTTGATACCGAAACCACCCTGTATTGCGATGATAAAACCTATCCCACCACCGATTTAGCACTGAACTTTTTAGCCGACAAACTTCAGGGAGGTAACAGCACCGCCACAATACCAGACGTATGCTTTAGTCTTTCCGGTCAGGAATCCGGCACAACAAGCAACGAAGTCAAACGTGGCGGCTCACTTAACAACGTCGCTGACACACAGATTATTCCAGGCGGCCTCAGTAACGTCATCGATCTGCTAACGGCCCTGCCACTGCAAACCGTACTCGCTACAGTGACCTCACTACCACTAGAAGCCACCAGCACCTTAATTGCTGTCTTAACAGCCAGTGCCGATCCCACGTCGCTGATAAATTATCTTGATGACATCGTGAACTTGCTGCCCAGCGAGCTAATCAGCCAATTAGTTGCCAAGGGTAAATTTATTCCTCTGCAAACAATGGCTAATGACGGCGTATTGGCGGGCATTCCACTCGCCATGCTAAATATCAGCGGTGGCAATGGTGACGGCAATCTTTTGTATATCGGTTTGGGAAAAATACCTGCCGCCGGCGGCGATGCTTTCTTAATTAACGATCAAGTATTGCCCATTCGCGGCAGCGGCCTAGTGGCACAAGAAATGATTGGGGTTTCTGAGCCAGTGGCAGCCGGCGACACTATTGGCTTAATGGTATACGGTTTCCACCCCTACTTTACCCACATAAGCAGCATTACCCAGCCGCCGATTCCTGCCGCCATTAGCGGTACAATCGATTTTCCCTTCGTCGCAAGCAGCGCCGAATAAATCTTTCACAAGCGGTCCAGCCCGTCGCTGGTGGTATTTATTATACCGTCAGCGGCACACTCCCCTCACCAAAATCATCGTAAGCGGTCAATAAACCACATCTAAGAATTTACCCATGGCCGGCTTACTCTTCAGTTTTTAACTGCCGAGCCATCTATGAACACAATCCACAACGAGCAACACTGGAAAGATCACATCGCCGCCTAGCAAGGCTAGCGGGCAAGCTCAATCTGAGTATTGCAAACGCATGAAATCAAATTCCGCAACTTAGCCTATTTAAGCCGCTACAACGGGCACTATGCCGTTCGTGGCGAATATAACCCCGTAACCGTTTTAATCTATACTCGTTAATATTCTCTTTCTCAACACATAGCGGGAGCAACTATGCTGGAAATTTTCGAGCAAGAAGCCACAAATGTAATAACTACTGTTATCACATTGCTGCCAGACCTACTCGGTGCGGTATTGATGTTATTGCTTGGTTGGTTGCTGGCGAGATTTTTGAGAATGGCGATAACGCGGCTTGCGAGAGCATTCAATACGCTGGTGGCGGGACGTTTTTATGGCACCAACAGTGAATTTGCTCGCATTCCCACAACGGTGCAACAGCTGTTAGGCGCCACAGTTTTTTGGGCAACAATATTGGTTTTTGTGGCTGTTTCTGTTCGCCTTATGGGGTTTGATGGAGTGGCTCACTGGCTGGAACGCCTTGTGGTTTATCTACCCTCTTTACTTTCTGGCGGACTGATTATTATCGCTGGCGCGATTATTGGCAGCGCTTCCAGAAAGCTGATCACCCATGCAGCTGAAACTGCTGACATTGCTCGACCAGAGTTATTGGGTCAATCCTCCCAGGTCGCTTTTATTGTTGTTGGTTTGATTATTGGACTAGGACAGATTGGCGTTGATGTTACCTTTCTGATTATGCTTTTCGGCATAGTATTGGCGACGGTACTGGCAGGGTTTTCTCTCGCCTTCGGCCTCGGCGCCAAACCCTTAGTCGAAAACTTAATTGCCAATCAGCATCTCAAATTGTTAGTCAAACCCGGCCAGCAAGTTGCTTGTGGGTCGCTGCATGGCCGCGTACTGGAATTTACTGCCACCGGTGTTTTACTCGAAACTGAGCACGGCCGAACGCTATTGCCGGCAAAGCTTTTTATGGAGCAAAGTCTAAGTTTAATTACATCGGAGAAAAAGGATGGCAATTAATCCGCTCAGTCTCGACTTTTTAACTCAGAAGCCCGGAATGGCTGCGCGTGTATTGCAAAGCCTAGAGGCACAAGAGTCCGCTATTTATCTCGCTAACGATATTCCGATTCGGGTGGTAGCACCGGTCATTGAAAAGATCGAAAGCTGGCCCGCCGCACGTATCCTTGAGTGCATGCCTTTAGATAAAACCTGCGCGGTGTTGAGTGTTCTGAAGTATCCAGTGGTTGCCGCCATAATGCGTCTGGTTGACCAGCAGCAGCGTCAACTGATCGTGGAGCACTTGCCAAGTCAGTTAGTCAACGCACTCAAGCGTTCACTCAGCTACCCCGAAGATACTGTGGGTGCTTGGATGGATGATCTGACTCCCCACTTCTCTCGGGAGCTCACTGTGGGCGACTGTCTTGCCGTACTCAAGAAAGCCCAGCAATCTTTTGAGCTAATTGTAGTCATCAATGACAAGCACGCGATTGATGGTGTGATTTCACCAAGCGCTCTACTGATAAGCGCGCCCCAGCGTAAGCTTAAAGAAATTACTGACTCCGGCTGCGTAGCTTTAGCCGCGAACAATAGCTTACCAGTCGCAAAGAAAGCTGAGGGGTGGAGGCGTTACAACACCTTACCTGTTCGAGACAGTAACGACATTTTTGCAGGAACAATTAATCGAACAGCATTGATGAGTGCGATGTTAATGAGTCAGCCTGCACGAAAGACTACCCCCGAGGATACCTTACTCG
This sequence comes from Zhongshania sp. R06B22, assembly GCF_040892595.1. NCBI lineage: Bacteria > Pseudomonadati > Pseudomonadota > Gammaproteobacteria > Cellvibrionales > Spongiibacteraceae > Zhongshania > Zhongshania arctica. The sequence goes on along the minus strand of NZ_JBFRYB010000001.1, from coordinate 1,511,442 downwards.
GGCACTTAAGTAGTGCCATGGTGGCCACTGCAACTGGCCTTCTTGCAATAACCACGAGTGGCATGGGAACTGCCCGAACAGAGGAAAATAGTGATGACCGCAAACGCTAGTAAGGAAGCAATATTCGAGGCGGTAGATGATACATTGGCTCGCCGCTTTTTGCTGGATTACCCTGGGGATGCGGCTCAGATTATAGAAGATCTCGATCTTGCCATGGTTGCTAAGGTGTTGAGTAAGCAAACACTTTACGTGCAACTACCAGTATGGCAGCTATTAGTACCCAATGTTGCTGCGACTCTATTACAAGCTATACCCAAGCAGCTAGGCAAACAGTTGCTGAGTGAGCTGCCTCCGCATTTCACGGTAAAAATACTGGGTCAGTTCAATGAGGAGCGTTTGCAAGCATTTTTGCAAATACTGGACCCGGAGGTTCGACTCGAATTAAAGACCTTAATGGCATACCCCCCAAACACGGCTGGTCGTCTAATGGATACTCGAATCAATCATTTTCGCGGCGATATGACGGTCGATCAAGCGGTAGTTTTACTTCGAAAAGCAAAAATGAAAACAGCTCGCTCATTGTTTTTGGTTGATGATGTCGGCCGACTTTCGGGTAAAGTTCATCTGCAGGACATCGCTATTGCGGAGCCCGGCACGGTTCTTGAAAATCTCACGCAGCCGGTATCTGCTGCGATTCAAAACACCGCGCCCAACGAAGAGGTCACAGAATTATTTGAGAAGTTAAAGCTGTTCGACTTGCCCGTGGTCGATTTTAATAATCAGCTGCTGGGCATTATCTACCACGACAGCTTGCTGCAAACATCGCGACAAGAGTCTTCATCTGATCTGTTGGCGATGGTCGGTGCTAGCCGCCAAGAAGGAGCATTGTCTAAATCTGTCTTCGCAGTAAAGAAGCGAATGCCATGGCTGCAGATCAATTTGATTACGGCCTTTATGGCGGCATCAGTTGTTGCCTTATTTGAAAATACCATCGCCCAATTCACTGCGCTTGCGGTACTACTACCAGTGGTAGCTGGGCAGTCAGGAAACGCCGGTGCGCAAGCACTGGCGGTGACCATGCGTGGCTTAGCATTGCGAGAAATCACCACTAGGCAATGGACTAGAGTAATGCGCAAAGAAGTGGCCGCAGGGTTTATGAATGGCGTTTGTATTGCCGTAACCTGCGGGCTGGGGGTTTATTTGTGGAGCGGATCGCTTGGCTTAGTTATCGTTATTTGTTCGTCAATGATACTGGCGATGGTTGCAGCAGGATTTGCCGGCGCCCTAGTCCCCATCGTGCTAGTGCGTTTGGGGCAGGACCCGGCTCAAGCGTCATCAATTATTCTTACGACGGTGACTGATATTGCCGGGTTTTTTGCTTTCCTGGGCATCGCTACGATGCTGAGCGGTATGCTGTAACTTTAGGAGCCTTCTGGCGCATTGCCTTCAGGTATATTAGGTGGCAGCTCGGTAATTTTAGGGCTGCGCCGGCGCCGTGTTTTAGCGGGTACCATATCGCGCATAGAGTTCATTTTGCCAAAACATAGCAGTTTGTCATTGGGCTCAAGAACACGATCTGCCCGCGGGTTCGGAATGACTTTTGAGCCCCGGTATAAGGTGAGTACGTTAATATCTTGCTCTCGCAGATTGGTACCTTGGATGGTACTGCCAACAAATTTTGAACCTTCAGGCACATAAATTTCACTGACACCATAGCCTTTACTAACGGTTAGTCTCTGGCGCACATCGATCTCGGGAAAGTCCACCTGTGCTGCAATGTAATCGATAACTGCACCGGCTACATCCAGGCCAGTGCAGGTTTCGATGCCTTCCAATCCGGGTGAGGAGTTCACTTCCATTATTTGGGGTCCAGATTCGCTTTCTAGCATATCGACGCCTGCAACGCGCAAGCCGGTAATTTGGGCAGCGCGAACAGCGGTTTCTATATACTCGGGAGAGAGCTCGACCGCTTCGGCGACACCGCCTCTGTGAACATTGCTGCGAAACTCCTGGCCTTGTGCCACTCGACGCATTGCCGCAACCACGCGATCACCGACGACGAATGCTCGAATGTCTTTGCCTTTGCTTTCCGCGACAAATTTTTGAATTAACACATTCTGTTTTTGACTCTGCAACAGCTCAATAATGGATTCAGCTGCTTGTACAGTTTCGGCAAGCAAAACCCCTATACCTTGAGTTCCTTCGATCAATTTAATGATGACGGGGGCGCCGCCGACCCGCTCAATGGCAGGCAAAACATCTTTCTTGTCGCGTACAAACGTCGTTCGAGGAATGCCAATATGATGGCGGCTGAGTATTTGCAGGCTTCGAAGCTTATCTCGGGAGTTACTAATACCGTGGGCAGTATTAGCGCAAAATACGTCCATTTCCTGGAACTGCCTAACCACGGCGGTACCATAATAGGTGATCGAAGCGCCGATACGAGGTAGCACCGCATCGTAGTGGCTTAAGGGTTTTTGTCGATAGTAAAGGTCAGGCACGCCTTGCTGTAGATCAATAGCAAACTTGAGGGTATCGAGAACTTTAACGTCGTGGCCTCGTTGCAGTGCAGCCTCTTTAAGGCGCATGGTGCTGTAGCTTTTAGGGCCGCAGGATAAAATTGCAAGTTTCATAATGAGTATTCCAAGTTCAAAAATGTTTTACAACAAGTGCACCAACTCTGTAGTTTGGTTTGGCCTAACTATCCAAAAAAGCAGTTGAATTATCTTTGGTCAAAATAAACTCTTCGCTAGGGTCTACCAAAATCCGGTCTTTCATTGCCTCCCTACCTAACAGCATCAGATTAGTCATAGTAGATCGATCCGTTAAGGTTAGTTTGATCTTCCAAGTTTCGCCGCCCAGTTTTATGGCTGTTTTAATAACAACGCGTTTTTCTTTGTCGGCGGAAGAACTTTTTACTGTTTTCTTTCCGCTTAGCGGGGCGGTAGCAGTTATGATTTTTTCAACATTATGGACGTCCGGATGTATATCAAAGCGTACTCTCCGTTTACCCTCAACAACAAATTCCTCAATATTATCAACATGCAAGGATGAGGTAGCAGCGCCGGTGTCCACTCGCATTTGCAAGTCGGTAATCCCTAATTCCGGAATATCACATAGCTCTAGTGCACCTACGAGTATTTTATCGGGATATTTTGTCATTTTTCACAAGATCTTCTTTGGTTAGACAGGGAGGTCGAGCATGGGCTTCGAGTCTGGGAGCGACATTAATTTCGGTGGTTAGACTTCTAAAGATTGTATGTCAATAAATGGCTGGAGCCTACACTTTATTGCCCCACCTTTGGGAGTGCGGCTCTCACGCCGGAAGACCGTATATTCCATTTAACTCTGCTCCGTCGATTCGTGTTAAATGCGAACAGATGGCTTGCGAATTTTCCAATCCGGCTAGGGTGATGGTTTATTTTTATCTAACTGCTCTTTCCCTCGATCATATACCCACATCAATTTAATTCAAAAATTTAGGATGCTAATTGATGAATCAAAGAACCGATAGCTATTGCTCATCGAAATATCGGCGACGACCGCACTTTACTATATTGAATAATATTATTAGCTTTGGCTGGAAACTAGCAATCTAAGGCCAAGTGCAGCAAACAGGCCTGCGCTCACTCTGAGAAGCCATTTCCTGACCGGCTGACTCACTGCCAACTTCTTACTGCTTACCGAGGAAACCCATGCAATAAAGTGACACCAAATCATGGCATTGAGATTAAAGATAAAACCGAGAAGCAAAAATGCTAAGGCCTTACTGTCGCTGGATTCTGATATAAATTGCGGCATAAACGCTAAAAAGAAGATCGCCACTTTGGGATTGAATAAGTTGGTGATGAGTCCCTGCGCATATACTCGTTGTAAAGAGGCCTTCGCAGGCCTGATATCGCTCATTTGCTTCTGCTCGGCACTATCTCTAAAAATGCTTAGCGCCATATAGAGTAGATACACGGCCCCACAGATTTTAACGACCGTGAATGCTATGGAAGACGTCGCTAATATTGCCGACAAACCGAAGGTAGCCGCTAGAATATGTAGAAAGGTGCCGCTGCCAACACCCAGAGCAGCCGCCGAACCAGCCTTAAAGCCTTGCGTCGCCGCCCTACCCACAATTAGCAATGAGTCTGGCCCGGGAATTAAATTTAGTAAAATCCCAGAGACAATAAACAAGAATAAATTTTCGATACCAAACACGGTATTGTCCTCTTTAATCAAGGCCGGAAGCCACGCAACTATTATGGCAAGAAGGCCGGCCAAGTACTAACCATAGGTCATAGGCAGTGGATAATCGGGCGCAGCATTTTAAGTCAAACAGTCATCACTGCTTTTCCCTACGTCCCTGCTTGGGATCATAGCTGCGCGCCAAAGCTTCAAGTGCTTTAGTGAAACACATCAGCCACTGATGTTGCTACTTCGAGCCGTGGTATCAGAACCGTGTTCCAATAAAATCTTAAGCGTTGAGCGAATATAGCAATGTGATTTCCTCATCGCGCAGCATAACCATCAGGTGAGCAAGGCGATGGCATTAGCGGTCTATTGATACAAACGAGACGGGGGAATTATAGGGGATTACTTTCAAGGCTTAGATTTCAGGGAATAGATTTCAGGAAATAGATTTCGCTGCGGTACGTGTGCCGCCGGGAGCGGCATAGCGCGTTGTCACTGCCTTTAAAACCGAGGTCATACTGGCCCGGTTTTAAAGGCAATATAGGCATTAGCCTAATAGGGCCATTTGCTCTTTATAATCTAGAGCAATCGCGTCATCCAGTGTTTTTAACAAACCGGCACGCACCTTCAACTTGGTGCCTTGGTAGGCCGCCAGATTCAATCCAGCCAAACGGTTTGCTTCGGTCGTAGCCGCCGTCATTAGCTCATCGGCAGGAACTATTTTATCGAGGAAACCCGCGGCAATGGCGTCCTGTGGTGAGAACATTTCGGCGGTGTTCACGGAGCGCTGAAAGTAGGACGGCGTCAAACGCGCACGGGGCAACTCAATACCCACGTGATGCATGGTCATACCAATCTGCACTTCATTCAGGCCAAGCAGGAATGGACCATCTACACCAATACGGTAATCGCAGGCCAGTAGGGTAAAGCAGCCCTGCGCGATAGAATGGCCAGTACAAACACCCAGCACCGGTGCAGGAAAAGCGAGTAAGCGGCGACATAGGGTCGAGCCGGCCTTAACCATTTCGATGCCCGCGCGAGCGTCGGCTTGGAAGACCTTTAAATCAAAGCCCGCAGAAAAGATTCCTGGCTGACCAACAATCATCACCACTGCCGCCTGATCTAGTTCAGCCTGATCTAGCGCGCCGTTAATGGCCGCAATATGGTCAGGAGACATCGCATTTACCTTGCCATTTTGCATGGTAATCGTGGCAATTTTGCCTTCAAGTTGGTAGTTAACAAGATTGTTCATTATAGCTTCCCTAGTGTTCTCACCGAAAACATTGATCAGCCATTCTACGTAACTCACCCATAAGCCGCCAGCTTTTACGGCAGAATAATCGTACCGAGAGCGAGGGGACCGGAATTAGTATGCTGCGCAGCATCGATTGCAGACCGGCATATTGAATCGCAGGCAACACTGAGCTTAGAAAAGGCGTATCGGGCCGACGTTCAAGAGCGCAGGAAAATCGTGAACAGACTGAATAGAGGCAATTTAATATTTTGAATATTCAAGCGGTATATATTCAATAAAAAAATAAGGGGGGGATTTCGTCGCCGCGACACCAACAAGGCGGTATTGCGGCGAGAATCGCGCTGACTATGATCTCAAACCAGTTCAGCGCGAAAGGGGCGATTAACGAACTTCAAATAGACCCGCCGCGCCCATGCCGCCACCTACGCACATGGTAACAACAACGTATTTAACACCGCGACGCTTACCTTCGATCAAAGCGTGCATCACCATGCGTGCGCCACTCATGCCATAGGGGTGACCAATAGAAATTGCACCACCATTGACGTTTAAGTTTTCGTTTGGAATGCCCAACTTATCGCGGCAGTAAATAACCTGAACCGCAAAGGCTTCGTTTAGCTCCCACAAGCCAATATCGTCCATAGTTAGACCATTGCGCTTGAGCAATTTGGGAATGGCAAAGATCGGACCAATACCCATCTCATCTGGCTCGCAACCCGCAACCGCCATACCACGGTAGATACCCAGTGGCTCAATATTGCGCTGTGATGCGAGGGTGCCATCCATCAATACGACTGCAGCAGCGCCATCGGATAGCTGCGAAGCATTACCTCCGGTGATGCAACCACCCTCGCGGACAGTTCTCAGTCCCTGCAGGCCTTCTAGAGTAGTGCTGGGACGGTTGCCTTCGTCTTGGCTCAGCGTCACCGACTCTTCACTAGTCTCACCGGTTTCTTTGTTGGTCACCAACTTGGTGGCCGTTACCGGAATAATCTCGTCGTCAAACTTACCCGCCGCCTGCGCCGCAGCAGTACGCATTTGCGACTGTAAAGCGTACTCGTCCTGGGCATCGCGACTGATGCCGTAGCGCTTAGCGACAATCTCGGCGGTATCCAGCATGGCCATATAAATATTGGGTGAATTGGCGATAGCCATCGGATCGACCAGCTTATGCATATTCATATGTTCGTTTTGCACTAAGCTGATCGACTCGCAACCGCCGGCGACCAGCATTGGCGCGCCGTCGGTAATAATTTGCTTGGCGCCGGTAGCGATCGCCATCAAGCCCGACGAGCACTGACGATCCATAGTGATACCGGACACAGTCGTTGGTAAGCCAGCAGCGATCGCGGCCATACGACCTAAATTCATGGACTGGGTGCCCTGCTCCAAGGCTGCGCCAATCAGGCAGTCATCAATTTCATTTGGGTCAATTCCAGCCCGTTCAACCGCAGCCTTAATGGCGTGGGCAGCCATGGACGGCGACTCTAAATTATTAAACGCACCACGATAAGCTTTGGCAATAGGCGTACGGGCGGCGGATACAATAACGGCATCTTTCATAGCATCGATCTCTTTTTGATTAGACATCCTGCCTGAGGCGGCAATCTCTGCCGCAACACAGGTCTATGGTTATTTTACAAAATAAGGTGGCACTAAGATTTCAGTTGAGACATTGCTTTAGTCAAAAACTTCTCAGTTTGTTTGCTGCCGGATTCGAGATTCTGCTGCTTACTGGTGTCGTTCACCGCATCCCACTGGGCAGCAATTTCCTCTGGGGTTTGCTGGTCGGCCGCAAGGAAAATACCATCGGTTTCAAACAAGCGTGTACTCGCATAGCCGCCGGCACCCGCACACAGAATCTGACGTGTTGGCGAGTCTTTGTGACACAGCAACAAGGCGCCGGCAGTAACGGCTTCAGGCGTCAACAGGTCGAGCATTTCTTTAGGCATTAAGTCTTCTGTCATGCGCGTACCGGCGGTTGGCGACAGGGCATTAACACGAATATTGTTTTTTGCACCTTCCAACACCAGCGTATTCATTAGGCCCAACACCGCCATTTTGGCAGCGCCATAGTTACTCTGGCCAAAGTTGCCGTACATACCGCTTGAGGATGTGGTCATAACAATGCGACCGTAATTTTGCTGGCGCATTATTTCCCAAACCGCTTTACAGCAATTTACTGATCCCATTAGATGAACATCTAGGACCAGTTTAAAATCGTCTAAGGTCATTTTGGCGAAGGTCTTATCGCGCAATATGCCGGCATTGTTGATGAGGATATCAACGCGGCCCCATTTGGCCATTGCCTGTGCAACCATATCTTCAACTTCAGCAAAGTTGGCTACATTGGCGCCGTGAGCCATTGCCTCACCGCCATTTTTTTCTATTAAGGCCACCACTTCCATCGCCGCTTCTGAGGAAGCGCCGCTGCCGTCTCTGGATGCGCCTAGATCGTTAATAACAACCCTCGCACCACGTTCGGCCAACGCCAGTGCATGACTGCGACCCAGACCATTACCTGCGCCTGTGACTATTGCTACTTGTCCATCAAATCTAATTGTCATTTTTTTATATTCTCCTTTAAGCAACCATTTGCATACTGAGCCATTCCGCCACACAGGCGGGCTTGTCTTCACCTTCGATTTCTATTGTCACCTGGGTCTTAAACAAATACTGACCGGGCTTATTTGAGCTTATGTCTAAAATTTTTGGAACCGCGCGAATACGCTTATCCACTTTTACCGGAGCAAGGAATCTGACTTTATCAAAGCCGTAGTTCACGCCCATATAAAAACCGTTGATTATGAGACTATATTCCTCGGCAAAATGCGAGAGCATAGAAAGACTCAAAAAGCCGTGGGCAATTGTACTGCCAAAAGGCGTGGCTTTGGCTTTTTCTGGATCGACGTGAATAAACTGGTGATCCAAGGTGCAGTCGGCAAATTTATTAATGGTTTCTTGGGTAACCGTAAACCAAGCCGTTGGCTCCGACTCATATCCAATCTTGTCGAATACCTGTTCTTTATCAACAAATGTCACCATGGGGCAACCCTCCTTTTTTTAATTATGCTTAGAACCAGTCGGCCTGCATGTCGTAGCAGCTACTATCAAGATCAGTCAGAATTTTAGACCAAACATGGATTTGAGGAAGCTCAAAGCTAAAGAAATAACGTGTGGCCTGAAGCTTACCCTGATAGAAATTACGGTCGCTCTCATGTGGCGATTTAGCCAATGCATCAACTGCAACTATCGCCTGCTTGAGCCACAGCCAGCCAATAACCACGTTGCCAAATAGCTCTAGGTATTTCACCGAATTAGATAAGACCATATCAATATTTTTATCTAACATCGATGTTAGCAGGAGCTCGGTGGTGCTTTTAAGCACAGCAACAGATTCTGCCATTTGCTCAGCTAAGGCGCCCAGATCAGTGCGTTTTGAGGCCTGCTCTATGGTTGCCTGAAATTCACCCAGCATCAGTGAATAGCCCGCCATATTGTTCATTGGCACCTTGCGCGCAAGTAAGTCTAGCGACTGAATACCAGTGGTGCCTTCATGAATTGGGTTTAAGCGATTGTCGCGATAGAACATCTCTACCGGATGATCATTGGTATAACCCGCTCCGCCCAAGACCTGTATGGCAAGATCATTGGCTTTGGGACCGTATTCAGAGGGCCAGGTTTTAACGATTGGGGTAATGAAATCCAGTAGCGTCTGCGCGTACTTCCGAGCTTCTTCGGTGTCGGCGGTATGGCTGTCATCCGCCAATTGGGCGCCAAACAGACACAGCGCCATGGCGCCTTCTGAGTAGGCTTTTTGGGCAAGTAACATCCGCCGCACATCGGCGTGCTCAATAATATTAACCGGCGCTGACAAGGGGTCTTTGCTCGATGGCAGACGACCCTGGGGACGCTCTTTGGCATAGTATAAAGAATACTGATAACCGGTGAGGGCTAAGGTCGCCGCGCCAGTGCCTACCATGATTCGGGCTTCATTCATCATGTGGAACATGCACATCAGGCCACGATTTTCCTCGCCGACTAGATACCCCACCGCCCCGCCATTTTCACCAAAGTTCAAGGCGCAGGATGTTTGACCGCGGCCACCCATCTTGTGGAATAGACCCGCTAAGACAACATCATTGCGCTCACCCAGTGAGCCATCTTCATTGACAAGAAATTTGGGAACGATAAACAGTGAAATACCCTTGGTGCCTTTTGGCGCATCTTTAATGCGGGCCAGTACCAAATGCACAATATTTTCGTTGAGGTCGTGATCCCCCCCTGAGATATAGATTTTATTGCCGGTGATGCGGTAGCTGCCATCCTCAGCCTTAACGGCGCTGGTGGTGAGATCACCCAAGCCCGAGCCAGCACTGGGCTCAGTCATGGCCATGGTGCCGGCAAATCGTCCCGCGTGCATGGGCTCAACCCAGGTTTTAATTTGCTCTGGGCTACCATAGGCTTCAATTAAGCTGGCATTGGCTGAGGTGAGCGCCATATAACCGATAGTGGTACTGCCGGTGGCAGTTAAGTAGGCACTTACCATTGCGGCCACTATGGGTGGTAACTGCATTCCACCCAATTCAAAATCAGCCGTGGTTGCACCTAAGCCGGCCGCCTGAGCAGCATCTAAAGCCTGTTTGATCTCGGGGATCATAATGACCTTTTCGCCGTCAAAGGTCGGCTGGTTACTATCTATCTTTTGACGAATAGGCAAAAAGTATTTTGTGGCTATTTGCTGGGCAGTATTAATTGCCGCATTAAACGTCTCTATCGAATGATCAGCGTAACGGGCTCTATTAATGAGCTTTTCAGCATCAAATAGTTCGTAGAGCATAAACTGGATATCGCGTTCAGAGAGTATTGCCGCTGTCATATTATCTGACCTCATTGTTATGTAGACACACATTCTGACCAATTGACGATTAAGCCACCACGACACCCAATGTCTAGATAAAATAGACGGGGCAGCTTGGCGGCTAATAAAACAATAGCGGGTGCGCTAAAGTCTGATCTAAGGCATCACCAAAGGTGTCTGCCTCGTCCTCAGGATACATGGTAATAATGCTTAGTTGGGGCTCAGACGCGAAGGCGCTAGGACCCAAGGCCCCCACCATGGTGCCCACACTAAAAAACCGCTTTAACTCGCCATCAATGTCTAATTGCACCCGAAAACTCGCCATAGGCTCGGTGCGCGCGGCCCGCTGCGGCCAATCTGAGGGCACACTGGGATAGGCTTGCAGGCGCGCAATGGTGTCGTTCGCGACGTCGGTACCAGAGAACAGGGCCGTTTGCTGAATAGACATCAAAATAGCCGACAGGGTGTCCGGCCAATCGCTGAGGATATTACCGGCACCGGAGTTACTAAATATAAAGTCGTAAAAATTGGTGACCGATGCCAGTGCCTCTTCGCTCACAATTCGCGAGTAAAAGCTTACCCAGCCGCGGTTGACCATTAGGATATTGGCCGAGCTGTCCACTACCGAGGCGGGAAACGGGTCTAGCGCCCGCAGGTTCATCATCAAGGCCTTGCGAAGCCATTTTAACTCAGGCGCATTGAAGTCGACCCGCTCTTCTCTGGGAGCGTAGCCGGCGGCGATCAATAAATGGGTTAAGTCACGCCGGCCCAGCCCCATGACTCTGGCAATATCTAGCACTATGGCTTCACTGGGCCGACTATTACCATTTTCAAGGCGACTAATATGGCGCGGAGAGCTATTTAAGCGATCCGCCAGATCTTCCTGACTAAGCTGATGGACGCCGCGCCAAAACTTAAGAAAACGCCCGAAAACCGGTTTTGAACTATTATTTTCCATTCACACTGTTATCACGAAATAAGGACAAGCTGGCGCCATCAAAGCAGTTAGGGAGCTGCACGTAAAGTCCTATCGGGTTTCGATTTTCCGTGATACCCGCTCCCCCATCGCATCCTCTACCCAAACGGCGGCATAGCCTTTTATGAGCTGACCTTTGACAAAATACTCCTTACCGGCTTCTAGGGTGACAAGCACATCGCCTTCCGCTTTATAGATGTTGTTCAGTAGTGAAAAAAACGGCACCGTTAAATAATTTACCGCGCGAATATGCAATAACTGCTTGCCCGCAGGAACCGGGTGACGCCCCTTACACACATCTGCTCCCAGTTGGCTATTGGCGCCGTCGTTGTAGGTGCAAGAAGAGCTGGCGTATATGGGTTTATCACCTATCATCGATAATTCATAAAAATGCCACTTGATCAACGACACTTTTTTAATGCCATCATTAAGATGCGCTACAGGGCCGCTGTAAGTGATTGGAGTATTAGGCGTTTGCGCACAAGCTGCCAATAGCAAACAGGCAAAAAATACTGCGAACAACTTTTGTCTTGTCATTTTTCCACCGACTTCATTAATAGCCCGATAAGCGCCGTTGCAAAAGCGCGTGCTCACGCATCATTGAAACATAAACTGACGCTACTACCCTTTTGGCATTAAACATAAAATGGCCAAGTAATCATAGTTAGACTGCTTCGAGCTTTAATACAGCCATAGCAGAAATCAATCCTAACAGCATCCATATCACCAGCAAGGCATCCGCCAGCTAAAAAGTCGGCGCTCAACCTGTGACCCTCGACTTCCCTAGATAATGAATACCTTGGCGACGGTTGATGGTAGGCTGCTATTAAGTAAAAAAATAATCATAAGTCTAAATAGACTTTTTCAGGAGACCGACGCTATGAGCAACGACACTATTACATCCGGCCTGCAACTGCGGTCATTAGTTACTGAGGATGGCCACCTAAAGTTATTTTTACAATCAGCAGCGGTGCCAGAACCCGGCGCAGACGAAGTGATAGTAAGAATTGAAGCGACCCCTATTAACCCATCAGACCAGATGACGCTCATCATACCTGCGGATGTAAGCACCGGCGAAACCACTGGAACCGGCGCTGACACCAGCTATACCGCTAAATTACGCAAAGGCATTGAGAACCGCGTACAAGCCAGGGTCGGCAAACCACTGTCTATCGGTAACGAGGGCGCGGGCACAGTTGTAAAAGCCGGTAGCAGCGACGCCGCGCAAGCCCTACTGGGCAAAACCGTGGCAGTCTTAGACGGCGCGCTATATTGCCAGTATCGCAAGGTCAATATTATGCAGTGCATGCCACTGAACGAGGGCACTACTGCAAGGGAGGCCGCGTCTTGCTTTGTAAACCCACTTACCGCACTGGGGTTTGTAGAGACCATGCGAATGGAAGGCCACAAAGCGATTATCCATACTGCTGCGGCGTCGAATTTAGGCCAAATGCTCAACCGAATTTGCCTCAAAGACGGCGTCGACTTAATCAATATTGTGCGCAAAAAGGAGCAGGCCGACTTACTAAAAGCTCAGGGCGCGAAGTATATATGCAATTCCAGTGACGATACTTTTACGGCCGACCTGACCACCGCTATTGAAGAAACCGGCGCTTACATCGCCTTCGACGCCACCGGCGGCGGCACCCTAGGGAGCCAAATTCTAAGCTGCATGGAAAAAGCGGCGCTGAAAGGTGAGAAACATCCCGGACCTTATGGCTCCACCACATTTAAACAGCTATATATTTACGGTGGTTTGGATATGTCACCCACCATTCTTAACCGTAACTTTGGCTTTAGCTGGGGTATCAGTGCTTGGCTTCTCACGCCTTTCACACAAAAGGTCGGCATGGCGAAAACAATGGAATTGCGCAAGCGTGTCGCCAATGAGCTGCGCAGCACCTTTGCTAGCCATTACAGCGATGAAATTTCTCTGATAGAGGCGCTTGATAAAGATATTGTTGCCGCGTATAGCCAGCAAGCTACCGGAAGAAAATTCCTGATTAATCCATCAAAATAGCGGGGGCACACAATATGAGGTCGCTAGTTAAATTATAAGGATAAATCTAGCGATCCCTGCTTGCTCTTGAATGTTTAAAGAACTAAGCCGCCCCCAACACTGGCGTGAGCAAAGCCCATTAAAAGGACGGGGTATTTATCTACCGAATATAGCTACTATAAGCGGCACCGCAGCTATACTCAAAACCACCACTCTATCCATCTGTTCCAGATAGGCAGGTGAATTGATTATAAAAACAAGCTTGGACTCAAATATCACGCTGGCGGAAATTTGTCTTTAAAACCGCAATTAGTATGAAGTTCGAGATATTTCCATAACAATAAATAGCGGGAATCAACTTTATGAGTGCTGATTATAAAGACACGGCTAAAAGCAGTCCCAAACCTAGTGACAACGTCACGCCGCCACAATCCAAGACAACAAGCGCGGCTTATTACTCGCTCGGTGTTCTAACCATTGTTTATAGTTTTAATTTTATAGATCGGCAATTACTCGCTATTCTTCAAGAACCTATTAAGGCCGACTTAGGTTTAAGCGACTCACATCTGGGCCTGCTCACCGGATTTGCCTTTGCCGCATTTTATGTGACCGCGGGCATTCCCATTGCCCGCTGGGCAGACCGCGCCAACCGCCGCAATATTGTTGCCCTAGCTGTCTTTATCTGGAGCTTTATGACCAGCATTAGTGGCCTAGCGCAAAACTTCGTGCAGCTCTTATTTGCTCGAATTGGTGTTGGTGTCGGCGAAGCCGGTGGCAGCCCGCCCTCCCACTCAATCATTTCCGATATTTTTCCTGTTGAGAAGCGCGCAACGGCAATGGGCCTTTATTCTTCTGGGGTCAGTATTGGCATTCTTTTCGGCTTTTTACTAGGTGGCTGGCTAAACGAATTTTTCGGTTGGCGAGTTGCGTTTGTCGTGGTTGGACTGCCGGGTATATTACTGGCGATTATCGTTAGATTTACAATGGATGAGCCTGAGCGTGGCCAATCCGAATCAAGGAAGGCAAGCTCGACCCAAGCATCACTGCGAGAAGTATTTTCCGTGCTGTGGAACCGGCACTCATTCCGCTACCTGTCCATCGGCGCAGCGCTAAACGCCTTTGCGGGATACGCAACGGCGAACTGGATAGCCTCCTTTATGATTCGCAGCCATAGCATGACGACCGGCGAGCTAGGTACATGGCTGGCAGCGATATTGGGCTTGGGCGGCGCTATAGGTATGATTTCCTGCGGATACCTTTCTGACAAGCTGGGTAAAACCGACAAGCGCTGGTATATGTGGACGCCCATGCTCGCACTGCTTATCGGCATTCCCTTCAACATTGCAGCATTCACGGTTGAGAGCAAGTACGTGGCCCTAATGTGTCTTATCATTCCGGGCATTGTTATAAATAGCTTTCTTGGCAATGTTATTGCCATGACTCACGGATTGGTGGGTCTGGGCATGCGCGCCACAGCGTCAGCTGCGCTATTTTTTATCATCAATATAATTGGCTTAGGATTGGGGCCGTGGAGTGTCGGCATTCTCAGCGACATACTCACACCTAGTTTGGGTAGCTCTGCCTTGGGTACCGCCCTGCTCTATATCGTGCCACCGATAATGGCCTTAGCGGCAATATCGTTCTACGCGGCATCACGACAGTTGAGGGCAGATTTAGCCCTAGCGCCGGACTGAGGCGTCAAGTTATGGGCGCCTATTGAAGGGCGCCATTGACCTCGCCTAATAAACGATCAAAGGGAATGTCCCTAGTCGTAGTATGTATCGACGACTTCTCTCGCCACACGCATAGCTGAAAGCGCGGCCGGGTAGCCGCAATACGCAGCTGCATGCATGATAATTTCGCGAATCTCTTCAGGGCTGACGCCATTATTAAGCGCGCCGCGAATATGACCTTTCAGCTCTCCGTGCGCCTGCAACGCAATTAACATAGACACCGTGACAATGCTGCGTGTTTTACGATCTAGGCCATCTCGGGTCCATACTCCGCCCCAAGCGTGCTCCATTGCCGCCTCTTGCAACGGCATATCAAAAGCGCTGGCATTGCCCAGCGAAGCATCCACATGGGCGCTGCCCATGACCTGTCGACGAATAACTTCGCCGGCTTTTTGATCGTCAATACTCATAAAAATCCACTAATAGCCATTTGTCTAAAACAGAGTGTGTAAGCAATTATAATATTATCGGTATATGGCTGACTAACAACTATTTAACTGCCTTCTTAATAAGCAGGGCATCACCCTTGCTGGCTATGCTTTATAACATGGATATAGCAAAGCCCTCGTTAACGCCCCGCAGATACCCGCAGCATTGATCATCAGCACGCGCGTCCGAGTAGCAAACGAAAAATGTCACTGTGTTAGGCGTATCTGATATGCGAATACTCGCTTATGCACATCAAGCCCCCCACCATTTTAAAGCCTGCGCCCCACAGTATGCATAGTTACCACGCCAATATGCATAGCCGCTAAAAATGATAGGTCGGGTGGCTACTAATAGGGGGGGGGCGCATCCACCTACAATCCACCAACATGCTAGCTTAACTATAACAACGAGAGCCGGTGATCATGATTGAAAATGTAAAAACCGAATACGCCATGACCTTAGTAGGCGAGATAAATGCACCTGTCGCGATAAATAATCGCTTAATTTTCAACGTATTGCGTGGAAACTTTGAAGGGCCAGGCATCACCGGTGAAATGCAGCAGCCAGCTGGCGACTGGATTCAAGTTATGCCCAATGGTCATTGGAGACTGGACGTACGCTTCACCATTTTACTCGATGACGGAAACCACGCTTACGTCAACTATAGCGGCGTAGTGCATATGAACGAAAGTTTTCAAGCTCGCATCGGGGCTGGCGAAACCATCACCGGCGACGAAATATACTTCCGATCTGCCCCATATATAGAAACAAACTCTGAAAAATACGCTTGGCTAAACGAATATGTTTTCATCGGAAAACTTCGGACATTTGGCGGTGGAAAAGTCATATATGACATCTTTAAAGTGCTTTAATAAAAGCAGAATGGAGCCGCTCTAGTGAGATCACTCGAAGCAAATATCGTAGAAGAATATATGCGTAATGAGGCCGCAAAGCTTGCTCAGGGAAAAGCTGAAGACTTTGTTGACGGTCTTCGACAAACCGTCGAGCGCATATTTACTGGTCGAGAGGATAAACCTCAGGCCATGCTCTCTATGCTAACCATGAGCGCAGATAGCAGTACCGTGGAAATTCAGCTTGGCGATACTGTTTGCGAATGGGTTACTCATGTCGATTCAGATCCGGGCCGACGACTACTTTATGTGCACGGTGGTGGTGGCCTAGCCGGCTCGGCATCTACACATAGGGCGCTTGCTTCTCGTATTGCCGCACAAACCGCTTGCGTGGTTTTGAGTGTCAATTATCGCCTTGCACCGGAGCACCCCTACCCGGCGGCGTTAGACGATTGCCTAAACACCGCAAATTGGCTAGCGATGAATTCACCAAATGGCCGCAGTGAAGCCGATCATTTATTCATGGTCGGCGACTCTGCCGGTGGCGGTCTGGTTTTAGCGACGCTCCTGCATCGGCGCAACGCTCTTCAAAAACAGCCCAGCGCCGCCGCGACTCTGTCGGCACTAACAGATTTCACTGCCCAGTCGAAGTCGATGGTAGACAACCAAGCCTCAGATGCCCTGCTATCAGCACCGGCTATTTTGGCTGCGGGAGCCTTATATTCCGGAGGCCTAGATCCCAATAGTGCTGAGATATCTCCCTTGCAGGCAAAGATAGAAAATCTTCCCCCACTGCTCATGCAGGTCAGTGGCTCTGAAGTACTGCTCGACGATTCTAAGACATTTATGCGGGAGCATTTGGCTAGCGGGGGCGAAGGCGAGCTGAGTGTCTACCCGGGCATGGTTCATGTCTGGCACGCTTTCGCACCGTATTTGCCTGAAGCAAATAGCGCCATCACAGAGCTTTCTACCTTCATTGGCCGGTATAGATCTTAGGCGCATTTAAGAAAATAAATAATGAATCATGGCTTGTCACTATTTGCGCCGAGCCGTGATTACCACACATGAATTTGCGAGAAGGAAGTATTATGGAAACCGTTAAACTCGATTACACAGCGTATAACGAAAACATCGCGGCTAATGGCGGCCCTGGCGACTGGAAAGGCGTCAATCCCTTTGACCCTGACTATCGCATAAACCCGTACCCAGGAATAAACGCGCTGCGCGAGGCAGATCCAATAAACCTCACTCCGGTTAACACTTGGCGCATCAATCGCTTCGACGATATCCAGAACATCCTGAGAAATGCCAAAACCAGCCAAACCCTCTCCAGCGGTTTATCTCCCGGATTCGACCCCCTAGATCGGCGTGGCAGTTTTCTAGAATTTGTTCTCAATAAAGATGGTGACGAACATGCCCGCCTACGACAAATGATTGTACGTTCCATGAATATGAAGACCGTGCGCGCAATGGAAGGTGCGGTAATAGAAACTGTAAAAGAGGTTATGGATAAGGCGCTCGCCGATGGTGGCCTGGATATTATCAAAGATCTCGCGATGGTTGTGCCATCTAGAATGGTATGTACCATCATGGGTATTCCCGAGGAAGATCGAGAGATGTTCGATCGCCTCACAGCCATCAGAACGAATGGTTTCTTCGCCCGCTTCCTACCTCCAGAAGTGCAAGAACAATTGCGACAGGCCGGCAATGATATTGCTGATTACTTTGAAAAACTTGTCGCGACAAGACGAAAAAATCTCGGCAACGATCTTGTCAGTCAACTGATCATTTCTGCCGATCAAGACGGCCATATCCCCGATGAGCAATTAGCTGTTCAGGCTATCGGAATTATTGTTGCCGGCTATGAAACCACAATCGGACTCATCGGCAATGGCTGCCGCTCATTGATAGAACATCCAGATCAATTAGCGCTCTTTCGTCAGGACACTAGCCGCGTCAACGCGGTAATCGACGAGGGCTTGCGTTACGATGCACCCATTCACTTTATATGGAGAGTGCTAACCGAGCCCTTTGAAATCGGTGGCAAGCTACTCCCGAAAGATGCCGTACTCTGGCTGCATATTGCGGCGGGGAACCACGATCCCCTGCGCTTTGAAGATCCCGATACTTTCAATATTTTGCGTGAGCGCAATGCCAATGTTTCCTTCGGTGGTGGCGCTCACTTCTGTTTAGGGAATCAACTGGCCAGAATGGAAGCGCGGCATGCTTTAACCGAGTTTTCTGAGCGCACAAAACACCTGAAGATCAACGCTGGGGAGATCGTCTGGTCACCCTCATTCTTTCGCGTAATGGGTAATTATCCCGTTACCTTCTCATAAACCTAAAAGAGCTATCTAAGGATGTGCCGGCAATTGTCGGCACATCCTCATCCACCATCAAATAAAACGATAATTCTAGGAGAAACGCCGAATGTTAGCCGGTCAGATGATGACGCAAGCACTCACAATTACGTCCATTATGGAGTTTGCGGACCGCGTATTTCCCGAGGTCGAAATCGTATCCTTTACCGCTGAGAATCCACTGCATCGCTACACTCTCGCAGATGCCTTCCGGCGCAGCCGACAACTCGCCAATGCACTAGCGGCGGCAGGAGTACAAACCGGTGATCGAATCGCCACATTAGCGTGGAACGATTATCGTCATTTTGAACTATATTATGCCGTACCCTGTTCTGGCGCGGTTTGCCATACCATCAATCCGCGATTATTTCCTGAGCAAATTGACTACATTATTAATCACGCCGAAGATAAATTACTGTTTACCGATCCCGCCTTCCTTCCGCTGCTTGAACAGTCAAAAAGCACACTGCCGACGCTAACAAAGATAGTAGTCTTGACCAACGCAGCCAATATGCCTCAAACCAGCCTATCAAATATTGAAGACTACGAAAGCTTTATTGCCGACCACGCCGATCATTTCGATTGGCCAGATATTGACGAGAATACAGCCAGTGGGCTTTGTTATACCTCAGGTACAACGGGCAATCCCAAAGGTGTATTGTATAGCCATCGCTCTTGCGTACTGCATTCCTATGCAGCTGCCCTACCAGATACAATGAACCTTTCTTCTAAGGACGTAATACTACCGATCGTTCCTATGTTTCATGTCAACGCATGGAGTATTCCCTATTGCGCCGCAATGGTGGGCGCCAAGATTGTTTTCCCCGGAGCCAAAATGGGCGATGGAGAAACCTTACAGCGCTTAATTAATAGTGAACAGGTTACGATTTCTGCCGGGGTACCCACTATATGGCTGGCACTACTGAACTACCTGCGAGAAAGTGGCAAAAAAATATCAAGTCTAAAGCGGATCGTGGTGGGCGGCGCTGCCTGCCCCTTGTCAATCATAGAAGAGTTCCAGGAAAAACACGACGTATATACACATCAATCATGGGGCATGACGGAAACCAGCCCCTTAGGCGTGTTCAACACCCTTAAGTCAGGAATGGATGACCTCCCCAAAAAGGAGCTAGACCAAATTCGCCTAAAACAGGGTCGCCCGGTGTTCGGCGTTGATTTACGCATTGTCGCCGACGACGGCAGCATCCAGCCTTGGGATGGGGAGTCCATTGGCGAAGTGCGCATTAAAGGAAACTGGATTTGCAGCGCTTACTACAAATACGAAGGCAAGGCTAGCCATGACGAACATGGCTATCTGAAAACCGGCGATGTCGCCTGTATGGATAAACGTGGCTATATGCGCATTACCGACCGCAGCAAAGATGTAATTAAATCGGGCGGCGAATGGATAAGTTCCATAGAGCTAGAAAATGTAGCGGTAGGTCACCCGGCAATTCTTGAAGCAGCGGTAATCGGTATACCAGACGTAAAGTGGAGTGAACGCCCGCTACTCATTGCCGTAAAATTAGCCGGAGAAAAAATCGACGAAAAAACGCTTCTATCCTATCTAGACGGCAAAGTCGCTAAATGGTGGATACCCGAAAATGTGGTATTTGTTGATGAACTTCCCCATACCGCTACAGGGAAAGTTAGTAAAAAAGATCTCCGTAGTCAGTTCGCCAATTACATTACCAAATCATAAGGTACTAAGTGACTGCGAGTATCAAATCCCAAATAAAGTAAAGCTCACCTTCCCCAATTAACTCCAAATAGCCCCTATAGGCGTATCTGCTGTCAGATTCGTTGCACACTGGGCTTGAAGTAGCTCGGCGCAGGCTAAAGCATCGGTCAAAGCATTATGTTGTCGATAGTAAGGCAAGTGATAGCGAGTGCGACTGTCGGTCAGGCGAATGGATTCCGATTGCCGGGCCAGTAGACTGCGCCAAAAAATTTTACGAATAGAGCGAGTGAAGCGCGCCTCGAGAGCCATGGTATCGATAACTGGGAATTCGATGCCCTCGTGAATATGACGTTTAAGCGCCGCATTTAAAAACCGTTGCTCTATAGGGCTGTGATGGGCGACTACAATCTTACCCTGTAAACACCCTAGCAACTTATCGATTAAGCTAGAAAAATCAGGAGCATCAGCCACAGCCGAATGGGTAATACCGTGAACGACAACAGAGCTTGAATGCAAGCGTGTTTCTGGCTTTATGATCCAGTGTCTAGCGGCATTGCAACGTATGCGACTGATACTCATGGGCACTAAACCAATACTGACAATGCTGTCTTGATTTGGGTCCAAACCGGTAGTTTCAAAATCTAGGGCCACCATAGGCACCTCGCTAATTAGCGTTGAGGGTGGAACTACGCCCTGCTGATAAAACGCTTTTAAGGCAGGATATTTACTCGTTTTAGCCAGTAATGCAAAACGACTTGACCAGTCCAGCTGTTTGCCTTGCAATATGGCGTCGCCCTGAGCAGCAAACTGTTTTTTGGCAAGATAAAACATATGTGCTCCTCAGTTTACCCTGCCGAGTTGATATCTGAATTTCATAAAGCGCTGAGCGCTACTTAATATTTGAAATGCTTCTTTAAGATTTTTGCGCTCAAAATCTGACAAATTCTCTGGCTCAATATTATTGTCCGGCTCTCGCTTTAATTCAACATCTACGGCTTGATCACGGATCCTGACCATAGCAATAAATTCGAGTGCATCGCGTAAATCCAGCCCTCTGCCAGGCGGCAATATCCCCGCCTCAATAATATCTTCCAAGCGGTCAAAGGTATTTCGCGCAGACGATCCCACTGCCAATGCATGTAGACGCACAAGGTCGGCGATCGGGGCGGTGCCCCGGCGCTTCATGTTGATAGAGTTAGTGTGGCGGCCGTCTGTTTCCATCACAAAATCTTTAAAAAATCCCAGGGGCGGGGTTCTGAGCAAGGCATTACGTGCCATACATGCTAAGAATCGCGGATTTTTTTGTGCCTTTTGGCGGATAAACCGATTAAGTTGTTCCGCCCATTTGGTCTGACCCCACACGCCTTCTAGGTCGAAGAATATTGAGCTGTGCAATAATGACTCGGCGCTAGGTTGCTCTATCCACTGACTAAAATATTGCTGCCAAACAGCCAATGGTTGTCGCCACTGAATGTTGCTCGCCATTATATTTCCCGTGCAATAGCTATAACCACAAAGCGCTAGACCGTCACTGACAAAGGCGGCCAAGGTCCTAAAATAGTCGTCGTGCAACTTGGGCTCAAAGCTGTCATCTAAAATAATGGCATTATCCTGATCGGTCACTATCAGTTGTTCGCCTCGCGCCATTGAACCTAACGCTAAAAAACAATATGGCACTGGGGGCGGCCCCAATCGTGCCTCGCCAAGCTCACACAAGCGCTGCTTAAAACTACGCCCCACGACAGCCATCGCACTGCCAATCATTTGCGAGTTGGCGTCTTGGTGCACCATGCGTGTAAAACAGCCTTGCACTTCCTGAGTAAGCGCCGCTAACTCATCGACGCTTTGGGCGCTAAAAATACTCCTTACCACGAATAGGCTATTCTGCGATTCGTAACGTAAAATATCGAGGTGACTAATAAGACCGATAGGCACTTGTTTCTTCAGCACAGGTAGGTGCTGCACATTGTGTTTTAGCATCAGCATCATCGCTTCAAACACAAACTGATTACTCTGCACATAAATCAGTTCAGACGTCATAACATCCGCCACCGGAATATCACTACTTAATCCCTGTGCAACCATGCGCTCACGAATATCCAAGTCAGTAATAATGCCGATAACTGGAGCTTCTTGGTCTGTCTGATCTTGTTCGGAACGAATGATTAATAATGAGGAGACGTTTTCCTCGGTCATGCGAATGGCGGCTTGATGCACCGTGGTGGTGGAGTATACGGTGACGGGTATGGCGGTGATTAAAGTGGCCACTTTAGCCGTTAGCAAGTTATTATCGTCTTCCCGCTTGAGCATGGATTGGCGTAAACGGGTTTGATCTTCCACTTCGACAAAATCTGCAAAATGCTCGAAATTATCGAATAAATAATTAAAGGTTTCCTCGCCGATAAGGTACACGAGGGTATCTTCAAGAGCGGTAACGGGGAAACGAACTGGGCGATTAAGCATTAAACTTTGTTCGCCAAAAAATTCGCCCGCTTTCAGGCGATTATATAATTGTCCGTCTCGGCGAAATACTTCTACCGCGCCGCTGCGGATGACGTACCACTGATGATTATCTTGCCCTAAAGGCAATATATCCGACTTCGCTCGGTAATAAGCGACTTCAATATTATTGGCAACCTCGCCCAGCACTTTGTCAGGTAAAGTCGAAAATGGTGGGTGACGCCGAAAAAAATCCAACACTTCGGATTGATCAGCCTGCATTATTCAGCTCCCTACTTTACTAGTTTGGCTCGCCTCAAAGCATTATGGCTTCAAGGCGAGCGCACGCCAAGTCGCTGGCTATCTAGGCTCTGACATCAAACCTTTGACCGTGGAAAACGCGGCTACCAACAGCACCAAGGTAAATGGCAAGCCAGTAGATATCGCCATCGCTTGTAAGGCAACTAAGCCGCCACCCACAATCAGAGATACCGCAACCAGACCTTCAAATACGCACCAGAAGACTCGTTGTGGGGTTGGCGATTCAACCTTGCCGCCCGCGGAAATCACATCAATGACCAGCGATCCGGAATCAGATGAGGTCACAAAAAATACGATCACCAGCACAATGGCAATGAACGAGGTGATACTGGACAAGGGCAGCGCTTCAAGCATTGTAAACAGCTGCAAAGGCAAATCAGTCTCAACTACCTTCTGAAAACCGTCTACCACCACTTGTTTTATCGCTGTACCGCCAAACACGGTCATCCAAAATACACAGGCGACCGAGGGTATCAACAATACTGAAATAATAAATTCACGTACTGTGCGACCACGAGACACCCGGGCAATGAACATGCCCACAAAAGGACTCCAAGATATCCACCACGCCCAGTAAAATGCAGTCCAACCGGAGGCAAAATTACTATCTTCACGTCCCACAGGGTTCGCTAATTCTGGCAAATAACGGAAATAGGCTACGATGTTTTCAAAGAAACCTGTCGCGATAGCGAGGGTCGGGCCTACGATCACTACAAAGAACAGTAGCAGCAGTGCAAGAATCATATTGATTTCAGATAATTTTTTGACCCCCGCATCCAAGCCCCTTACCACTGAGATCAGCGCTAAAGAGGTGATCCCAATCACTAACAAGATCTGGGTCGTTTCCCCTAGAGCAATACCAAACAGATGGTGCAAGCCGGCAGCAGCTTGAGATGCACCCAAACCCAAGGAGGTAGCCAAACCAAACAAGGTTGCCAACACCGCCAAAATATCGATGATATGACCAGGCCAGCCCCATACTCGCTCACCCAAAATCGGATAAAATACGGAGCGAATAGTCAGGGGTAAACCTTTGTTAAAAGAAAACAAAGCCAAACCCAATGCCATCACTGCGTAAATCGCCCAGGGATGTAATGCCCAGTGATAAATAGTGGCGGCCATTGCCAAGCGTTCTGCTGACTCCGCATTCCCTGCGGCGCCACTCAGTGGAGCCCAATCAGTGCGCATACCGCTTTCGCCTGCCGTACCGGCAAAAGAGGTCGTAAAATGTGTCAGTGGCTCCGAGACGCCATAGAACATTAATCCGATGCCCATACCTGCGGCAAACAACATCGAAAACCAGCCTAAATAACTGTAATCCGGAGTCGCCTCAGTACCGCCTAAGCGCACTCGCCCTAAAGGGGAAACCACAAGACCTAAGCAGATCAGCACAAATACGTTTGCCGCACTAATAAAAAACCAGTCCAAATTAGTGGTTAACCAGTTTTTTACCCCATTAAACATGGGCTCGGCTTGTTCCTGGAAAAATAGAGTAAGAGCAACAAAGGCAATTACCATAAGTGCTGAGATAGCAAAAACTCTATTGTGTATATCTAAACCAAAAGGGCCGAGATTAACTAGAATATTGTCTTGGCCTACTTGATAGTCGGTATCAATCGCGTTGACCCTTCCATCAGGAACCATAGGATCCTTATTATCTGTCATCAGATTGTCCTTACTGTGTTTGTTTTAAAACGTGTGACGCTTTTTTAGCCTAGAAGTAATAACCGATATTGATATTAAAGCGCTGCTCATACTCGCTGCTATCACCGGCTGCACTGCCACCTACAAACGGCTGGTTTTTGGCATGTACCCAGTCAAAATAGGTAAACAGTCCGCCTGCTGCTACCGACACCCCAGTCACGTTCATGACCGTATCGGCACTGCTGTCTGACTTGTCGTAAACGATGCCGTAGTTATTATAAAATTGCAGCCCTGTTACCGGACCAAAGTTCACAGCCAAGTCGTAAGCTAAGTTCGCCGTAGATGAGGTGGCCTCAGCGGCAATAGAGTCATAGAAAGAGTAGGCGCCTACGGCGATACGATCGACCTGAGCAATGTCGTAGCTATACTCGCTATGTTGCAACTGCAAATGCCAATTTTGATATTGGCTATTGCTATGCAGTGCCCAGGCTTGATAATCACCAACGCGCCTATCGCCGTCGTGAATGCCCGCACTTAATGCTGATATCCCTACTTCAGTGGACAGTTCTCCCTGCTCAAAATGATAGGCAAGGCGACCACTAAAAGTATTGTATTCACCTAAGGGCTGCGCTGGCTCATCATAAATTCCATCACCTGGCGCCCGACTACCAACAATATCGTAGGAATAACGGTCAGAACGATTATCCACATAACCATCTACGCCGCCTAACTCATCGTTTTTAAAGAACGCTAAATCCAACTGCCAGCTATCAGCGACACTACGTTTAAAGACGACACCCAAATCAAAGTCATCTTCCAAACCGAGATAGTAATTAGTACTAAAAAAGTAGTTTTGCGAATTATATGGGCTATTACCAAATGGCACTTTAGTAATACCCGCCTGCACTTCCCAATTCTGGCTGAATTGATAGCCAACATAGGCGTATTTAATCGCCCTCATATAATCGAAGAATCGAATCTCTCCATTGAGCGAGACGTCGCCTATTTCACCTCGAACATTTATGCGAAAGATATCAAAATCAAAGTCCCCACCACGATCTTTATTACCCTCGCTATAGGAGGTGTAATTGTAATTACTGCGAATTGCGCCGCCTATGGTAATACCGTCTTCAGACTCGACATCGACTGGCTCGGCCTCAGCGACTTTCTGCGCAGTTAGGGTTTGAGTATTTACCGCTACTTCTGAGGTTGTTTCATTTGCTTGCTCTTCAATCTCCACCAGCTTGGCTTGCAATGCCGAGATTTGAGCCTTGAGCTTGGCAAGCTCCGCTGCTGAAACTTCTATAGTTTGTGCATATATCGGACTGGCAAATGTACTTGCGAGCGCAATTGACAGCAAAAGATGCTTAGTCATAGTAATTTCCTGTGATAACAATTCGATTGACTCAATGAGTCAGGCGCAACTTATTGGAAGCAGTTGGCGATGTACTGGCGAAATAAATCCATCTTTTTAGTCTAATCAACTATCGGCAAAGTACTTTCAAAAACACCTTACTGCATACCTGTAAACACGCGATTAAGTCGCTATTAAAAAAGATAGACACTTACTTTTTTGGCGAGAAAGAGCTAAAACTGAATTATACTAGCCCTAGGTATAAGCACTAGTGCCGCTGACCTAGCAATGAGCAAAAATAGCTTAACCATGAGCTCTGCTGATACAGCTTTGCAAGGTTCTCTAAAATCGTGCCTTACCTTGACCTACTAGGTGGCTATGAGGGATTTAATATGAATGGACAAGCAGTCTAACACAAAAACCGCGCCGATAACGGTTTACTCCAAACCCGGGACATCAGACCCTTTGTTATTATATTTATAGCACTGGAAATAACTGGATTATTCACACTATTAAGTCGTCATCCAGCAGCTTGATAAGTAAAATTTATTGATTTAAACCATCTTTTACGAATAAAACACACAACAAATCCGGATGCAAATACTTTACTTATCTCAAGATATTTTTATATAAACTACACTATTAATTTTCAACTTACTCTCCGCCTACACTTAACTGCGTATTATTATTTTAAAAATTTAACTTAAATGCAAGATATTAAACCAATATGGAACTCTGGAAACCAGGACGCCAACAAACCGAGGCCTAGTGACTATCATCCCCGACGAGCATGTAGCCAGATAAAACACCATAAAAAAACGCACGAAAGGTGCGCAATGTAACTAGGATGGGAGATGCCTAACTCTATATGTTTTGATCCCCCGCCCATCATCGGTAGAATAATACGATCTAAAAATCGATCTTAATCTTAGCACCATATAAGCGCGGCGGTGCTAATGCAGCCGACACCCCGAAGTCATTCTCAACCATCGCCACGTAATAATCCTCATCTTTAATGTTATTTACATAAGCCGTTAAGGTTATACCTTTGGGCTCATACATCCAGCTCATCCGGGCACCATAAAGCTCGTATTGGGCCTGTTCCGCATGAGGCGTATTTGACGCTGTATAGTAAAAGCTGTCTTTAAACGCATAATCGACCGCCAGCTCAATATAGCCGAAATCGCCTAACTCAATACCTTGATTAATCGCAATATTGGAACTGAAGGTCGGCGTCCGCGGCACATCATTGCCAGTAAAATCTCTTTCAGCCAGTAATGTTAAGGCCCCAGGCCCATATGCCAATCCTGTATCTTCGTCATAGCCTCGCCCGTCTTTGAAATCAGAAAATTCAGCTTCTATATACGATGCGCCGCCAGAAACAACTAAACCTGGGTTTAAATTGGCCATCGGCTGGAACAGTAAGTCCACCTCCACGCCTTTTGTCGTGGATTCCTTGGCATTAAAATAATTAACTACCCCGCCGGATGTCAGACCAACAAACGCCGAAATAGGGTTCTTGGTAATCGTATTAAAGACAGCGCCGTTTAGACGCAGCGTGCTATCCAGCAGATCAGATTTAAAGCCAATCTCCAGTGACGTTGTTTCAGACTTATCGACCTCATCAGGCTCCGAAAAGAAATTGAGGATATTGTATGTCTGGCTCTTAAAGCCCTTTGCTATAGAAGAGTAAACCTGTACATCATCACTGGCAAACCATTGTAAGGCGACTCGCGGTGCGACAGAAACATCTTCGAGTTCGGGCTTATTGAACGTACCAACTCGAATATTTCGACTTCGATCATCACTATCAAAATACTCCTCCGTTGGCGTTCCAAAAATAGGATTTACAATATCAAAATAACTATTAATTAGACCACGCGTTTCCTCTTGATAGCGCGCCCCCAGCGTAAGATTCAAACTGGGTGTCAGTGAATATGTCGCCTCGGCGAATATGGAGTCGGAATCGATGGTTATCTTTCCGCCCGCCTCTAAATATACGGAAGTGTTGGTGACGGGTGATAGCAAGTCATTTAACAAATCTCCCACTGATCCAGCAAAACCAGTAACAAGTCCGCTAGCGAGCTCAGGTGAGAGTTCAAAGAAAATACGCTCAAAACCACCACCGCCTTCCAAATGGTAATATCCAGCTACCCATGTAAGCTTGTCGGACATCCAGCTATTTTCTGTAGAGCTAAGCTGGAATTCATACGTTTTCTGAAAAACAGGTTCGTTGTAAGTAAAAAAGCTAACCTTATTTAAGCTGGTGCCGTCGTAATCTGTGGTGGTGCGATCATAAGTTAAAGACTCTTGATCGGAATACACAAACTTAAGCGCTACGGCATCAAATTCCCACTCAAATATCAAGCCATAAAGCTCAGCATCTGTGCGCATTTGCCCTTCTTTGTCGTTTTCCACTAAGCGACTCGGTTGCTGGGCCTGAGCACCGATAGAAAGGCCGGCGGGACGAATATTAACTTTTTTATCCGCATCGGCTAACTGAACGTCTGTTTTTTGAGCAATACCGGTAATACGAATATTGTCACCGAAATCTTGGATCAATTTAACTCGATAGCTCTCAGAAAAATCTTCTTTGTCTCCGTGCTGTACTACGCCATTCACCGCGCGCACGTTTATATTGTCGCGTTGATCCTTATAATAAGAAAAGCTCACGCCTGTGCTATTTGTCAGTGCCGCAGCAAAATAACCTTGCGCATGCCGGTCATCGTAATTCCCAGCACCATAATTAATAAAACCTTCATAGCCTTCCGCCGGTAGCGATTTTGAAATAATATTGATGGCGCCGCCAGTCGCGCTTCTTCCGTATAAAGTGCCCTGAGGGCCTTTCAAGACCTCAATACGCTCAACGGGACCTACTGCATCGGATTTGCCATGAGCAGACGCAATGTTAATACCGTCTACGTAAGAAGCGATACTCGGCTCGGAGTTAGGTAGAAATGATTCGCTACCTACCCCACGCAAATAAATCACTGTATATCCGTACTGCTGAGTGAACGTAAGACCCGGAATGATTTTCTCTAAGTCAGCCGTTTGTTCAATACCAAACGCTTCCAATTTTTCACTTCCCAAGGCAGCCATCGTAATCGGAACATCTTGAGAGTTCTCCTCCCTCTTTTGCGCAGTAACCACAACCTCTTCTAACATTCGATTTCTATTGTTAGGTTCAGCGAAGGACGAGATGCTGGCAAGACCAGATGCCCCAAGTATTACTGCGCAGGATATACTTTTAGAAAAATTACTATATGTCTCTTTCATTCATTTTATCCTTATTTTAATTATCCCAATCACATACCAATAAATAGGCATGTGTTTTTAAATTGACCACTATCCATATCAGTTTTCGGAGACAACAAAAACCAAAGCACATAAATTTTATTATGGTCATTAGGCGACCCACACTTCATGGTCAAAAAATCAAAACCCATGCCTCAGCAAGACCCTTAGTCTCAACTACCAGATACTATCTAAATAGACACGCGGGCAAACCATCACATCAAGTAGCACCTACTCCCCCCTATTACTAATAGGTTAGTGGTCAAGAAAAACCGCTAAAGTAGACTGATATTTACTTCCGGAGAGAATGTCATGTCGACAGTACATAACAAAAAAATTGTTCTTAATAAAAGACCCGACGGAAATGTCAGCCCTGATTGTTGGAAGCTCATTCAAGAAGATATGGATGTAGACCTAAAGCCTGGCGAGTTTATTGTTAAAGTGATGTATATTTCAGTTGACCCTGCAATGAGAGGATGGATCAATGATGTAGAGTCCTACATGCCAGCTGTCCAAATTGATGAAACTATGCGTGCCTTAGGCTTGGCAGAGGTGATTGAGTCGAAGAATGACTCTTTCGCCAAGAACGACATATTATCTGGTATGTTTGGGGTTCAAAAATTCTGTAAACTCAATAGCGCCTATGCAATCGAAAAAATTGATATAACTAAGCCTTCAAATGTAGATAAATCGATGTACCTCAGCATTCTTGGCATGCCGGGAATGACTGCGTACTTCGGTTTAATGGATGTAGCCAAAATTCAATCTGGCGACACGGTTCTAATTTCTGGCGCAGCAGGTGCTGTTGGCAGCATCGCAGGGCAAATCGCCAAAATAAAGGGATGTAATGTCGTAGGCATCGCAGGCGGCGAGCTAAAATGCCGATACCTGGTAGAGGAACTTGGATTTGATAGCGCAATAGACTACAAAAATGTAAAAGACCTAAATAACGCCATAGCATCGAGCTGCCCTAACGGTGTTGATGTCTTTTTTGACAATGTCGGGGGGGCGGCACTTGACGCAGCGCTAAATCATATAAATCCCAAGGCCAGAGTCACCATATGTGGAGCGATATCACAATATAATGCCTCAGGCTTAAACATAAGGGCCGAAATTGATTACATTCCGATCCTGTTTAAAAGTGCTCGGCTGGAAGGTTTTGTAGTACTAGACTACTACTCACGCTACCACGAGGGAGTAAGTCAGCTCAGCGAAT
Source organism: Zhongshania sp. R06B22 (assembly GCF_040892595.1). Lineage (NCBI taxonomy): Bacteria > Pseudomonadati > Pseudomonadota > Gammaproteobacteria > Cellvibrionales > Spongiibacteraceae > Zhongshania > Zhongshania arctica. The sequence goes on along the minus strand of NZ_JBFRYB010000001.1, from coordinate 1,480,850 downwards.
GGATCCAGCAAGGAAAAATAAAATCTAAAGAGGATATTCGCCAAGGTATTGATCACTTCGGTGAATACTTCAAATTACTTTTTGATGGGGGCAACTTCGGAAAATTGATCTTAGAGCCCTAACAAACCTGTTCCCCGCCTAGCATGACCAGCTGCGGGGAATTTAGAATATCACTCCAGTTTTAGCCCCACTGAAAAGGATCGAATTTTACGCTACTTCGATACTACAGGAAGAATTCCGCCCCTAGCTCACTTAGTACTCGATCTGGTCTTTCGCCTAGCGATATCATTTCAATAAAAATCTGTCATAGTGCTCACCGGAGCAATATGAGTTCATTTAACGGTGAGCGACAACTGAAGAGTATTCATGCTAGCAGCAGGAACAAAACCCAGACTGCTTGCCGAAATCCAATTATGACGCAGAAAATTATTCAGAGCGGGCTCAGGGCCAGAATATCCAGAAAAAGTAAAATTACTGGAGTTCCCGGCACTGTATCCAGCGCCGGAAGCCTGCCTACAGTTTCTATAGTAAGAGGCAGCGGATTAAATGGCAGAACTATACTAGGTTGATCTGATCCTTCACTGCCCGACAACGAAATAATATCAACTGGCAATACGGTTAATCCTGAAAAGCCACCACCTAAGTCTGAAAGTCCACCTAAAGCTACCAAGGACTCAATTGGAGGAGCATTCAAATTTGCTATTCCGCTGAGGCCCGAACTTAAATTAGCTGACTGAGTAAGCACATCAATTACCGACGCTAGCGGGCCTGCCATACTTAGATTACAAATTGATGCCAGGAATGCGGCTAGAGCAATTTTTATTGTATTTTCTATCATCATTATATCCCCTAAAGTCACTGCTTTTATAAAAATGTAGCGATGTAACTCCACTACATTCATGATTTTAAAATGATCATTAACAGCTATAGATATTGATCATATTTTTTTACTATCCAGCTATTTTGAAATTATTCACTAGCAGCCGCTAGATGGTCACATAGCTCGAATCTGTCTTCATATAGATTTTTGAAAAACTGTCGTACTATATGGTTACTACGTTAAGGGCTCCATCTACCGGCAACACAACTCCGTTTATAAAAGAACCCGCTTCGCTGGCTAAAAGAATGACGGGACCGTTGAGCTCATCCAGATTTCCCAAGCGTTTTGCTGGCATTCTAGCGATATACTCTTGGCCTTCCTTGGAATCAAAAAACTCTTTACTCATCTCCGTTTCAAACCAACCAGGGGCGAGAGCATTGACACGAATATTATATTTAGTTAAGTCGAGTGCCATACCGCGAGTTAGCTGAGCAACTGCCCCTTTCGATGCACAATAGATTGATTGACCTGGTTTAACACCCAGTGCTAGAACAGAAGAAATATTTATTATTGAACCCGACTTTTCCGCTTCAATCATGCGTCTCGCGCCCTCTTGAGCGACATTCCAGACACCGTTGAAATTTGTATCCATAACAGAATTACGACTTTCTTCATCAATTTTAAGGAAGCTGCCGGGAGCCGCTATACCAGCATTATTGACAATAGTATCAATGACACCGACCTGTTCATTCACGCGATCAAAACCCGCGTTAACGCTATTTCTGTCACTGACATCCATTCTGACGGTTATCACTTTACCGCCGCTTGACTCAATTTCTTTTCGGAGATCGTCTAACTTCTCGACACGTCGTGCTGCGGCAACAATCACTGCTCCAGCGGCAGAAAGCCCTTTTGCTAAAGAGTATCCTATCCCAGATGACGCACCGGTAATTAGCACAAGCTTTCCGCTGATAGAAAATAAGTCATTGGTCATAATATTGCCTTATACTAGAATCCACATAATTTTCATGATCTTATATCTTGATAACACCACTCATCTGCAGCGCCTAACACTGACTAAGTAGAAACAGATCTGCGCGGCGGTCTTAAGGACGTTAAATTCAATGGGAATCGTTGCAAACCAAATAGGGTACTGTCTCTTTCTAGCGCTCTTCTTAAGGTCTCTTCTACGCTGTAAAAAGCAATTTCATCCCACGGGATATCTTTAGGGTCGAAAAGGCGCGCCTCAAGACACTCACTTGCCACTTCAAAATTTGCTGACATCATGTCTGCGCGGAAAAAAACATGAACTTGGTTTGCAGCAGTCACATTTGTTACAGATAGTATTTGACCAAGTTTTATTTTTACTCTGACCTCTTCCCAAGCCTCTCTCTGCGCACACTGTTCAACAGTTTCACCACTTTCCACGTAGCCGCCGGGAGCCGTCCAGCAACCATAGCCCGGTTCAATGGCTCGGCGACACAGGAGCACCCTACCTTTCCAAAAAGGTATACAACCTGCAACAACGACTGGATTTCTGTAGTAGACCTTGTCACAGGAGTTACACGTATGACGCGGCAAAGTGTCATTCTCCGGGGTTTTTAAGCTCACCGACGAACCACAGAATTGACAATATTTCATAGCAACACCTCCAGCAAGTTCAGACAATAAAGCGCCCTCTGCCTACTTCGCTCTCAGCGCTGGGAGCACCTTAGCCATAAATAACTCGATAGTATGAATAGCGACCTGCTGAGTATTACCGCCGAATTTTACGCAGATATTCTGCTCATAATTACCAATAATGCTTCGGCGACGCTCAACTCGTTCGATGATTTGCTCAGGAGTACCGTACAAATTACAGTCTATATACGCATCCATGAGTGTATCGAAATTGGTCTTCTCGTATATATCGATATCATCGCCATAAGATTTATAAACTTTACTGTTTTTAAAGTGATCGCCAGCTAACTCATAATGATCCATCACTGACGCGAAATACCCACCAATATGCGCTTTAGCTAATTTCCTTGCCTCCGCAGCATCTTCATGACACACAACAAAATCGCAAAGACGCGGTGGCTTAGGTTCATCGTCATGGTATTTACGATACTCAGTGTTATACATATCGATAGAGTCCTTAAGCTTCTCGTCAGTTTTATTAGAGAAGAGGATCATCTGCGCGCCAAGTTTGGCTACTTGCAAGACTGAGTCTGGCGACATGGCTACGGAGTAGAAACGGTCTTTCCAGGTAGAAATAGTCCGCGGACGTATCTCCACTCGGGATTGCTTGTAAAACTCTCCATCGCCTTCTACAAAGCCGCTTTCCAAGCCTCTAATAATCATTTCGGCCGATTCATCAAAGCGATCACGCGACTCTTCCATATTGATACCGAAACCTTGATACTCGCAACGCGCTAGCCCGCGACCCACACCTAGAATGGCTCGGCCATTACTCAAATGATCTAGGAAGTTGATCTTCTCGGCAACCCGAAGCGGGTCATTCCACGGTAGAATTACAGCACCGGTTGCAAGCTTTATTGTTGATGTTTTGCCGGCGAGGTAAGATAAAAATTGGGTATTGTCTGGACACGCTGAATAGTCAGTAAAATGGTGCTCCACCGGCCATATTTCGTCGAATCCCATTGGTTCTGCCATCTCGGCAATCGCAATTTCTTCTTGAACATGATCGACATCTGACATGCTACTGCCATAGTTCTGAAACATTATCTGTAAGCCAATTTTTTCCATTATAATTCTCCAATCTTAATGTTATTTTTTAAGTTCGATTTTTGCTCAAGCAATTTCCGGCAAATCAATAATCAGCCCAGACAGTTCCTCGGTCAGCTCGATCTGACATGCCAACCTGCTAGTAGGCCTAATCTCTGCCATCCCACCCTCCAATGTGCAGGCCTCAATGTCCTCCATTGGAGGTAACTTATCTAACCACTCCTTCCGCGGGTAACAATGACAAGTGCCACAGGCACACCCACCACCACACTGCGCCTCAATCTCTGCCACCATATAATCGCCGGCACACTCCATCAGAGTACGACCCGGCTGACATTCTGCGTCTATGACGCCACCATTAGCGGATACGAACTTCACTTTCACCATATTCACACCTACTTTCAGCTAATCTGAGGGCCTAGTTCGTGATACTTACCACTGGCAAAAACCAGTGGCGCAACTGTTGAATCGACCTCATATCCAAGTACTTTTCCTATCAGGATTTGATGATCGCCGACGATATACTTGGCAGCGACTTCACATTCCAACACTGCGCGCGAGCCACTTAGGACTGGACTTCCATAATCACCAATATCAAATCTCTTTAGGAGCTCAGATTGATCATTTTTAGAGCGGGCAAAAGTATCTGCCATATCGCGCTGATCTATAGCTAAAACATTTACCGCAAACCGATCGGCGCTATTGAAAATCTCAAAAATACTGGAGTTTAAATCTATAGACCAAAGCACCAGTGGCGGCTGCAAAGACAATGAAGAAAAAGAATTTGCGGTCATGGCAATCACGTCACCGTTTTTTGAGGTGGTTGTCATCAACGTCACGCCAGTGGTGAATAAGCCCAGTGCATTGCGTAACTCTCGAGAATCAATCGTCATAAACCCGCTCCTCCTAGTGCAATATTAAGTCGGAGCATTATTGCGCTGTGTATCCGCCATCTACTGGCAACACTATTCCAGTGACAAAACTTGAACGATCGGAACAAAGCCAGATAACTGCTTCCGCCAATTCAGCTGTAGTGGCTAATCTCTTCGCGGGTACCGCAGCCAAAATGTCTTTTAGAGCATCAGGTGTCTCGGCTAGTACTTGGCTAACCATGGGAGTCGCGACGCCACCAGGACAAACAGCATTAATGCGGATATTATGTTTAACGTAATCAAGCGCCGCGCTTTTGCTTATACCGACTACTGCGTGTTTGCTTGCGCAGTAAGTCGATATCATCGGCGCCGCCACTAGCCCCATCACCGATGAATTATTAACGATCGCGCCGCCACCGTTTTTCAGCATCGCTTTTAGCTGATATTTCATGCATAAAAAGACACCCTTCAGATTTACAGCGATGGTGTGCTCAAAGTGATCAAGATCGATTTCATCTAAGGCAACAAGTTGTCCCTCAATCCCGGCGTTGTTAAACGCACAATCAAGGCGACCAAAGGTATTTACGGCATGGGCAACCATATTTTCTACTTGTACCGGATCGGTAACATCGGTCTGCACAAACGTTGCCTCATAACCTAGATCGAGTAACTCCAGACAAACCTTCTCACCCGCTTCGCTGTCTATATCAGCAAGTACTAACTTCGCCCCCTCTTTAGCCATAGCTAGAGCGGTTCCCTTGCCAATACCTGACCCGGCCCCTGTAATGATGATTACTTTTTCTTTTATCATAATGGCTCACCTTTATAATTACGGGCTTGCGTAAGTCAATCGATATCCGCAGACCTCACTTGCAATGACGTCATCGTAGTAACCTTAGAGATAATAATAACCACCCAAGCAGGTAATAATGATTGCCATTAATCTGAGGGGGGGGGGAGCTAGGGAGTTTGATATTGAATTTACTGGCGCTGGACTAGTACATCTGCCTGAAGAAAAACAGCAAGCCGCTCTGTCGAGCTGATCTGATCAGGCATCGCAGTACATTAGCGACTCAACGTAGACCACAGGGAAGGCTGACGGAATAGGCAACTAGGCTTTTGAGTGTTGCTAAGAGATATATCGCTAAGGACTGACGATAAACCACATAGCAACCTGATCAAAAATTGAACAAGTTTTGATATAAATTATTAGCTAGCTAGCGCCGGCTGCTGCTTTTTCGTGCCGATTTCGGGCCGGGCGCAAGCTCAGCCGCGAGCCCAGAACCAACCTTGAGTATTGAATATGTAGAGTGTATTGTTCATCCAATCAATAACATCAATTATAAGCAATAACGAAGCCCGCATTGTGAATGAACTGAATCACCGAAGCATAGTCAATTTGGCGAAAACTCGTCCTCCCAAAAGCTCAATAGAGCTAATTGAGCGCCAATGCTTGACTCTTTTACAAGAATCCCACGGTTCTAATGGTAATTATTTAGTCTCTGCGCCCGCAGGATTTGGCAAAACAAGTCTTCTTGTTCAGTATTTTAATCAGCTAAAATTAGAGAATAAACAAGTTGCCTGGTTGTCAGTTTCGGAAAATGACTCTGACCCCATCCACTTTCTGACCGGGATTTCTTACGCCCTTCAATCGCTAGGAAAGAATATAGGGGTCGCATCCCAGGCATTAATCGGTTCAGGAATGGTGCTATCTTTTAGGGTTATTCTGACGACCCTGATGAACGAGATACTGTCTTTTGGCGAACCTATTACGATAATTCTAGACGATCTTCACCGGTCTGATTCAGCTGATATTGAAGATATAATGGTAGAGCTACTCGGTAGTGGCCCCGACAATCTTAGAATAATCATTGCGAGCCGATCGTCTTTTGCTAAATTCGGGAAACTCCGAGCACGCAAAAATCTCATAGAAATATCTGCTGACGACTTACGAGTAAACTATTCTGAAGCAGTTAAAATACTTTCGAGCAAGTCACTTCCAAGCCTGAGTAATGACAATATTGGATTACTACTTGAACGGGTCGACGGCTGGATAAACGGGCTTTATATAGCATCTTTATCTTTAAAGAAAGATAGCAATATCGATGAGTATATACGTAGATTTTCGGGGCGGGAATCAGACTTTTCCGAATACATAGAATATGATATTTTTTCTCAACTGCCAGATTTGATTAAGAATTTTCTTATTGAAACATCAATACTTGAGATACTTACACCAGAGCTTTGTGATGCGGTAACCGAAAGACATGATAGCGATTCGATACTAGCTCAATTACGTCGAAAGAATTTATTTATTGTCACCTTAGATGAGCAGCTTTCTTGCTATCGCTACCATCATATTTTTCGCAGCTTTCTTCAAACAAAAATGTCGTCAAGAACAAATAAAGATCTGCATCTAATACACCGGAGAGCATATAAGTGGTGTATAGCTAACAATTTACTACATGAAGCTATAAATCATATGCTAGTAGTAGAGGACTGGGACTACGCCGCCGACGCCATAGAAAATAGTTTGGAAATGCTATTATCAAGAAACCGACTAGCGACTCTAGCAAAATGGATTAATCGTCTACCAGTTCAATATGTACAAGAAAATCCGTGCCTGCAACTTGGACTAGGTTGGGTCGCCATTCTCCAAAGAGATTTCTCTACTGCCATTATGCACTGCAGCAAAGCAGAGTCGACATTGGTTTTAGCTAGAGAACAAAATACCGTAGCCAAACATAAACTCGATAAACTACTGAGTAACATTGAGGCCCAGAAGGGGGTTATTACTGTAGTCAGTGACAATGAAATCCAAATTTCTGAATTTGCGAATACCGTCGAAATTAACATATCAAAAGAACATATATTCTTTCGCAATACCTATATTGCTGCATTAGTTTATGCCTTAATGCATCAGGGACGATTTGATGAGGGGCATCGTCTCGCAATAGAAAATGACATTTCAGGAGACATAAATAATTTCCGTGCAACTGTGTACATACTCATTTTCCGAGGCCTCGGATATCGTCTTTCTGGCCACCTGAAACAAGCAAATGAACTTTACGAAAAAGCCCAACTTATCGCAGGTAAGGGTTTTAAAGATCAGTGGATGCCCTTCGCTGTGCCGAGCGCGCTATCTGCCGAAATATATTATGAGTGGGGTGATTTTTCTCGCGCCTCTGAATGCATTCAAAATAGCGCAGTTGTTAGACACGAATCTTCAGTAATCGAGCCCTTAGTTTGCTACTACCAAACATCATCTAAGCTCGCTATCGCTGAAGGGGATGTTGAGAAAGCTTTGCAGTTTCTCGCGGAAGGCGAAGCTATAGGTAAAAAAGATAATTACAGTCGCTTAGTGGCAGCGATGTTGTCTGAACGAATTAGACTCTTATGCAAGCATGGCAAGCTTGAGTCGGCGGAGACTGTATTCATCGATCTAAAAAAACTCAGCACACTGAATATGCGGCAAGATAGCAGCAGTCATGAATATTGGTCTGAGGTTCAATACTATGTTGATATGGGTGCATGCATGTACTTCCTAGGTATCGGCAAGCCCGAACAGACTATTCCCATTCTGAACAGACAATCCGCACTTGCCAGAAAGCTAAATCAAGATCGCCACTTAATTAAAATACTGCTAATTGAAGCAAGTGCACTGCTGCAACTTGGCAAGGATAGAAGTGTTCTTAATCGGCTTACTGAATCAATCCAACTTGGTGCCAAGGGTAATTTCTTACAGACATTTATTGAATCTGATCCGGCACTCCACGACGCGTTCCAGAAGACGCTATCGCGCTGGCCAAATGATGACGATCTAAACAGCAGCCTTGAGGGTGAACAATACCTCACTACGCTAAAAGAAAATTTTGGCGTCAGCCGCTCTACCATAGAAGAGATTACCACTGACATTAATGACATAGAACCACTCACCCCTAGGGAACTAGACCTGCTAAGACTCCTTGCCAAGGGACTAAAAAACAAAGAGCTCGCCATAGAAATGAGTGTTAGTCAGCATACCATTGCATGGCATTTGAAAAATCTTTACGCAAAATTGCGCGTTGCTAACCGCACTGCCGCTGTGACAGTCGCGCGGCACTTTCAACTTTAAAGCAAACCTAACTCACCGAATCATCGCGGTTTTTAATCATATCGGCCAAACGGGACACCGGGGTGCGCAACATAAGTTTAAGATCTTCGCTTGCATCAATACGCTCAAGAGCTAGGTCGAAACACATCAACCACTGATCTCGCTCCTCAGGTCCAATAGCATAAGGAGTATGGGGCTTGGTGAGACAGACGGTGCCGTGCTTTTCGTAATACCGCGGAGGCCCACCCAACCAGCCGATCAAGTACTCGGCCAATTTCTGCTTAATATCGACCAAGCTTTTGCCGTGCATCTCTCTGATTCGCTTGGCATCGGGTAATTCGTCCATGACCTCATAGAAGGCGCTGGCGAGCGCCCTGATCTTGTCTTCACCCAAGATCTGATAGGGGCTTTGCTCTTGGGGCATTCGCTAACTCTCCACAGATGCACCGCAATCCGCGCGGCGACATCTGTCCTTGTGATTTGAGTTTGGCATTACACAAGACTTGGACTCGACTGTCCTTGATCTAGCTCAAGCTTCTCTGTGTAAAGCCACGTCCCAAAACATGAAGCGTATTCCCTAAGACTTAACTGCTGCCCAGATCTGCCAGTGATGCCTGCATCTCAATAAACGATTCTTGAAGGCATTCCATGAAGAACTCAATATCCGGCAAAATTGCCGCAGTTGAAATCACATTGAAATACAGTTTGCCGTTGTAGCTAGGCGTGGCAATAAAGAGCCCCATGCCTTCGCCCAGGGGTGGCAGTCCCGATGTACTTTCCAAAGGATACCCCGCCAAGGAAATTGGCTGGGCGGGGCCAGGAACATTGGAGACGAATAAATTACAGGTTGAGCTGGCAGCCGACGTTGCGTTAATAGCGCGGGCGAATAAATACTGCTCCGGAGCAGATAGACATTTAGTGATATTAAGAAGGAGACCCGCTCCAGATTTTCCACTCTTGCCATTCTGAGTAGCCGTCACTATCTTGTCCAGCCTGGCCGCTGGATCGGCAATATTTGTGTATATAGGAGCCGTAAACGCGCTTAAATTATTGCCGGTGTCACCGCCTTTTTCGCTCTCCGCCGTCCTAGCATTAATTGGTACCCAGGCAACCAAAGATTGCGAGTTCAGCTCACCGTGTTTATCCAAGTACCGACGCAAGGCACCCGAGCAAATACTCAGAACAACATCATTGACCGTTGCCCCCGGATGAAGACGCCGCAGGGCACTCAAGACTTTAAGATCGACATTAATCACGTCAAATATCTTGTCGCCACCAACGCCAGTATTAAAACGGCTGGCGGGCACACGCTGCCGCTCTGAGGGCTTGGTGTTAAGGTAGCGCAGCGCTGAGGGTGCGATAAGCTTGGTACCTTTTAATAAGGTGCCGCCCAGGTCGATGGATTGACGCAGCCTATTGGCGACTGCCCGCCCCGCCACATTGGACCAAGATAATACGCTACCCTGCTCGCTAGGCTCGGCTACTGGGACAGCATCGAGTGCGGTTGCGGGCATTGCTAAGCTTGCCAACAGCTTTACCATCCCCACCCCGTCAATGGCGACATGATGCAGCCGCATAGCAATGGTGAACCCGTTTTTATTGGCGCCGTTGCAATGAACACCGGTAAATATCGTGACATCCCATAGGGGACATTCCATATCCATGGGCTGCGAATGCAGGTAGCACGCAGCCTCCCGCAGGGCATGCCAATTACCCGGCGCAGCAAGCGGCAACACTTTAAAGTGCGCATCAGGGTCGAAGTCTTCGTCGTTAACCCAGTAGGGGTAATCCAGCTCAGCAGGTAAACGCACCAAGCGTTGCGAGTACATTGAATGCTGTTCTAGCTTTTGCTTTAAAAACTTTATCATTGCATCACAGTCAACCGCGCTTTCGCTATCGTCAGCGGGACCACCAAAGTTAAGTAGCACTGTGATGTGATTAAAATTATCGTCTGTTTCGGTATAAAGGAACTGCGCGTCTTGGGGTTTTATTTGTTCCATGCTCGCTCTCGCTTAATGCTGTAATGATATGTCTCAAGTAGGGCCGAGACCGCAGATCAAAAGTCTACTAACGTATAAAAATCACACTAGTCATTCACCAACGGCCGTAGACTTGTCTAGGGCGGCTTTATAAAGCGCCTCTACTTTTGACACCTGCGCGTGGAGATTAGCTGTGGTCCAATCACTGGTATCAATAGGAGCGAGAACTTCTACCTCGACAGTACCCGGGTAATACAAGGTATCACCCATTGGGGATACGTCCATGGCGTTATGAATAACGATGGGAATAATCGGCACCCCCGCCTGCATCGCGATATGAAATGCGCCCTTTTTGAACGGCTTGGGTTTCTTCGAATGGGTGCGGGTGCCCTCTGGCGCCATAACAACAGAAATCTGGTCTTGCTTGATTCTGTCGATCAAGGGATCCAGGGCCGCAATCGCACCCTTGCTATTATTGCGATCAATCAGCACAACGCCTGAGTATTCCATAGCTACGCCAATCAGTGGCATTTTCTTAATCTCGGCCTTGCCGACACCTGAAAAGTTACGGCGTAACAGCTTGGCGCAAATCATGACATCGATATCACTTTGGTGATTAAAGATGAACACTGCGGGTCGGGCTGCCCAAAGATTTTTCTCACCGACAACCTCAAGCTTGAGCCCAGCAACTGCACTCGCTAGGTCACCGAATAGCGACATCGAAAAATTTCGAGCTTCCTGCTTAGAGCCTGTGAGCGCCCATATAGGCAAGCCCGCTAAAACCGAACCAACAAGGCTAACCTTAGTGGCGATATTACGAGTTAGACCCATGACTGATTTTCTTGAGCGGCTTTTAAAGACCCGTACCGGCCAGCCACGTTTCTCAGCAATATCTCTTAATTTGTTACTCGGATTAAGGGGACGCGGTTTGCCGACATACTCGAGGAGTTCGATGTCGTCAGTACTGTCAGAATAAAAATAGCTATTGTCTAGATCGACATCATTGCTCTCAGCCAATGCTAGGGCTGCATTAACTTTGCCGACACCAAAGCAAAGTGGACCACCCAGTTCGCCGGTAAAGATGCCGTTCTTAACTTCAATGGTGCTGCAAGCGACCTTATCGATGCCAAGATATTTCGCGCAGGGCACAACTTGATATGGGGTCGCGGAGGAAATAATTGCCACCGTGTGGCCTTTGCGCATATGGGCTTCTATTAAGGCGCGAGTTTCAGGAATGATTTTTTTTGCTAGATCGCGCTCAAAAAGCTTCTGGGCCACATCGAGGTAATCCTCTTCTTTTAAGCCTTTCATGCTATGGGCAGACAGTGACATTAACGTAGTGAAATCGGCATTGCCCAAGCCAAAACGCGCAACGGCGTCGACCGTCGCCAGTATTTCGAATGGCGCTAAGTCGCCTCGGCGTACCTGTTCACGAAGAAAGCTAAAGACCGAATAGCCTTCGATGATCGTACCGTCAAAATCAAACAGCGCGGCGATCTGAGGCCCTGCGGGAGCATTATCAATTTCTGCCGTGATTTCAGTATAAGGGTGCATACCGGGTTAGCTCCTAGATCATTCAAGTGACTGCGAATATGGTCTCATTTGACAACGTAACTAATATTCAGTCCAATACTATTTTTACTGTAATATTTGGAAAACGTATACCATTGAATACCAATAAATTACGTTACATTGTCGCCGTTGATCGATTTGGCTCGATGACCGCTGCCGCCTCGGCCATTCACGTTTCGCAGCCCAGCCTAACCCGAACCGTCGCCGAGGTGGAAAAGGAATTGGGCATAGCCTTATTTGAGCGCCGCGCAAGAGGTGTCATTACCACTCCCCAGGGCCGCAGTATCATTGACCGCGCGGCGCGGATTCTCGCCGATATTGAACGCCTAGATATGGATGCCAAGGAATTTCGAGCGTACCGAGAGTCTCATTTGCGCTTGTGTATTTCACCGCCACCGCTGATAACCATCATGAATCCCGCCCTACCTCAGTTACTCGCGCACTACCCGAGCCTAAAGGTAGATATAAAATCGGTATCCACAGAGCAGGCAATCAGTCTGTTAAGAGCCGGTGATTCTGAGCTGATCATTGGCCCAATGCGGGCGCTTGAAGAAAGACGCGAGTTTAAAATTATTCCACTACAACCCTTTGACGCCTACTTCTTTACCCGCCGCGATCACCCCTTAACTAAAAGACGGGCGGTGTCATCAAAGCATATTTTAAACTACCCACTGGTACTTCCCGAGAGAGACGGGGCCTCTCCCGAAATCACCAACCGCTTATTTGGCGACACCGAAATACCGCCTGACCACCCAATACATATTATTGGTCACTTTCCACTGGCCTGCGAAGTAGTCGCCGCGACCGACGCCGTGGCAACAGTGGGACAAAATTATCTGCAAAATCGCGAGTTTCTAAAACGCTTCACCATCCTCGGCTTTACCTCTGCCGAAAAGCTGAGCGTATGTTGCGCCCACCGGCAGGAGTTTGAACTATCGGCACCGGCAGCAGCGCTGGTTAATATTCTGGCAAAGTAGAATGGGGACAAGGACATTTAAAGTAGCTTGGCTTAGGCGGGCATCATTATTATTTTTTGAATTACAGCTAAGCGCCACTAATAAAAAGCCGCGCCACACAAAGCGAACGCCGCAATAATCACCAAGATCGGAAGCCGCTTACTTCGAAGAGCGATAAACCCCGTTACCACCAGCACAAGTGCAAGCCCATTATGCGGCGCGCTCGTGAGCACCGGATCTATCCATGCCGCGGCTAACATACCCACAGCGACGGCATTAACACCCGCGATCGCGGCGACAATGCGCGGTCGTATTGATAGCTGCTGCCATATCCCTCTAAACCCCGACAACAACAAGAAACCCGGTGCGAAGACAGCTAACGTCGCAATAACAGCGTATGACAGCGCAGCATCAGGACGCATAGCCGCGCCAAGATACGCGCTAAAGGAAAACATCGGCCCCGGCATCGCCTGCGCGACGGCGTAGCCCAATAAAAACTGATCTTTGCTCAAGGCGTCGCCCACCAACGGCTCCAGCAGCGGCAACACAACATGGCCGCCGCCAAAGACCAAGCTGCCCGCCTGATAAAATATTGAAAAGATCGCTTCGGGAAACACCATGGCAGCCGCGAACAACAGCGCGAACGCCGTCACACAAATCAGCAGCGTGTAATCCGTCACAATACTCGCGACGCTCTGCACAGGCACTGCTCGCCACGCCATCAATCCCGCGGCGACAGCCATTAGCGAAAACTGCCACAGCGGCGTCATCGCCCAGCTCAGTACCGCAGTGCTGAGCAAGGTAAGTGCAATATTTAGCGGCTGTCGGCAAAACTGATTGGCCATTCCCCACACTGCATCGGCCACCACCGCCACCGCTAACAGCTTTAAACCGCTAACAACACCGTATTGAAGAGAACCTTGGACAAGATCTAGCTGCCAAACAGCAAGACCATACATAAGAAGAAAAGACGGTAGAGTAAAACCTAAAAATGCCGCAACACCCGCAGCAGTACCGCCACGCCGACAGGCGATCGCGTAACCAAGTTGGCTAGAGGAGGGGCCAGGTAAAAATTGACATAATGCGAGATCAGCGGCAAATTCCTGTTCACTTAACCAAGACTTCTGCTCAACAAATATTTTTCGAAAATAAGCGATATGTGCGGCTGGGCCACCAAAACTAACACAGCCCAAATAGAGGAATTGCAGAAAAATACGCCACAGCACGTTTACACTCTCTCCCTCATTATCACTTTAATAAAGTGGAAAGAGTGTAAACCAAGCGTATTGCGGTTTATAGCTTGCCGCGTTTTTCTCTTGGCGTTGTCGGCGTCTTAGGTTTAGCCTTAATCACTTTTGTGACTGGCTTACGACCACCTTTCTCACCGGTCTTGCTAACACGCGGCTTGCGGGGACGCTCACGCTCAATAGGCATATCACCGCCTTCATGAACGGAGATATTCAAAGCCTGCCCAGCAACACGGGTGGTTTTCAAACAGTCAAACGCACCAGCAGGTAAATCCGCAGGCAGATCGACGGTGCTGAACTCTGGGTAGATTGAAATACGACCGATATTAGCACTATCAATATTGGCTTCATTGGCGATAGCACCAACAATATTACCCGCACTCACACCGTGCTCACGTCCAACTTCTAAACGGTAGCGCTGCAGCGTTGACTCTGCCGCACGCTTGCCACCGCCGCCAACTTTGTCGCGAGAACGCGCTTCAGTCATCAGCTTGGGCGCGTCTTTTACTAGCAGTGGCTTGTCGCCCTGCAACTGACTCGCCAAAGCCGCAGCCACATCGAGTTCAGACACATCGTGCTTTGTTACATATTCCTGCAACATCTTGCGGAAGAAGCTGAGATCAGTACCCGCGAGGGTCTCGGTGATCTTCTGCATAAAACGGTCAACGCGCAATGCATTGATATTCTCTGCCGTCGGCAAACCCATTTCTTCAATAGATTGACGCGTAGCGCGTTCGATTGCCTGCAGCATACGTTTTTCACGCGGTGCCACAAACAAGATCGCATCACCACTGCGACCAGCACGACCAGTACGGCCGATACGGTGAACATAGGCTTCGGTGTCATGTGGAATATCGTAGTTGATAACGTGACTAATACGCTCAACGTCCAAACCACGTGCAGCGACATCAGTAGCAATAATGATATCCAAGCGGCCATTTTTCAGGTGTTCAACCGTGCGCTCGCGTTGCGCCTGGGCGATATCGCCATTCAAAGCCGCTGCGGCGTATCCGCGGGCCTGCAATTTCTCGGCAAGCTCGGTGGTCACCAATTTGGTGCGCACGAAAATAATCATGCCATCAAAAGGTTCGGCTTCCAGAATACGGGTTAAGGCATCCAGTTTATTCAAACCACGGGCCATCCAATAACGCTGACGGATGGTTATCGCCGTCGAGGTCTTGGTTTGAATGGTGACTTGCTCGGGGTTGTTCAAATACGTGTTAGCGATGCGGCGAATAGCCGATGGCATAGTAGCTGAGAACAAGGCAATTTGACGCTTGGCAGGCATTTGCGCCATAACCCATTCAACATCATCGATGAAGCCCATACGGAGCATTTCATCTGCTTCGTCCAATACCAAATGGCTCAAATCATCGAGCTTTAAGGTACCGCGACGCATATGGTCCATTACCCGGCCAGGCGTACCGACAACAACCTGAACACCGCGTTTTAAGGCCGCCAGTTGACCGCGATAATCTTGACCACCATATATAGGCAGAACGTGGAAACCAGGCATATGCGAAGCATAGCTCTGCAGCGCTTCCGCTACCTGAATCGCTAATTCACGTGTTGGCGCCAAAATCAAAGCCTGGGTACGACGGCTATTTACGTCGAGACGAGATAATAAAGGCAAGGCAAACGCTGCTGTTTTGCCGGTACCAGTCTGGGCCTGACCAACGAGGTCTCTGCCAGCTAGGATAAAAGGAATTGTTGCCGCCTGAATTGGCGAAGGTGTTTCATAACCAACCGCTTTTACAGCGGCAAGGACCATGGGTGCTAAACCCAAATCATCAAAAGTAATAGTTTCCGCTGCCGCGGCCGTATCTGAGGGCATAATCGCTACCGTAAAAAATGCAAGAGTCGCCGCAACATTAGACCTCACACTCGGCCGAACGCATAAATGGCGTTGAGGCCGCATTATACCGACATGAAAGCAGAAATACCTTGAAACCTTTGGCCTTTTTTGGCATTGCCACCCCAAGAGTGGCGCGTAAAGCCCACCCTTAGCGCAGTTTTTCTAACTCGGCGCGCAAAGCCGCGGTAATTTCCTGTTTGCGCTGCTGTTCAAAGTCAAAATAAATCATCACCGCACTGCCCGTGGCGACAAGACTGCCACGCTGCCAAGCCTCATGTTCGCAGACAAAAGAGGAGCTACCGACATGACCAACGCGCGTTCTGATCTCAACAGGGTGGCCGTAATAAATCTGCGCCACAAAATCGACATCTATCTTACGTAAAATCACATTCCACGTATTTAAATGCTGACCGGGATTAAATATCTCAAAAACCGGCGTCCTGCCGGTTTCAAACCACATGGGCACAACAGTATTATTTATATGGCCCAAGGCATCTGTTTCACAGAACCGAGGCTCCATAGTGCAAAGCAACATCTTTATCTATCCTTCACCGCCATAGGCGGAATTAGTTTACTGAGCTACCCACCGCAGGAACATACACAGCCACAGCACATAACTCATTATTGACGCCGGAAAAGCTTTTAGCCCTATATCACTGCCGCGCAATTTTTCACTAGCGGCATATATCATCGCCGCCGTTACAATCCCCTGCAAAATCATCAGCGACGACGCCTGCGACCAACCATATTCAAGCCCATTAAAAGGCAACGGCATCAGCGTGGCAATCAGCAACAACAGTGCATTTAGCAGACCAAAAGCCATTGTAATACGACATAAAATCAAGAAGCCTGACCTCTAGTTATCGCGCTGCATCAGGCGACATAGTAATAGATGGTAAAGAAATGACACACACTACCGGCTAAGACAAAAAGATGCCATATACCGTGAAAGTGGGTGATTTTCTTATCAAACACATAAAAAACAATACCCACGGTGTAGGCAATACCACCCGCCAATAGCAGGCTAAAGCCACCTTCTGGCAACGCAGCACTCAAGGGCTTAATCAGGAATACCGCCAACCAACCCATAAGCAAATAAACAGCGATTGACCAGGCGCGCCGACCGGCCTTAGGAATGACCTCAAGGATCATACCCACCGCCGCCAAAGACCAAATCACAGCAAACATCCACCAACCGCCGGCTTCACGGAGTGTCACCACTAAAAATGGAGTATACGTGCCGGCAATAAGTAAATAGATCGCCAAATGGTCTAACTGCCGATACAGAGCCTTACTCGCGCCCTGACTACTATGATAAAGGGTTGAAAACGTATAAAGCGATAGCAGCGATACACTGTAAATCGAAAAGCCTAAAATTTTCCAGACCTCGGCATCTTGCACTGCCGGCCATATCAGCGCCGCGCTGCCAAGCACTGCCGCTAAGGCACCCGCAAGATGAGACACGCTGTTAAAACGCTCGCCCTTATACAAAATGCTATTACCACCTGAATCGTTGATTACTGGCTCACAAGAAACATCAGAGCAAAAAATTGCGGACATGCGCTAATTCGAACGTCAATTTAACAGATATTGGATTCTAGGTATGGGTTTTTAGCGGGGAGAGCGCGGCAAAATGGATACGCCAATTTAACCAGCAAAGCTGATCAAGAGAGAAAGTCGCCCCCCCTTTGCGCCGCCAGCGCCTGAAACGGACTAGAGAAGGGGTATTCGACAAGTAAAGCAGATAACTACGCACGAATATGGACCAGGGGAGAAGCAATTACACGTTCAAGCAGCGCCGACTTCAGCATCCAGACTACCAAGGCCGTCGAAGAGCAACTCGACATGCAGGGAACCGTTGGTGTTTACCACTTTGCGAATTCGAATTTGGCCCAAGCGGCCATCGCGCAGGCGGATACTATAATCCGTTCCGTCTAGACGCTCGCTGATCTGCTTATTTAAATGCAGGCAGCCACCCCACTTCACATATTTCTTGCTAGTGGAAATGTACATGGGAACGTCAGATAACAATTCCCGATCACCCTGCAATACACTGCCATGTGTCAAATCCATTGACTGACTCCGTGCTACATTCATATTTCAATAAGTACTTGAACGAATAGTATCCTTATTGCCATCCTCTTTATATCACAAGCCTAGTAAAAATCCTGCCCCCCAAATTAGATCAAAGCACATCTATTCATAGGCAGCTGTATAACAAAAAAGTATATATGCGTATTTATGCGTCAATACCCAGCATTTTTGCCGCATTGCCTCGCATCATCTGGTAGATCTCGCTCTCGGAAAATCCCTCCATCTCCTCTACCATCTCCGCAGGCCAGAGCAAGCCTTCGGGATGGGGATAATCAGATCCATTTAGAATGACGTCCACCCCCACACTTTTAGCGATATGGCTAAAATCATCCTCATGAAAGGGCACTATTTTAAAGTGCTTGCGAAACACCTCACTCGGAAGCTCGGGTTTGCCATAAGGCCAGCGACTCTTGTGATCACCAAGCCGATAAATTTTATCCATGGTCTTCAATAAATGTGGCAACCACGCCGCACCAAACTCTACAATTAAGAATTGCAGGCGGGGAAAACGCCCAAATAGATTTTGAAAAATAGTCGCGGCCAGCTGATCGACCACCGTGCGCTCGCCCATACCAACATACATATTAAATGCCGTAAAACGATGCGAAGGCGGGTTGGCGGGCTCGCCCCAGGGCGCTGCGTGAAGTTCGGTAAACGGACCGCTACCAATATGGTAGGTCACGATCAGACCCGCCTCCTGCACCCGAGCCCAAAAAGGATCAAAATGCGGATCGGCCGGCGATCTGCCCTCTATGGGACCGGTATTAATTTGTACTAAACGACAGCCTTCTTTTATAACACGCTCTAACTCCAGCAAAGCCTGCGTCACATCTAGCAGGCTCATCATGGCGGTGGAAAACACCCTGCCATCACTGCCCCAACCCCAATCCTCAGCGACCCAGCGATTGAAGGCACGAATACTTGGGTAGGCAATATCATGATGCATAGGCTTGCGGAGCTGATATTCGACACCGCATCCCAAGGTTGGAATCATCACGCAAGCTTCTACGCCTTGCTCATCCATCCGCTTAAGGCGCGCATCCTTATTAATAAACTCAGGGCAGTCGATGGCGCGAATCGCATTGGCATTAACTGCCCCGCCGGTATCAACATCGCCTTTAAAAAAGGCCTTCATGGCTCCGGGGGCGCCAACATAATCCCCCACGCCAACGCTAAAGAAATTTAAGCGCTCCTCACCCAGCCTCATAATACCAAAGCCGTCATCGCGCTCGCGCTCAACCCACACCGTGCGATCCCTAAAGCGAGACTCTATATGCCGACTAAAGCAATCGTCAGGCTCGTAATAATGGTTGTCGCAATCGATTAGAGAATAGGGAAGTGGATTCATAGCAATGCGCCTTATAACTGGACCTGTGGCTGGGCTGATAAGCGGACTCAACACCACTCTACGCCGGCTCTCAGACAAAAACATTAGCCGCAGTCACCACTAAGCGGTGACAAAAAAGCTCACCGCTGAGACATCGCGCTAATATGGATTTACAAAAGAATCAATTATGCCGGGAAGTAGCGACTAATCGTGTCAGCCACACATGCGGGCCTATCATTGCCTTCAATTTCTACCGTCACTCTGACCACGGCCTGAACACCGCCCTTTATTTCTTCAACAGAAATCAACTCGCCACTGCCGCGCACTCGGGAGCCAACAGGCACAGGAGCAGGAAATCGAATCCGGTCACAGCCCACGTTCACACCCATAGAAATGCCCTGCACATCAACAATCTGAGGCAAGAACAAATTCACCAAAGACAGCGTTAAATAGCCGTGAGCAATACACTTACCAAACGGCCCGTCCTTTGCCCTCTCCGGGTCCACATGTATCCACTGATGGTCGCCGGTGGCATCGGCAAATAAATTAATGCGCTGTTGATCGAGCTCCAGCCAATCGCTAGTGCCTAGCTCGGCGCCAAGTGCCGAGAAGAGTTCTTGGGGTTGCTTAAATACGGTGGTCATGGGGTCTCCGGTGTCTGGCCGATATCTTTTTATGTTTTGGCCACCCGCTTAAATTAAGCGACTGGGATTCTGATTTACATTCGCCAACTTTACCATTGCCTATAAATGCTGAGGCATAGTCTAAGAAGACGACGAGCTCCCGCTCTCGGCTATGTATGACCGCTCACCTTTGTTTGTCAAACTAGACGCCAGTACACAAGCACCTTGTCTACAGAAGCGCGCACTATATAATCGAGGCGAGAAAAGCCTTAGTAATTAATACAGGGATACGCAATACCACATGGCGACCTACCCCGTACCAGAAGTATGGCACTGGATTATCGGCAACCTAGCCGGTATTGGCGCACTATTAGCCGCCACCTTTGCCATATTAGGTATTTTGTCAGCCGTAGAAGCCATTATGAAAACCCGAACAGCACAAGGTGCAGTTGCATGGGCTATTGTATTGATCGGCTTCCCCCCGGTATTTGTGCCACTGTACTGGATATTTGGTCGCCGCAAATTCCGCGGTTACGCTCTGGCCAAGCGTCACAACCAATTACAAATTGATGAAATAGCCAATAAGCTCCTCGCAGATTTCCCCGCCCTAGCCGCCGAAAAGAGCAGTCATGACCCACGTTTGGTCGCGCTAGAGCAACTCACTACCTTGCCATTTTGCTCAGGCAATGACTGCCAGCTACTTATTAATGGTCAGCATGCCTTTGCCGAGATATTCACGCGCATAGAAGCGGCAAAAGACTATGTACTACTAGAATTTTATATTATTCGTGATGATCAAATAGGCCGTGAGCTGGCAGAGCTATTGATTAAAAAAGCCCGGCAAGGACTGCGTATTTACTGTGTATATGACGAAATAGGCTGCCTTAAACTCCCCAATCATTACGTGAAAAACTTGCGCAAGAACGGCGTCAATATATGTTCCTTCAATAGCACCAAGGGTTTGGGTAACCGCCTGCAACTCAATTTTCGCAATCACCGCAAAATTGTCGTGTGTGATGGCAACTACGCATTTATCGGCGGCATGAATATTGGCGATGAATACCGGGATATGCACCCGGTACTGACTCCCTGGCGCGACACCGGCATTGCGATAGCTGGCCCCGCAGTGCAATCAGTGCAATTGGCGTTTGCTGAAGATTGGTTCTGGGCAAACGAGTCGCTGCCAGCGCTCAATTGGCAAGCCACTAGCGTAGACGGCCCCTTAAACAGCTTGGTATTAGCCACCGGTCCCGCCGACAATACCGACAGCTGCGAGCTGTACTTCTTAAATATGATTCATCAAGCCAGCCAGCGACTATGGATAGTCAGCCCCTACTTTGTTCCAGACGCGCCAGTTATTCACGCCCTGCAACTCGCTGCCATGCGCGGTGTGGATGTCAGGATTATGCTACCAGCTAAACCCGACAAACTAATGATTCAACTTTCGTCCTTTACCGCCATCAAAGAAACCCTCCCCAGAGGCGTACAGTTTTATTACTACCAAACCGGCTTCTTGCATCAGAAAGTAATGTTAGTAGATGATGATATCAGCGTGGTCGGTACCGCCAATTTGGACAACCGATCCTTTCGTCTCAATTTTGAACTCTGTGTTATCAATCACAGCGTGGAATTTGCCAGCAAAATGGAAGTGATGCTCAACAACGATTTTGAAAAATGTACCCAGTTGCTGCCACGCGAAGTGGCACAATGGTCACTCACACGCCGCATCCTCAGCCGCTGCGCCTATCTATTCGCACCGCTGCAATAAATAGCCCCATGACAATACCCAGTCATATTCCTAAGGAACTCACGGCCTGCCCCGACTGCGATCTGCTATTGCAGACCGCGCAGCTCGATCATCATCTAGAAGGCCGCTGCCCTCGCTGTAACGCGGTACTATGGCATTCAGCCAAACACACAGACACCATTAGCTTTGCAGCGGCAATCAGCGGTTTAATCTTATTTTACCCAGCGGTCACACTACCCATTTTAAAATTCACCATGGTCGGTCAACACGGCAGCAACTCTCTGCTCGGCGGCATCTACAGCATGTGGCTGGAACAGGAGAGAATGCTCGCAGTACTAATCCTGCTGTGCTCTTTGGTCGCACCGCTTATGCATTTAGTACTCACTGCGGTAGTTTGCCTGAGCATTCGACTAAATCATTTTCCTCGCCACTTCCCACTCTGGCTCAAATACAAATGCTGGATGCAAAGCTGGAATATGCTCGAAGTGTATGCAATGGGTATCATTGTCGCCTACGTTAAAATGATGCACGACGGAGAGGTCACAATCTCTGGCGGCACGTTCTGCGTGAGCGCCCTGCTGCTGTGTATTATTCTGTGTAGTCAGTATTTTCATGAAGAACAGGCCTGGCAGCATTGGGAGAAAAACAAACCCACATGACTATTAGCGCCCAACAACGCGGCATCGCTCGCTGCACTGAATGTGGCAAACTCAGTCATCTGCCGGCCCTCAACCGCAGTACTGCCGCCACCTGCCCACGCTGCGGCACAGCACTAAGCTTCCGCAAATTCCAAAGCTTACAGCGCAGCTGGGCGTATACCCTGGCAGCGATAGCCCTGCTGTTACCAGCAAATCTTTTACCCATACTCACCGTCATTAGCTTTGGTCAGGGTGATCCTGACACCATCATGTCTGGTGTTGTTAAGCTTTGGGTGGCTGACCTCCAAGCCATCGCCGCCATCGTGTTTATTGCCAGCATTGCGGTGCCGGTAATAAAGCTCATTATTCTGATCATATTAATGCTAGTTGTGCAGTTGCAACTCCCCTTAAACCGCCAGCAATGCACCACGCTATACCGTTTTATTCACTTTATTGGTCGCTGGTCCATGCTCGACTTATTCATGATCTCGATTTTGGTCACATTGGTACACTTAGGCAATATCGCCACAGTAGAAAGCGGCCCCGCTGCCACTGCCTTCGCCGCCGTGGTGGTATTAACCCTCTTTGCCGCAAACAGTTTTGACCCGCGTTTATTATGGGACTTAGATAATGACTGATCGCAATATATCGTCCGCTGTACTGGCGCCTAAACGCGGCCTTTCGGCCATCTGGTTGCTGCCGCTGATTGCCTTAGGCATCGCCGCATGGCTTATGTATCAGAGCCTCAATGACAGCGGTCTGAACGTCACCCTCGCCTTTAACAATGGCAGCGGCATTAATGTCGGCAAAACGCCGGTTATTTATCAGGGCATTGATGTTGGTCACGTGCAAAGCTTGCAGCTTGACGACGACCTAGAGGGAGTGACCGCAACGCTGGAATTATCACAGCAGATAGCGCCACTTATTAAGGAGAACACCCAATTCTGGCTAGTAAAACCCCAAATATCACTGTCTGGCGTCTCTGGTCTGGACACCCTTGTGGCGGGCAATTACATCAGTTTCGAGCCCGGCGATGGTAAACCTAGCCTGCATTTCACGGCATTAAATACGCCGCCGCCGCAAACCAACAACCTGCCCGGATTACGCTTAGTATTAAGCGCCGAGGAGCTGGGGTCGCTATCCGTCGGCGCGCCGCTGCTATATCAAAAAATTGATGTGGGGGCGGTTGAAGGCTATCAACTCAAGGGCGATGAGATTGAAATCAGCGTCCGCATAGATCCGCAGTACCGCCACTTGGTTAATAGTAGCTCACGCTTTTGGGTGCAAAGCGGCATAAAGGTAAATGCCGGCCTGCAAGGCATCGATATTGAAACCGGATCGATAGCGAGTATTTTAGCCGGCGGCATCGCTTTTGATACCCCCGTAAAGTCGGCCCCTGAAGCGAGTCATATGGCGAGTTTCAACTTGTTTAAAAGCCATGACAGAGCCAAAGGTAGCGATCTGATCACCGTCTTTTTTAGAAACCCTGATGGCCTAAAGGTCGGTAGCAAAGCGCAGCTGATGGGCATGGAAATCGGCAAGGTAGATAGCTTGACGTTTGTCGATGACAATCCCAATCTCGGTGCCAATATCCAGATTGCGGTATCCCCTCCTTACAACCGCTACCTGAACGAAAATACCCAGTTCTGGCTGGTGAAGCCCGAGGTTTCCAGCAGTGGCGTGAGTGGCTTAGATGCAATAATAAGTGGCCCTTACATCAACCTTCGAGTAGCGGGCAAAGGCGGAACTATTCCCAAGCAGTACACCGCCCTAGTTAAAGCACCAGAGAGCCGTGTTCAGGAGCCTGGCCTACGGCTGACGCTGCGCAGCGATGAACTCAGCTCGGTGAGTGTCGGCAGTAAAATCTATTATCGCAAAATTGCTGTAGGCCAAATCGAGTCTGTAGATCTCGAAAAAGACGGCGTAAATATCGGCATCTTTATACACCAGCGCTACGCCCATTTGGTGCATCGTGAATCTCAATTTTGGAATGCTAGCGGACTAAGTATCACCGGCGGTTTAAGCGGGCTAGACATCCACGCCGACTCTCTGGCAACAATTGTTGCTGGCGGCATTGCTTTTCACACCCCAGTGATCAAAAAACCACAGCTGGCATGGGAGGGCTTGCGCTACACCCTGTACCCCGATTTCCAAAGCACTTCGGATGAAAAAGGCCGAGATATCCACCTGTACTTTGCCACTGGCAACAACATCAACAAAGGTACCGAAATCAAGTACCAAGGTATTAAGGTCGGCGACGTCGTCGCCTTAGAATTAGATGACAATATGGACCGCGTCAAAGTCAGCGCGCGCCTAGCGCCCTCCGCCAAAGCGCTGGCTCGCGCCGGCAGTCAGTTCTGGGTGGTGCGCCCACAACTCGGACTTATCGGTACTCGAAATTTAGAAACCCTAGTCACCGGCAGCTATATTACCGTTCGCCCCGGTTATGGCAGCAGCACTAACGAATTCGTCGCTCTCGATAATCCCCCGCCGCTCAGCAAGCCCGGCAATGGTCTGAACTTAATTCTTACCGCCGCCCAACGTGGCTCTATCAAAGATGGCGTCAAGGTCTTTTATCGAGACATCCCGGTCGGTGAGGTATTCGGCTACGAGCTGGCTGAGGATGCTCGCCAGACCCTTATCCACATTAATATCGAGCCACGATATGCAGGCCTGGTCCGCGAAAACAGCCAATTTTGGAACTCCAGCGGTATCGCCGTAAAATTCGGCCTATTTAGCGGCGCCACCATTCGCAGCAAATCCATTGAATCCTTATTAGAAGGTGGCATCGCCTTTGCTACTCCAGACACGGCGCCACTAGCGCCGGTTGTGAACGACGGCAAGAGTTTTGCCCTTCATCAATCGGTGGATCAACGCTGGCTGGACTGGAAGCCCCAGATTGCCCTGCCGCAGGAAGTCGATACCGGTGAAAACTGGATAAGAGCGGATTAACAAGTTGTCACAACATCAGCGTACAGATAACGATACAATAGCCATACTTTGATACCCAGAGCACGCGGGCTTCGCGTGCCTATGTCGTTTTAAGCCACGATCTAGAGAATACTTGGGTGTAATCACGCAATTAGAGAACGTCAGTGTGTTAAAAACCTCGAAACAAACTTTGCTTTCCGCAGCGGTTATTGCCGCTGCTTTTATCATCGCGATCATTGTCTTTGCTCTGAAGCCGCCACCAGAAACCGTCACCATCACGCCACCGGCTCTTTATATCGACGTCGCCATTGCCGAGAAACAAACATTATCTATTGCCGTTAACTCCCAGGGCACGGTTGAACCAAGAACCGAAACCACCCTCATTACCGAAGTGTCAGGCAAAATTATCGAGGTTGCAGCGCAATTTCAAAATGGCGGCTTAGTAGAGAAAGACGAGTTACTATTGCGTGTTGATCCGCGTAACTACGACGTCGAAGTCAAACGCGCCGAGGCCAATGCTGCCGCCGCCTTTAGCAACTTAATTCAGGAGAAAGGCCGGGTTTCAGTTGCCAAGCAAGATATAAAAAAATATCCCCGCAAATTCGCCAGCAAAGAAGCCCGCTACCTCGCCATGCGACTTCCACAATTGAAAGAGGCGCAGGCACGCTTAGACTCGGCCAAAGCCGACATTGCTCACGCCAAAAATAATTTAGATCGCACCGAAATTCGCGCGCCCTACCGCGGCATTATCAAGGCGCGAAGTGTTGATCTGGGCCAATTTGTTAGCCCAGGAACGCAACTAGGGCATATCTTCGCGGTAGATTTTGCTGAAGTTCGACTTCCTATTCCTACTGACCGCCTCGCTTATCTGGCGCTTCCAAATAGCAACGGCAACCAAAGCTCGCCGGCAGTAGTCTTAAAAAATGAATTAGGCCTCGAGTGGCAGGGCAATATTGTTCGTACCGAAGCGGTTTTAGATGAACGCAGTCGAGTGTTATTTGCCATCGCAAAAATAGACGACCCCTATGGATTAGAAGGCGGTGGTGACACCTTGCTAATGGGCAGCTTCGTAAAAGCTGACATCAGCGGTAAAAAAATTGATGGCTTGATTGCCATCCCGCGCTATATTTTGCGCACCGGGAATAAAGTCTGGGTGCTCGATGAAGAGCAGCGCATTCGCAATCGCGACCTCAAAATTCTTCATACCGAGGGCAAGCTCGTTTATGTTTACGAAGGTCTAAATGCCGGCGACGTTATTTGCTTATCGACAATACCCAATGTCATCGCTGGCACCAAGGTGAAAGTAAATAGCACGATAAAAACTAGCTCCCTCGTCACCTCGACGTCAAACCCGATTTCCGCCCTAGACACAACGGCGAGCCAGCTATGAATCCCTTACCGGAATTTGATACCAACAAGGGGATAATCCCTTGGTTTGCCCGTAATTCGGTAGCCTCTAACCTCCTCATGTTTGTCATTATCGCCATCGGCTTGGGTACTGCGTTTAATATTCAACGCACAATTCAACCTGACTTTGAAATAAACGTGATACGGATTACCGTTGCTTACCCCGGCGCGACGCCAGACGAAGTCGAAAACGGCGTGGTATTAAAGATTGAAGAAGCACTCAAAGATATCGAGTCAATCGAAAGTATTCAATCAACCGCCGACGAATCCTTCGCTACCATAACCGCTGGAATTTACGAGGATTACGATACCAACGCGGTCATGGACGAGATCAAAAGCGCTATTGACGGCATCGTGAGTTTTCCAGAGCAAGCTGAGCGCCCCACCGTCAATCGGGTTGAATTCAATAACCACGCACTCAATGTCCAACTTTATGGCGACCTCGATGAACGCGGTTTGAAGGAGCTGGCGGAGCAAGTCAAACAAGAACTCACTCTCGATGAAGACATCGCATTTGTGCAAATTAACGGCGCTAGAGATTTTGAGATTAGCATCGAGGTTCCTGAACATACCCTGCTCCAGTACGGCTTAACGCTCAATGAGGTCGCCGAGGCTGTTCGTCGCTCTTCCTTAGACCTGCCCGGTGGCTCAATAAAAACCGTCAATGGCGACATTCTTCTGCGCACCCGCGGTCAAGCTCGCAGCCAGTACGAATTCGAGCGCGTGGTACTTATCTCCAATCCCGACGGCACTCGTGTAACCATCGGTGATATCGCCACTATCAACGACGGCTTTGTCGAAAAAGACGGTTTCTCATTTTTTGATGGTCAAAACAGTATTGGCCTGCAGGTATTCGCCGTCGGCAATCAAGATTTAATCAAAGTATCTGATGCCGCCAAACGCTACGTCGCTGAAAAACGTAATAATCTTCCCGAAGGCGTGAACATTACCACCTGGGCCGACATCACATTTTATCTCGAAGGTCGGATGACCATGATGATGAAAAACCTCGGCATGGGTGCGCTGTTGGTTTTCATTGTATTGGGCATGTTCCTGAATATTAAACTCGCGTTTTGGGTGATGGTTGGCTTGCCAATGTGCTTTTTAGGCACGCTTGCGATGATGCCTATTGTGGGGGTCAGCTTGAATATGCTGAGCCTGTTCGGTTTTATTTTAGTGCTTGGTATTGTGGTTGATGATGCCATTATTATTGGCGAAAGCGCCTACGCCGAGACCGAAATCAAAGGTCACTCCATCGACAGCGTCATCACCGGCGCACTGCGAGTAGCCACACCCGCAACCTTTGGTGTGCTGACCACGATCATGGCATTTTCGCCGACGCTATTTACCGAAGGCGCTTTTTCACCGTTCCCTGAAGCAGTGGGCTGGGTAGTGCTTCTCTGCCTAACTTTTTCACTGGTGGAATCCAAGTTAATTTTACCCGCTCATCTGGCGCATAGCCGGCCCGGCACGACCGGCATCTGGCTCAAGATAGATGAAATTCCACGCTATTTTAATGGCAAGCTAAACTATTTTGTTGAGCACCTGTACCGGCCTTTTATTCACAAAGCCATTGCCAATCGCTATCTCACGGGCTCAATTTTTAGCGCTATGTTAATCATTACGTTTGGCATAATTGCCGGCGGCATTGTTCGTTTTGTGATGATCCCTGACGTCCCATCGGATTTCATCAAAGCAAACTTGGAAATGGTGGAAGGCACACCCGAAGCGCAAACTCGGCAAGCTTTTGACTATATCGACAGCGCACTCCGCAAAGTAGACGCTGATTACCAAAGCGCCCATGAAAACTCATCGAACAAGCGCTTGATCAATCACGTAGAGGCATTCGGCACTTCGGGTAGAACCCTCACTTTTATGGTAGAGCTCACTAAAAATGAGCAGCGCGATATTGACGGTGGTGAAATTGCACGGCGCTGGCGCAAAGAGATTGGTGACATTCCCGGGGCAAAAATCTTGTCTGTCAGCAGCGCCGATCAAACATCAGGTCCATCAATTTCGCTCAAGCTCAGCAGTAATTCAAACACTGAACTAGAAGCTGCAGCCAAGCAGGTTGAAGAAGCCTTAAGTCATTACAAAGGCGTATTCGACATCCGCAACGGCGCCAGTGCCATCCAAGACGAAATTGTGCTGGATATAAAACCTAGCGCCGAGGTGTTGGGTATTTCATCGGCATCGCTGGGGCGCCAGCTACGCGATGCTTTCTACGGTGCAGAAGCGCAACGCTTGCAACGCGGCAACGACGAAGTAAAAGTCATGGTTCGCTACCCGCCGGAAGAGCGACAAGCAATATCAGATTTACAAAACATGTATATCCGTTCTGCCGACAAGGCCTATGTCCCCTTAAGCAGCGTCGCCGATATGAATTTTGAACCTGGCTTCAGCCAGCGCAAACGTATTGACGGTGAACGCTCAATTACGGTAACAGCGCAAGTTGACAAGGACTTTACGTCACCAGACAAAGTCACCGCCAATGTGATGAAAACGCTGGTAAACGAAATCTTCCCCGACAAATATCCATCGGTCATTGTGAAGTTAAGCGGTGAAAGTGAAGAGAGCGGTGTCCTAATGAAAAGCCTTGCCATCGGCTTTGTACTCGCCTTATTCGGCATATACGCGCTGCTAGCTATACCACTGAGATCTTACCTACAGCCGCTGATCATAATGGGCGTAATCCCATTTGGTATTATTGGCGCCGTGTTCGGACATATCGTGCTAAATATGTCATTCAGTATGATGTCTTTCTTTGGGGTAATCGCACTGTCCGGCGTGGTTGTTAATGACAGTCTCATTATGGTCGATTTTATTAACTCGGCCATTGCACGCGGTGAACGCCTGCTAGACGCTGTGGTCGACTCAGGCTGCCTGCGTTTTAGAGCGATACTACTAACATCATTAACCACCTTCTTTGGGCTGCTACCCATGCTGCTAGAAAGCAGCGTACAGGCACAATTCGTGATTCCCATGGCGGTATCTTTGGGCTTTGGAATTATCTTTGCCACGGTGATTACCCTGATCTTAATTCCCTGCTTATATATTGTGTTAGATGACTTTAAGCGTCTAGTCGGTGGGACCTCCAAGGAAGTCGCCAGCACTACTACTTAAAAGGGCCAAAATGCCCACAAGGCAACAATAAGTGCAAAGGCCGCAGCAATTAACACCCCCGCTGCGGCAACATCTTTTGCCTTGCCAACCAGCTCGTGGGTTTCAGGCACCGCAGCATCCGCCAAATATTCCAAGGCCGTATTTAAGGCCTCAGCCATCCATACCAGCGTAATCGCTAGCAGCACGAACATCCACTCCAGCGATGTTAGGCCCGTCAACGCACCCAAGCCCACCACGGACATTGCAGCCACTAAATGCAGTCGCGCATTGTGCTGTTCAGCCACCATTGTAAGTAAGCCATTAAATGCATAAGAAAAACTAGCTAGTCGCGCCCGCAAGGAAAAGCCTTGTTGGCGTTGACGGCGTTCTGTTTTTTGCTTCATCGCGGTACCATAAGCCCTTTAATTTAAACTGATAGGTATGTCATGCCTGAATTCAAACACATCTCACCCCAAGACGCCCACTCAATGATAGAGGCGGGTTGCCAGCTCGCCGACATTCGAGATGAACAGTCCTACGCAATGAGCCACATTCCAAGCGCCAATCATTTAGACAACCAGGGTTTGCAGCAATTTATTGAACAAGCCGACCCTGATAAAGCGCTCATTATTTATTGCTATCACGGCAACAGCAGCCAAAGCGCCGCCCAGTATTTTGTAGAGAAAGATTTCACCGAGGTCTATAGCATGGATGGTGGCTTTGAAATGTGGCGACAATTATTTCCGCAAAATACCGCCAACACCTAATACGGCGAGTGGTGAGCACCAAAACTGATTGAAGAGTGTTAGGCGATATTAGCGAAATACTTGAAAGACCCTTTGCGGCGGCAGGACGCCAAAAACGCAACAAGCGGTAGCCAAGACTGCATGCTCTGGAGTGAGCTTACAGTCTAGCCATGGAGCTAGTTAGGAACTTTATTCAAAGGCCAGCGAGTGGCGCCATTAGGGCGCCACACACATCAGACAGTAGGCGTAGACGCCACGACTATCTTTAAGCTTTAAGACATCACTCCAGGCCGGCAATACGCTGTTTAAAACCGA
Organism: Zhongshania sp. R06B22; assembly: GCF_040892595.1. Classification (NCBI taxonomy): domain Bacteria; kingdom Pseudomonadati; phylum Pseudomonadota; class Gammaproteobacteria; order Cellvibrionales; family Spongiibacteraceae; genus Zhongshania; species Zhongshania arctica. Next base: position 1,449,799 of record NZ_JBFRYB010000001.1, on the reverse strand, counting down.
TAGCAGTGGCGATGATGTGCTCAGTGCGGCTTTGACCATGCCAGAACCAAGGATCATCCGCATCAGCTCTTCTTCGGGACTGAGTGGCAGTGACAACACGCGAGTATTAGCCGGATTTATACCCACCAAGCTGGCCGCAGAATTCACGGCCTGCTGTAAGCCACCAAGTTTATCTACCAAGCCTAATTCTTGCGCATCCACCCCGCTCCAAACTCGCCCTTCAGCAATGGGTTCAACCTGCTCCACTAATTTGTTTCGGCCATCGGCGACAATTTTTATAAACCGTCGGTATCCATATTCAACCCCGGATTGTATTGCACTGGCCAAGATAGGATCTAATGGCAGATCCGGGCGCAACTTGCCAGCGACAGCGGTAGTGCCAACCCCGTCAGTGCTGATACCCAAGTCCTGTAATAAATTATCTACTGTTGGAAACGCGCCGAAAATACCAATAGATCCAGTTAGGGTTGCTGGCGTAGCCCATATTTCATCGGCTCCCGCAGCAATCCAATAGCCACCGGATGCCGCCATACTGCCCATCGATACTACCAAGGGTTTACCGGCTTCTTGTAGCTGCTGTAATTCGGCGCGAATCACCTCAGAGGCGAAGGCAGAGCCGCCACCGCTGTCTATGCGCAATACCAAGGCCTTAACATTCTCATCAAGACGCGCTTGTCGAATCAACGAGGCCAAGCTGTCGCCGCCGATTGTGCCAGCAGGCTGAACACCGTCCACAATATTACCGCTGGCAACAATAATCCCAACCGACTCTTTAACTTCAACTAATAAGCTGCGATTTAAAGATAGGTAGTCTCGAAAGTAACTCTGCTTAAAGCTGCCGTCTTTATTTTTGCCAACCCGCTCAATTAGCATCTCTCTTAGCATGGGTCGACTAATAATCCCGTCAACTAGGCCATAATCTAAGGATGCCTGCGCCGCATCGCCACCTACATCGGCCATCACGCGATCGATCTGATTGACGTAATTATTAAACTTGCTCACGCTTATTCCGCGCCGCTCAACCACGGTATCGCGATATAAGGTCCAGAGCTCATCCAACCACGCCCGGTTCGCCTCTTTGGCGGCCTCTGACATATCATTGCGCAGCAGCGGCTCGACTGCAGATTTAAAATTGCCAACCTTAAATACATGAAAGCGTATTTTTAATTTATCTATAGCATCGCGAAAGTAGTTGCGAATAACCGCGAAACCTTCAATCCCGACCCCGCCCATATTATGAACAAAAATCTGGTCGGCAAAACTCGCTAATAAATACTGGTCTTGATTGTAGTGATTCGCGCTGGCAACCACGGTCTTGCCGCTTTCGCGAAAGGCCTTAATTGACTCAGACAATTCCAAGGTCTTACTCATGCCAATATGGTCAAGCTCATCAAGATGCAAGAGCAGCACCTCGATACGCGGGTCGTCTGTCGCCAGCTGAACAGCTTCAATCAAATCTGCCAGCAGTGTTTCTCTGGGCAAGCCCTGCGCACTGAGCTGCGAAAACGCATCTACCGCCGACAATTGATCGACCACTACCCCTTCGGGTGCTAACACTAATACTGCGCCATTTGGCACTGAGACGTGACTTACCGAGGTGAAAATCGCCATCCCAATACTGCCGATAATCACCAGAAAAATGATGTTTAAGGTCCAGCGTCTTGCGCCGTCGATAAAGCCGCCGAGCTTGGAAAAGAAACCACGCTTTTTATTCTGGCTCATACTGCATCATCCCTCTGTGCTGTTCTCTCGCGCCAGACTTGTGCCTGCCAACGAATAAATATTGTCGCACTGCAAAACAGCACAACCACCATCGCTAGTTCAATATAGTTAAACCAAATAGCCATGGAAGATAAAGCCTCAGTCACCGCCATCACAAAGTACAGCAAGCTGGCAAAACACATCCACGCAATCGGACGTAATTGGCCTTTAAAAATACCCGGCGCAAACATCAGCATCGGCGCAAGACGAATCACCCAAATGGTGATACTGGGCTGACGCCCCTCTTGAACCCACACCCAGGTTCCCAAGGTTAGGGTAATCAAAAAGCCGACATAACTCAGCTTCATTAACATGCCTGCAAAAGCAGTGCGTTTTTCTAATGCGGTCATGACCACCTCAGTGTTGCAATTGTTTACTTAACATTGCGACGCGCTTACCCAGCGCCGCCGCCAATTCAAGTTCTGTGTCGTCAACCGCCCGACCATTTTGCCCTGCAACGTGGGAGGCACCATACGGCGTGCCACCGGTTTGCGTGGTGGTTAATGCCGCCTCGCTATAGGGAATACCGGTAATTAACATACCGTGGTGCAGCAAGGGCATCATCATGGTCAACAAGGTGCTCTCCTGGCCACCATGCAAGCTTGCACTGGAGGTAAATACCGCCGCCGGCTTGCCAATTAGGGCGCCACTCATCCACAGGCCAGAAGTACCATCCAGGAAATATTTTAGCGGTGCCGCCATATTGCCGAAACGGGTAGGACTCCCCATCACTAGGCCGGCGCAGTGACGTAAATCATCTTCACTCGCGTACAAAGGACCGGTTTCCGGAATATCTTCTTGGCTTGCCTCACAAACCGCAGATACCGCTGGCACTGTGCGCAACCGCGCCTCAATTCCGAGCTGCTCAACACCACGGGCGATATGTTGCGCCAATTTTTCAGTAGCGCCGTGGCGGCTATAATACAACACCAGTACGTAAGCTTCGCTCACAGTGATCTTCCTTTAAATGGTGAATTAAATGGCAGGGCCATAGCGAACAGAGTCCGCGACCAAGACAGCGGCGGCTAGGCCAGTAAGGAAAGTACATTCTCCGGTGGACGACCTAATATAGCGCGCTCACCTTTTACTACGACCGGCCGCTCAATAAGTTTGGGCTCTGCCACCATTGCGGCAATCAACTGCGAATCAGACCAAGAGGAATCCGCCAGACCACCCTCTTTATAAGCGGTTTCGCCCTTGCGCAGCAGATCGCGGGGCGTCATGCCAAGCTTGCTTAGTAATTGGCTTAACTGAGTTGCGTTGAGCGGCGTTTCAAGATACAAAACGATCTCCGGCTCTACGCCATTATCGACTAGCAGTTGCAGCGTTTGTCTAGATTTGGAACAGCGCGGGTTGTGGTAAATGGTATACTCGGGCATATCACTCTCTGTCTGACACGGTAATAAAATTGGTTTCGCGTATTATACACGCCCCTCACCGAGTCTGACCCGCATTGAGCATTTGAATGAAGACTTCAGTTAGCCGTTTTGTAATTTGCCTGCTATTTATGAGTTTGGCAGCCTGCAGTAAACCTGATTTCAACACAGTATCTGGCAGTGGCGGTAATTTCGCGCAAGGCAAATGGTTGATCATCAATTACTGGGCTACCTGGTGCGGACCCTGCCGCGATGAAATTCCAGACCTTAATGAATTTATGTTAAAACGCGCCGACCTTAAAATTTATGGCGTGAATTACGACAATTTAAGCGGTGAGGCTTTAAACGCGGCTATTGCCGAGATGGGTATTGAATTTGATTCCATGCTGGCCGACCCAGCGCCGCAGCTAAATATTCCCCGTCCCCGCGTGCTGCCAACGACCTTGTTAATTGATCCTAAAGGTAATCTAAAAGCAACCCTAGTGGGCCCGCAAACCGCCGACACCTTAAGCGCGGCAATTACCAAAGCAGGCGCATCAGCGCCATAGCAAACCACTAACACGTATACCCATCATGTCATCATTAAACACCAGCTCCGCTGCGGAGCTGTGTTCGGCGGCCACGCCATAACAGACGTGTAAGGGCAATAAGTGCTCTTCACGAGGATGACTGAATCGCCCCTGCGGCGCCGAGCTCCAGTTAAGCAAGCGCGTTTCACGCTCAACCGAGCTCAGTGCTTTGTCGGTACACGTTGCAACAAGCCAGTCATCAAACACCACCGCACGCGCGATTGCATCGGCATATGAAAATGCCTGTAGGTTGTGAAACGACGAACCCGAACCAATCACCACAACGTTTTTCTCGCGCAGTACAGCCAGCGCACGTCCCAGCGCAATGTGCGCGGCTGGATCGAGAGAATCTAGCAGGGAAAGCTGAATACATGGGATGTCCGCCGCGGGATACATCAAGGTGAGCGGCACAAACATGCCGTGGTCATAGCCGCGCGCGGGGTCAATTAAGGCGGAAATACCGGCGTCATTTAATAATTGGCGGACATCATGCGCCAATGCGGGACTGCCCTTGGCAGGATATTTAAGAGAATAACTTTCGGCGGGAAAACCATTGTAATCATAGATCAGCTCGGGATGAGACGCGCCCGTCACCGTCGCCTGAGGTGCCTCCCAATGAGCACTCACTAAAACGATGGCAGCCGGTCTACCCAGTTGAGAAGCGATATTCCGCAAAAAAGCGCAGAGCTGGCGATGTCCAGGTTCGCCCAATAAGGGCAAGGGACCACCCCCGTGGGGAATAAATAACACCGGGGCTAAGTCCGGTGACGGAACTACCTGTTTTGGTATCACTGTTTCTACCACGTTGTATATACCCTTAATACTGAATTCAACTCAGCCCAGAATACCTTAATGCGGCCTGCCAATGGCTCATCATTTCATCGCTGTAGGCCACCAGTATAATTTCCTTAATCGCGCTCCGGAATTGCTCGCCGGCCATACTGGTCACTAAGGCCTCAAGGGCTATTCGCGTCGCCGCCTCATGGGGATAGCCATAAGACCCGCAACTAATGGCGGGAAAGGCCACGCTTCCAAGACCCTGCTGAGCGGCGATTTCTAGACTGCGTTGATAGCAAGAGGCTAATAAGGCCGACTCGTTTTGCGCACCGCCGTGCCAAATGGGACCCACGGTGTGGATCACGTACTTTGCCGGCAATAAAAAACCCGGGCTAATCTTTGCATCACCGGTATCACAGCCTTTTAAGCTACGACAATATTCCAGCAAGTCTGGCCCGGCTGCGCGATGAATAGCGCCATCTACGCCACCACCACCGAGCAGGCTATTGTTTGCCGCATTCACAATGGCGTCTACGGCCAAGCTGCAAATATCGCCTTGAAATAGTTTAAATATTGTCACGGTATTGCCGCTCACTCGCTCTCATTGCGAGCCATAAATTCTAATAAGGTTTGATAGACATACAATCGGGAAGGTCTATAAAAATGGCCGCCAGTAGCCGAGCTGATATCAAGCCAGCCCATGCTAAACGCGCTCAGCACAATGAGCTAAACGCCGATACTGGCGAGCTTCACCATAATATCTTTTAAAATACCGGCAACGGTTGGGTGCTCCACTTCAAAACCTGCCACCAACTCTTCCAGCCTATCCTGCAAACTTGAATCTTCCAGCACAAACTGCGGCCCGCAGCCCAATTCGCGATCGATGTCATCGACCAAAGCGTGCAATTTGGCACGGCTTCCACCGTCGATGGTTAAAACATCAATTTCTTTCTGAAGCTGGTTTAACTGATCGTGTAACTGTTTTGGATCCATTTCTGCTCTCCACTACGTCAACTATGAGCATAGCAAGTCTTACCAAATACGCACAGCAAGCATGGCCAAGACAGTGTTAATGACAGCGGTGTTTCAATAAACGCATACTTTCTTCATAACAGTCCTGCAACATCGCCTCTTCACCCGCAGACTGATAGTGACGAGACAGCATCTGCAGCGAGATCTCAACATTGCGTTTTAAGGACAGACCCCGCCCCTGCGGGCTTCGTAACATGTTTAACAGGTGACGATGCACTGCCAGCAGGCAATGACGCTGCAAGCAGCGATCTTGGCAACGGCCAAAGCATTCAGCCAAAAAATGTCCCGACACCATATACCGGTCAATATTGCTCAATGCCGGTAAATCATCGCCCTCTAAGAGCATTTCACTTAACTCAAAGCTGCAGCCCAAGTATTTAAGTGCGGCCTGCCAGTCGCGCTGCGCAAAGGCTTGCCGACCGGCCTCCATCCATTCATCCCAGCGGTTTTCTGCCACCAGGGTGCAGCGCTTAAGCTGCCGCCGATGAGTGGAACATAAAAATTGCATCGCCATATCGATCTCCTGTGTGGTGTCACAACAGAAGATATTAAATGATAATGATTATCATTTAAAGTATTCGAGTTCAATAATTTATGCCCTTCGCCACATCTCCCAAAAAGGACACGTCAAAGACCTGTTTAGCCATTGACCCAAGTACCGCTGCTTAGCGAGACTAAAAAAACTAATAACTAGGATAAAACCATGAGTATTCAGCAATTATTCTCACTCTCTGGAGACGTCGCCTTAGTCACTGGCGCTGGCCGCGGCATTGGTCGCGGTATCGCGGTCGCCTTTGCTGAGGCTGGCGCCTCGGTAATATGTGCTGCCAGAACCCAGGCCGATATTGATGAGTGCGCCGCTCTTTGCAACGCCGCCTTACAGGAACATCACCCCAATAGTGGCGCCAAAGCCATCGCCTTGAGCTGCGACGTTAGTGACGAAAGCGCGCTCGAAGAACTCGTCAAGAAAAGCGCCGAGGCCTTCGGGAAAATTAGTATTCTGGTGAACAATGCCGGCGGTGCTTACCCCAATGATCCGCTTAAAACCACAGGCAAAACCTTTAATCGCGATTTCAACTTCAATGTCACCAGCGCCTTTAATCTCACTCGCCTTTGCCACCCCTACCTACAGGAGCACAAGGGCCGAGTGATCAATATTATTTCGGCGTCATCGCGCTATTCCCAAGCAGGCTTCAGTAGCTATGGCACAGCTAAAGCCGCACTTGAGCATCTCACAAAATTGCTGGCGGCAGACTTTGCCCCCACCATTCGCGTCAACGGCATATCCCCCGGCACAATTTTAACAGAGGCTTTAGGTCAGTATCTCAACGAAGAAATTCAAGAAAAAATGACCGCCTTAACGCCCATGAAAGCCCTCGGTGAGCCCCAGGATATTGCCGCTGCGGCGCTGTATCTTGCCTCCACCGCGTCCCGCTGGGTTACCGGTAAAATCATCGAGGTAGACGGCGGCGCCGAATCGACTACCTGGCCTTTTTAATTCCTAAAAATAGTGAAACCACTGCCCACCTCACCCCCAGCGCAGGCTATTCAGCCTGCGCTGTTATTGTGCTTAGCATCTTGTCCATGTGTATAATTACGGCTGAATTTCTAAATTGAAGCAATAATCATCAGCTCTCAGTAAGCCTAAATTCTCAACAATCTCCAGCAAGGTAGATAAATATATGGACGCAATTGCCCTCCAAGAAATAATCGCACAATACGCCCCAGACGCCATGGCCATCGGGATTCGCGCGGCGAGTGCCTTGGCAATGATATTAATCGGCTATTGGGCCGCCAAGTTCATTTCCGGCCTCACCCGTAAAGCGATGGTAAAACGTGACATTGATTCCACGCTAACGAACTTCCTCGCCAAACTGGTGTTCTGCATTCTTTTTGCGCTGGCAGCGATACCCGCTCTAGCCCACGCGGGAATCCAGACCGCTTCGGTAATTGCCGCCTTAGGTGCTGCAGGCTTGGCAGTGGGTTTGGCATTACAAGGTTCGCTGGCAAATTTTGCCGCTGGCGTTTTGCTGATTGCCTTCCGACCCTGCCGCGTTGGCGACTGGATCGACGCGGGTGGCTGCTCAGGTTCTGTAGAGAGTATTAGCTTATTTTCTACCATATTACTGACCGGTGATTACAAGCGCATCGTTATACCCAACGCCAAAGTCATGAGCGACGCGATTACTAACTACAGCGCCATGCCGCGCCGCCGTATTGATTTAATAGTCGGTATTTCCTACGACGCAGACATGCGCGTCGCCAAAGAAATTTTACAAAAACTAGTTGCTGCTGACGAACGTATCCTAAAGGACCCCGCGCCAACCATCGCGGTGTCTGAGCTTGCTAACTCCTCAGTCAATTTAGTGTGTCGCCCATGGGTGGCCACCTCCGACTACTGGCCAACACGCTGGAAGCTCACCGAGGACATCAAAACTGAATTTGACGCTGCCGGCGTAGGCATACCCTACCCACAAATGGATGTGCATTTTCACAAGCAAGCCTAAGAGAATTAACCGTGACCAGAGAGCGCTATGCAGCGCTCTCTCAACATAAGCATTACAAGGTTTTATTAACTTCAAAATTAAGGGACACAATGAAATATCTTAATAGCACCCTGGTAGCCGTCGCTGCCACCGTGGCGGCCAACGGCGTATTCGCCCAAGACGCAGCAGCAACAAAGCTCTGGAAAGGTGATGTAGAATTTGGCTATTACCAGCAAGAAGGAAATACCGAAGAATCCAGCGTGATAGGCAAAACCAATGCCAAGCGTAGCAGCGGCAAATGGACCTACGACATCAGCGCTGAAGGACAGAATAGTGAAGCCAGCGGCATACGTGCAGCCGAGCGCTACTTTTTAAGTAATCGTTTAGCCTACGATTTCAGTGAATTCAACTATACCTTCGGCTACGCCTCAGCCGATAAAGACCGCTTTAGTGGTTTTGTCTATCAAGCGACTATCGCGGGTGGTTATGGCCGACGCTTACTAAAAAACGACCGCTTCACTTGGGATGCTGAAATCGGCCCCGGTGCACGGGTTAGCGAGTTTGAGAACCCCAGCGATGCGGGCGACGGTCAAATCACAGAAGCGATTTTACGCCTGTCGACTGACTTCGCGTGGGCATTATCTGAAACCGCAACCTTTGAACAGAAGCTAGCGGTTGAGCGCGGTGATCAAAATACTGTGTCTAGATCAATCACGTCATTGAAGACCAAGATTGTTGGCGGTTTAGGTTTAAAGATCAGCTATACAATGGAATACAACGAAGTTGTCCCCAATGAAACTGTGCATCTAGATCGCGAGACATCCGTTACCTTGGTTTATAATTACTGATTGCTGATTGCTGATTACTACGGCACCGAGAGCCAATAATAAGCTCAATACCGATTAGCAGTATCTTTAATATAAAATAGCGAGTAGGCGATAAAACTAACTTATCGCCTACTCGCCAAAACTTAAATAAGCTTTACCTGAGCCTTGCCTCCGTTTTTACAGCGGCAATCATTTTACAAACTCACTAGCAGTACTTATTAGCCTAGCTACTGGGCAGAGTAGTACTCAGCAAGCTGGTCAATTTCTTGGTCGCTCAGCATTTGCGCCTGCCCCACCATTACCGCCGCCATACCACCAGACCGCTGGCCACCCTTGTAGGCTTTAAGCGACTGCACTAAATAGTCTTTATTTTGCCCGTTTAGCTTTGGGTAACTACCCATAATGGGGGCTGCACCGCCAGCGCCGTGACAGGCGCGGCAGGTAACCTCTTTTGCCGGCGCATCAAGCGCAAGCAGTGGTAGCGAAAAGAGTGATAACACCGCCGCAAGGCTAAGGCAGCCCATGCCTCTACCGAAGGGCCGTAATACTTTTGTAAATGACATTGCTTAGCTCCCGCTGTGTTACCCTAAAATTGTTAGGGGAATGACTGTTTAACATAACCACTAACATTACGACAGCCTTATATTGTTAGATCTTGTCACGCGCAAATGTTTGCATCGTCCATCTAAACCAAAGCTCCGCTAAGCGCGTAAAGAAACCACGTCTTACTAGGATTAAGGTATGCAAGCCTCAAGGTCTTCAAAGTCCGCAGCAGATTCCCCATGTGACACTAGCGCGCAGCAATGTCAGGATTTCGAGGCCTCTGCTGCTAGCAACACCCCCCAATTAACGTTTTTCTATGACGGTCAGTGCCCTCTTTGTATGAAAGAGATTCGAATGCTGAATCGCTGGAATACGTCGGCATCAGTCGCCTTTGTCAATTTACTGTCTACCGAAGCCATGATCGCCTTCCCGGAAGTTGATATCGACGATGCCCAAAAATCCTTATTGGCATTTACATCGGATGGTGCCACCTTGAGGGGAGTAGATGCCACTTATGCCGTGTGGGCAGCGCTAGGTAAAGGGCATTGGATGGCACCATTGAATTGGCGTTGGCTGCGCCCGATAACACTGCTAGCTTACCGCGTATTTGCACGCTACCGGCACCAGCTTGCATTGCTGCTAACCGGCCAAAGACGCTGCGCTAGCTGCGAGCTACCGGCACCGCCGGCCAATAAAACAGATCTTAAAAATTAATTTTTCCGACTGTAAATAATCTATTGGGAAACCGAATGCCCTCACTTTCAAAGCAAAGACAAATTATCGGTCTTGCAGTTTGGCTGCTAGTTAGTTTTGCCGCGTCGGCTATTGGCGCCGTTGCATCCATTCAAGCTAAGACGTTTTACGGCCAACTTGTTCAACCCAGCTGGGCGCCGCCGCCCACAGTTTTTGGTCCGGTATGGACGGTGCTGTTTGCATTAATGGGTATAGCAGCCTGGCTGGTGTGGCGCTCCGAAGGGTTCCGCAGCAATCGGCAAGCGCTGACGCTATTTCTAGTACAGCTTTTTTTTAATGCCCTGTGGAGCTGGCTTTTCTTTGCTTGGCAGTTGGGCGCATTAGCCTTCGCTGACATAGTGCTACTGTGGGTTTTGATTGCGACAACACTGGTTTTGTTCTGGCGCATCAGACCACTTGCTGGGGCGCTGCTCATCCCCTATTTGCTGTGGGTAAGCTTCGCCGGCGCACTCAACTACACCCTCTGGCAACTTAACCCCCAGATTCTTGGGTAAGCGGTGCCGCGATCTGAGTTCATCTGCTTGGCACTAGTGGAATCCCACTGAAAAATTTGAGTATAGCGAAGCCGTTATCGCATTAGAAAAACAGCGGAAAACGGGAATTACGGATCTATTTAAATAATGTTAAGGCATAAAAGCACAGCGCGATCCTGCAAAGACCGCACACTGCGAGGGTGTTAAATACCTATCCTGCCGAGGGCGTTAATAACTTCTCTGATAATCGCCGCTGTTTGAGGGTAACTTTCTTCTATCAAAATTTCTGCAGACTCTATAAGACTGGGTGGAACCGGCTCAGCGGTATTAATATCGTGCACGTAAGCTTCCAGCTGTCGCATTAACTCTTGTTGTTGCGGGCTGGTTTCATCATCACCAAAACTGTCATGTAAATCACTGATCAGGGCATTTAGATTATCGATTGGCATAGTTTTACTCCGTAGCAATGAAAGTATATTACAGCCTTTCAGTATAAACCCCAGCCACCTCGCTGAACAGAACGACTGCCAGGCAGAGCCTAGGTATTGTGCTTTACTATCAACGCTAGCTGATGGATTTGAGTCCGTATTTTTATGTCACCTTGTGAAGTATTTTCTGAGTCTCTTAATTCACACCCTAGTGCAGGGCACCCACGCATGGCAATAGTGGTCGGAAGGAATGAATACGTAAAGTTGTATTTAAAAATTAAGAAAGTGACAGAAACTGCTTTTCAAAGACATCTGCAGGCACCGGTTTACTGAAGAGATAGCCCTGCATTTGATCGCAATCAAGTTTTCTTAGCTGAAGTAACTGCTCTTCAGTCTCCACACATTCGGCAACTACTTTAAGCTTCAGAGCGTGTGCTACCAGAATGATGGTAGACACCATTTTACCGCCTTTCTCAGTATGCATTTCCCGCACAAAAGCACCATCTATCTTCAATATATCCAACGGCAGTCTGCTCAAATAGCTTAGTGAAGAAAAGCCAGTACCAAAATCATCGATAGTGATGGGAATACCCAGGTCACGAATAGCTTGTAAAATTTCAACACTCTGTTCGACATCCCCCATAATCACGCTTTCTGTCACCTCAATCTCGAGGCCCGCCGCAACACGCGGATCGCTGGCAATTGCCTGCTCAATGTCGTCGGCAAAATTACGATTGCGCAATTGTAAAGATGAAACATTTACCGCAATACGAACGGCATTTAAGCCAGCTTCGCGCCACGACAAATAATCTTTGATGGCTTGTTTTATTACCCAGCGTCCGACCTCATTGATTAGCCCAATTTCTTCTAAAATGGGTATAAATGTATCGGGCTGGATCAGGCCTATATGTGGATCATTCCAGCGTATCAGTGCCTCAGCGCCCACCATCTTACCGCTAGCAATATTCACTTTGGGCTGATAATACAGTGTAAATTCGTCTTTATCGAAGGCCTCACGCAGGCGAAGTTCTAAGGCGAGCCTATCTGCCGTTGTTGCTGTCATACTCTGAGTATGGAAAAGGTAATTTACACCGCTTTTTTTCGCAATTTTCATTGCGGCCTCTGCGTTCTTAAGCAGGCTGACAGCATCGGTACCGTCATCAGGAAATAGCGCAATACCCGATTTAACGCTAATCCGGAACACATTACTATTAACCTCAAAAGCGTGCGCTAGGAAGGCAGACATTGTGTTTTCTATTAAGCTTTCCAGATGGCCCTCTGACTTAACTAAGGGCAGTATGATGGCGAAGCAGTCGGCTTCAATACGCCCTAGATAGGTGGTATCCAAAAATCTATCTTTCAACCATTCTGCAGCCTTTTTCAATAATGCATCTCCGGTCAAGCGACCGAAGCTATCATTAATATTTTTGAAACGATCCAAATCGATCAGACCAATAGCAAGCTGGTGTCCCTCACTGTTCGCTTTATACATGTATGCCGACAAGCGCTCTAAAAACAAATTGCGATTGGCAAGCCCCGTGAGCTCATCATAATAAGCGAGAAAGTTTAGTCGTTTCTGTTTTTCTATATTATTAATGGCAAAGGCGACGTCGGTCGCTAGTCCCACAAGTAGTTTGATTTCGTCTTTTTGAAAAAAGTCGATTTCACGGGCGTACAAGGCAAAAACACCGACTGCCTCGCCGGAAATCAGCAGCGGTAAAACCACCGCCGAATTAACCCCAGCATCCGCATATTGATCGCCAAATACAAATCTAGTGTCGATTTTTACATTATTGGAGATGGCTGGCTTGCCCTTCTCAATCACCGTGGACACAATAGACTTTTTCATTCCCTCTGGGGACGCCAGCAGCTTCTTAATATCAGTTAAAAGCTTCTCATCTTTGCCCGCTGATACGATTGATGTCATTTGTTTAGTTTTAGGGTCCACCATCACTATTGCCGACATACGAAAATCACCGGCGTCGGCGGCAACCTGACAGGCAACTGCAAACAACTCATCAAGGTTTTTCACCCTAACCACAAGCGCATTGATCTGACTCAGCATTGCATAGACGCGGTTTAAGCTCTTCATCTCGACCTCGGCCTGCACGCGATCGGTAATATCCAGATGCATGATCACGGCACCAGTGCTGGCCGAGTGAGTCAAGGGCGTCACAGTCATTAGGAACCAGCGCTGTTGAGTCGGTGAATGACAGGGGTATTCGATGGCAAAGCTGCTCGAGTCACCCGCCAATACCGAAAGGATTCCCTCGGCCACTTCGCCACCATCACCGCAAGCGTCTAGATAATTGATCCCAGTTAGCTCGGTAGATAGCCCATTTGACTGGGCAAATTTCTGCCAGCCTCGGTTAAACGAAACAATGCTGCCCTGATTGTCGACCATAACAACATGGGCCGGCAGCGCGTTGAGGATAGCGGCTTGTCTTGCCACTTCGTGAAGGCGCAATTTCTCCTGTGCATGCTGCAGTAAGAACGGCGTACCATCGGGTCCAAGCACGGCGTCGACCTCGCCGCCAGTGAGTTCTTCCAAGCGCCGCCCAGCCTCATGGAGCGTTGCGATCAAGGCAGTCATTTCCTTGTCTACGGCGCTGGAAAACGCTGATTCGTCGTCGTTCATGTAGCGATATCCTCCAGATCCAGCGCCTGTAAGACCACCTGCAGCTGACTCAAGGTGCCCACGATGCGTCTAGTTGGGCGTGGCGCGATCTTGATTAAGGTCGGCGTCATAAAAACCCCATCGGCGAGCGCGCGGGCGGGTGCGGAGTAAACATCCACAATTTCGATTGTGTGGCGATCCGGCAGATATGTCTTGCACAGCGTTCTCAGGTTGGTGATCGCCTGCAGGGAGTTAGGAGTATCCCCCGCAACAAAGAGCCGGAATTCATACTTTACGGGGTCGTTTACGTTCGGCATCACTCGACCTCCGTCGGCGACACATCCCCGCCGCGCAATTCACGCAAACGACTGTCTTCGTGAGTCAGGTGCCGTTCGCGAGTTGCCGTTGTGGTCTGCAGAAGCTCCTTCTCGATCTGCTTGGCGAGAAGTTCGGTCTGCAGCGACTTAAGCCGAACTTCGAGTTCGGCCTCCTCCGCGCTGAGGCGGACGCGCTTGAGCTTGGTTGCAACCGCATCGACCTCCGCGGCATCGACCTCGGCGCTTTCCTTTTCCCAGCGCATGGTGCCCATAAGGACTTCGCCGCCTGCGGTGTAGATATCAGCGAGGGTGACGCCGTCATTACTGAGGATTAATTCGCGCACTTGATTAGAATGGGAGGTTCCCCGCGACTTGATAACCGCCAGGCTGCGGTTGCGCTCGCCGGCGTGGACCATATAGTTGAGTTGAATCCAGGTATCGGCGAGGGTAGATATCTGCAGTGAGGAAATAGCGTCTTGGCGATGGGGAGTTTCGTCCAGCAGGCTGGTGCACAGCAGAGTGATACCTTCGGACTTGGACCAGTCGATCAAGCGTGCGGCGACACTGTAGCCACTCCTGCCGTTGCGAACCTTCATCCAAGTGGAGACCGGATCTATCACTATGCAGCGCGCTCCCATATCCTCCGCGAGGGACTTAATGCGAAGCAGATAACTCTCGGCGCTGCCGGTCACGCTGCGCGCGGAAAGCATGCGCAAGCAGCCGCTCTCTAAATGGACGCTGAGATTAATGCCAACCGAGGAGAGGTCGCGAACCACCTCTTTGGCATCGGCATCGAAGCTCACAAATAGAGTGCGCTCGCCGCGCTTGCAGGCCGCTTCGACAAAGGTGCCGCCCAAGGTCGTCTTAGCTGTTCCCGGAAGACCGGTGATCAGCACCGTGGCGCCGCGGTAATAGCCGCCGCCAAGCATAGTATCGAGCCGATTGACGCCGCTGGAGACCCTCTCCTTGCTGACCTCCAGCACGCCGTTGCCGAGCTGACGCGCGACGACCAGCTCTAAGCCATTATTGGAGATCATAAACGGAATTTCGTTCTCGTCGAAGCCTGAGCCACGATATTTCTGCACGCGTAGATTGCGTTGCGAAACCCCGTCCATCACGCTGTGGTTGAGTATGATGGCGCAGTCCGCCATAAACTGCATGAAGCCGTAAGGTTGCTCGGCCTGTTTGTCTTCGGGTGTTGTGACCTCTCCAACCCCCTTGGAAGTGATGATGCAGGTCATTTCATTCTGAAGCAGCCAAGCATTCAAGCGGTAGACCTCGCGGCGCCTTGCCGCATCGTCTGGCAGCAGCGCAAGCACAACATCGAGGGCATCGAACACGATGCGCCGGGCACCCATCTCAGAGATCTTGCCTTCCAGAACGGCCAACATGCCATCCAGGTCAAAACTTCCCGACTGGATTAGATCTGGCGACGGCTGAGCGTCAATGAAGAACAGTTTTCTCTCGCGCAATTCCAGAAGCTTCCAACCGAAGCCATCGGCATTGATCAGAATGCGGTCGGCATTTTCTTCGAATGCGACGAAGATGCCCGGCTCGTCGCAGTTTTTGGCGCCATGAGCAAGAAATTGCAAGGCAAAGATAGTCTTGCCCGAGCCTGGCCCACCCACCAGCAGGGTGGTGCGGCCACAGGGTAGTCCTCCCCCCGTGATCTCGTCGAGACCGATAACCCCAGTAGAAGCTTTCTTTAGGCCGGTGCCTGGTGCATTGATCGTGGATTTCATACATTGACCTCTGGTAGGAACACGGCTCGATCAGGCTACGCTTTAACTGTCCTTGATCGGAGTAGCGCGCGATGCCGCAGTGGAACCAGACTTATAAAGTATCTGCCCAGCTAAACTTCGCGCTCATCGTCACTTACTGAGCACCTACTCTACACCGTATTTCTTTGCTTAGCTCCAAAGCCCCAGGCGCTTAGCAAAGCCTCAATATCTCGACATAATTCAACCGTTAGAAAAATGAGGCAGTGATAGGCGTTTTAACTAGGAATTTAGGAACTTTTCGCGCCTAGCTGTCGAGATTCTTGGCCAACTCCACTGAGTATATTCCACTTGCGGAGATTCACCATACGGGTAAGACGCAGCGACCTGCCGTATCTGAACTTAACAAGCGTTCACCGCACATTTTCGGGATATCAGCCTGACCTAAAACGGCTGTGAAAAGCGGAATACCGCTAACATAGACACAGCCAGTGTTATTATATGTATTGTACTTTTAAGACCCTTTTAGCCTGACATGGACTCCCTTTGGCTCTAGGCGTGCCGATCTAATTCCTGCTGCAGGGCAGCTTTATCCAAAATTCTAAGTTGGCCATAGGCAAGCTCGATAATATGCCCGGCCTCCAGGCGCTTTAACTCTCGGCTAATCGCCTGCCTAGACACCCCCAGCATTTTTGCTAAGTCTTCTTGGGGGAGATGCATATCAATTAAAATACCGGGCTTGTCGTCCGCTATCCCATAGAAGGTCAACAGCTCTAAAATCCTTTGCGCCAGACGAGCTGGCAAAGGAAATAAGGCAACACCTTCAACGTAACTCAGCGCCAACCGCAATTTTCGGCAGAGCATAGGAATAAAATACTGGTAGAGCTCGGGTTTGGCCTTTAATAAAGCATCAAAGCGCGCTCGGGGTAAAAATAGTACCGCACAGTCACCCATGGCAAATGCATCGAGGCTGCGCGGCAGGCCATCCAATAGCGATATTTCACCGATCCAGTCACCGGGCTCAATCAACATCACCAACAGCTCTTTGCCATCTCGACTGCTATTACTCAGGCGTATGCGGCCTTGCACCACACCTAACAAACCGTCGCCATCATCACCTTTGGCGTAAACACAGTCGCCGTCGGCAAATTGCCGCAGCACACTCACTGCCATTAGCTCTTCAACCACACCTTCGGGCAATCCCGATAGCAGCGGGTTAGCCGCCAAAATTTCACGTTTATCAACCACCATAGACTTCCATATTAGCAAGCACTTTTGAGCTATCGCCTTGTTTGCGAAGACACTGTAACGTTGTTGACAGATTATTCACTACAGAACGACGACACTAGGCTATACATTAAACTCTGAATAGCAAAACAATAAGGAGAAGACTGCATGACAGCAACCACTTCAGTAAAAGATCGGGTGTCTGCCGAGGAATGGCAGCTGCGCGTAGACCTTGCCGCAGCCTATCGACTGGTGGCCTTATACGGCTGGGATGACTTGGTTTTCACGCATATTTCAGCGCGGGTTCCCGGCCCAGAGCATCACTTCCTCATCAACCCTTACGGCATGATGTTTGAAGAAATTACCGCCTCATCACTGGTAAAAATAGACCTTAACGGTGAGAAAGTGGAAGAGTCTCCCTACCCAGTCAATCCCGCCGGCTTTACTATTCACAGCGCGATTCATCAAGCTCGTGAAGACGCCCAATGCGTAATGCATACCCACTCTATAAATGGTGTGGCAGTATCGGCCCAGCGCGACGGTGTTTTGGCTTTGTCGCAGCAATCCACGCTGATTTTGGCCAGCCTCGGCTATCACGATTATGAAGGCATTGCCTTAAACGAAGAAGAAAAGCCACGTTTAGTGGCTAACCTCTCCGACAACACCTTTCTCATGCTGCGCAATCATGGTTTGCTGACCGTGGGCAATAATCCCGCAGATGCCTTTCTCGCTATGTATTTCTTTGAGGCCGCCTGTATGATTCAGGTACGCGCGCTGGCCGGTAGTCGTGAATTAACGCCCATCGAGCCAGGCATTGTTGAGGGCGTTAAAGAAGCCGCCAAAATTGTGACTAAAGGTTTATTTGGTGGGCTGGCATGGCCGGGACTACTGCGCAAACTAGATCGCCAAAACCCCGGTTACGCGGAATAATTAGGAGTTAACGATGGCTACAACAAATAAGGAACTACAGCATTTCAATAGCTTTGCTGAATTCTATCCCTTCTATTTGGCGGAGCACGCCAATCAAACCTGTCGCCGCCTGCACTTTATTGGCAGCACTCTGGTTTTGACGCTACTGGTAAGTACAATATTCAGTCAAAACTGGGTTTTACTATGGCTACTACCGGTAATAGGCTACGGCTTTGCCTGGGTGGGACATTTCTTTTTTGAGCACAACCGGCCCGCGACCTTTAAGCACCCGCTGTATAGTTTTATAGGCGACTGGGTCATGGCTAAAGACATGCTAACTGGTAAAATTTCATTTTAAACATACCCTCCCGCGCAAATAAATGAACGGCCAGCTCCCCTCATTTATTTGCGTTATGCTGTTACAAAAAACAGGTCTTAAATCAGGCCTTCAGCAATAGGAGCCATGATGGATATTCTTCTGCTCAGCAGCTTCTTCAAGTGGTGCTGCATCATTAATTTCAGCTGCCTCTTGTTCAGCAGCCTCGCCATTTCGCTGATACCCGATGCCATATACCGCGTTCACAGCAAGCTCTTTAATCTGACAAGAGAATCGTTCAACACCCAGATGTACCAATTTTTGGGCATCTACAAAATCCTGATTTTAGTCTTTAACTTTGCACCCTTCTTGGCACTCTGGATTATTCAAACGTAAGGACATTTCCGCCTTACTAGCAGACTGCGTTAAACTCCAAAGACTTAGCCGCTTACTCAGCTGCTTACTTACTTAATCACCTTAGCTAATTAGCTATTGCAGAGATGGATGCACCATGAAAAAAATATGTCTTGTTCTCCTCAGTCTTGCCTTAGTCGCTTGTTCTGGGAAGCCCAGTGATCGGCAAATTGAGCAATTAGTCTCAGAGCTTGTGCTTAGTGACGGCGGCGCCGAAACTTACGAGCTTTCTGACTTCGAGAAAACCAACGGACTAGCCAAAAATGAGCAGCTCTATATTGCCGATATTCGCTATAAACTTACCTTTAAAAAGGGCTTTGAAGAGCTGAGCGATCAAGTCATCAATGAACCCGGTGATTCGCCCTTTGAGACAGTGGGCGCCGGCTTCAAGTTGATGACGATGCGGATGCAGTTTGGCGATTTTAAAGCGGGAGACTCCATCGTCAAAGAAGATCGAGTAGAGCTTGTAAAAACCGAGCAGGGCTGGCGTCTAGACAACTATTAGCCGGTCGGAGCGATGTATATTACGCCTTAAGCGTTTAGCTTTTAATCGCCTTTTAGAGAGCGGCTCGCTTCGATAAAAGACGGTTCATCATCGACACCTTTTAACCATGGTACACCCCTTTGTTTAGCTGCCCTTTCACCACCGGTTTACCCAATATGGCCGGTTTTAGATATCTTGAAGCAAATGCTCTATGATGTGACATTGAGAATTTAGCAGCCCCAGTCAAATAATAAACAAGGGGAATATGATAATGATCGAAAATGCGCACTTAGCCGCTAGAGTTCTGGCCCTTGGGCTTGCCACATTGCTCTGTTCAGCATTCCTCCACGCCGAGGTAAAAGGTTTTCAAAACCGCTACTTTGCAGAGGTGGATAGCAGCACTTGGGTGCTGCAATTAGATCCCAATATGACCTTCCAATCGATGATTACCGCCAAATTACAAATGGGAGATACCCGCAATCGCTACTTGCTAATGGGCGGGCTAAGCAAGGATCAAATTACCGGCAGCTACACCCCCTTGATGGGAAGCGCAGATACCTTCCGCGGCGAGCGCCGCTTTGAAATCAAACGTCTTAGTGACAATAGTCTGCGTCTAAGCTTACGCGATAAAAATGGCGAGATCAGCCAAAGCCTGAGCTTCATTGCTAACACCGAGCAAGCCCCAATAGACACAGCTATTTTAGGCACGTGGCTCACTGCCACCGAGCCGGCAGGCAGCGCAGCCCAGCCCTACTCCGGTCAGCAGTGGACTATTCGTTTTATGGACAATGGCATGCTGTGCCAACACCGTTACACCGTCGACACCCGCAAGCCGCCATTAGCGCAAGATCCCTGTCTGAAAGCTCAGGAACAGCGCTGGAAAGCAGTGGATGGTAAAGTTTATACGGCAGAAAATGGTGACGATTGGGCCCTACAATTTTCTTATCGGCTGATGGCAGGCAGAATGGTGGTTAGCTACTCCGGCGGCAAGCGTGTAGTGGCAACGATGGCCGCCAATTTAACGCTAAGCGCGGATAGCCGCTAAAAGCTCATCAGCGCTATAATCTTTGCGCCCACCCTGCTCCGCCAGCTGAATTAACTCCCGCACCCGTGCATTTATCGGCGCCGCAATACCATAGTCCGCAGCCAAACGTAGCACCTCACCATTGAGCCACTCCACTTCTGTCTTGCGCCCGCGCTCCAAGTCTTCCCACATTGACGAACGCGCCAAGGGGTCTATCGCCAACATTGGCTGCGCAAGCCGTCTAAAAACGAAATCTGGCAAACTCAACACAGCTGGAAGCCATCGAGCAGGCACCGCGGTCAACTTTTGTATGGGGATATTAGCAGCCGAAATTGCGGCCAGTGCCTCGCGCTGCAGGGCGGCCAAACATAGCCTATAGCCTCTTTGCGACAACTCTTCTTTTAAACCCACACCCGAAAGCGCGTTGATGGGGTTGTTTAAGTTCAACAGTAATTTAGACCACAGCACCGAAGGCATATTAGCGTGGGTTTCAAAGGGCGTTCCACTCGCCGCAAAAAATCCCGCTAACTCCTGAGCGATTGGCGCGTCTTGGATGATCACCTCGCCGTCAGTGCCAGCGTGAAAACACCCCTTATCACCCTCCAACACATTAAAGCCAATCATGCCGGGCAAGACCCTATTATTCGGCATGGCCTGTTGTAATACGGCGGCATTACCGACGCCATTTTGCAGGCTAATCACAATGGTTCTGGTGTTTAAAACTTTGGCGAGATCTGCGGCGACCGCTGCGGTGTCACCAGACTTCACGGTAACGATGACGCAATCTCGATCGGCCATGGCCGCAATATCGGTATAAAAACTCAGCTGTGCGGACGTCAAATGATGATCTAAGCCGCGAAAATCAGTGATTCGTAAACCATGCTCAGCCGCTACAGCGGCAATACGCTCACGACCCAAGAAGCTGACTTCAGCGCCGCCCATTAGCAATGCTGCACCCACATAGCATCCAATGCTACCGGCGCCGATTATTCCTACTCGCAAGGCCATGTATTACTCCGCACTCACTGTTTTTACTGTGAAACTCGCGCTGCTTTGTTTTTAAATTGCCAGCACACCATTGCAAAATGCATCGCTAATATCGGTAGGCAATATCAATTCCGTAACTTAAGGGCTCACCCCATAAAACTGCGCGATCTGCATGGGGTAAATTATCAATAGCATAGGTTTCGTACTCGGTGTCGAGTAGATTTTTACCCCACAGCGACACGCTTACTTTGCCGCTGGCAAATCCGATGTCATCCAAGCTTACGCGAGCATTCCACAATTGATAGTCACGCAAAATCGTAAAAGCTTTCTGCACATCGCCGCCGCCCAAGCGAGTATCCATATAGCTGGTATTAATATTAACTTGCACTAGCGCGGACTCCCCTCGCCACGCAATCCAATCTGCCGATGCGGTATAGCTGTTGACCGGCGCCGCAGAAAAGGCGTAGCGCTGAGTGACGTTATTGCCAAAGCTGTCGATGACTTCAGTGATTTCGGCGTCGATATAGGCATATTCCATGCTGACAATAATGTCGTCGCCCACTAAGGCCCTGGCATCAAATTCAAAGCCCGACATTTTAGCCTTGCCGGCATTCAAAACCTTGGTATCGGCAATGGTGCCATTGAGGAGAAAATTAATCTGCATATCGTCAAACCGGGTTTGATACACATCGGCGTTTATCCGCAAGCGACCATTCAGCCATTCGCTTTTGATACCCAGCTCAGCGGTCACGGCTTTCTCTTCACCAAAGCCATCAGCAAAACCAACCCCATAATCGATACCGTCGGACGCCGCGCCTTGATTACCGTCTAACTGGGGATCGCGAGTATTGAAACCACCGCTTTTATAGGCCTCGACAAACTTGCCATACACATTGATGTCATCATTGATTTCATATTCCGTCACAAAACTGAAAGAGTCGTCTTTAAAGCGACGGTCGCCGGAGGCATTGTCAAAGCGTCGATCACCCGGCAGCCCAGCTTGGATGAAAATAGGGGCAAGCACAGGGCCCAATACCGGATTTTGGGCCAGCTGAGCCAAGGGCAGTACAAAAGGCAGACCCGCTATTGGCGAATACTCAATAAATACTTCATCACGTTGATTTTTAAGCGCGTAGCGATGATCTCGAGAATGCCGAGCACCGACGGTTAGGTGAAGAGCCTTATCGAGAATATCTGGCGTCCAAGTAAGTTGACCGAACACCGCGAGCGCCTGATTTTCTATTTCATATTTTTGGCTGACTAAGTTGACGATATGCGCGTCTTCAAAGCCGTCGATAGGCGCGGTGAGCTGCAAATGAAACGGGCTATTGTCTTCAACCGCTGACTCCTCAAAGTAATAGGCCCCGACCACATACTCTAGACCCCAGTCATCGACGGCACTGCTAAATTGTAATTCGTGTGAGCTTTGGTCTTGCCGCACTTCAGGCCTTACCAGCGGCGTTTCGCCACCGTTTGCAAACTGCGCTGCCGGGCCATCGTAGCGATTAGTATCGAGGCGATAATCTGGCGACCCAAGGCCACCACCGAGGTCGGTGTAGGCGGCGTCTATTAGCTCGCGGTAAGAGCCAATATATTTAAACACGCCAAAATCGGTGTCAACGCTAAGTATTAGAGCATGCCCTTCCACATCGCTATTAGAGGCTTCTAGCGGCGCGGTGGTTGCCAGTGAACCCAACATATTTTCGCCAAAACGGCTGCGCGCTTGGGTACTATTTTTAATGGCGTTGGACTGCCCCTTATTACCATTGGGGTCAGGTGGAGTGACCGCTTGAAAGGTGTAATTATAAAATTCTAATTCTGAACGATCATAGCTGTAGTCGAGCCGCAGTCGCTCGCTAATATCCCAGCCCAAATCAAAACGCGCGCCTTGAATCTCGCGATCACCAAAGTCACCACCGGGGCCGGTATTCTCCACAAACCCATCTCGGCTCTCGGTCAAATACGCAAACTTAACTGCCAAGGAATCAGTGATAGGCAGGTTGAGGCTGGTCTTGGAGCGGAACAGGGCGCGATCACCCGCCGACACAATTTGACTAAATTCGAGCTCATCGACATTGGGGCGACGCGTTACTAAGTTGATGGCGCCACCAGTGGTATTGCGGCCGTATAAGGTGCCCTGTGGGCCGCGTAAAATTTCAATCCGCGCCAGCTCAGCCACATCCATTGAGGTACCGCTGGATCTGGCGATATATACACCATCAATATACAGGCCAACAGGCGTGTCTTGGGTCACCTGAATATCGCCAATACCAATACCGCGAATATAGATCCGCAAACTGCCGCCATTAATCGGAAACGGCTCAATAGTCAGGCCTGGCACTTTACTGGCAATATCTTTTAGGCCGCTAATGCCCTCTACGGTTAAGCGCTCTTCATTAAAGACCGTCAGGGAAATTGGGGTGTCTTGTAGCGACTCAGTTTTCTTACTGGCGCTAACCAATACCTCTTCGAGACGCGCCGCATCGGCCGCCAATGCGGACTGGGTATTAAATAACACCCCGCCGATAGCTACAGATGCGAGTATCCGCCGCAATGAATTCAGGCTGTTAACTGGGTGTGGTCGCACTGAGCTAAAGGGTGTACTGAAGTATTTAAACGTCATCGGATTCCATTTCTGATTAGTTATTTTGAAGTTCGTATACAAGCACCATCGCCGATTCAATCAACATATCTATGCCTTCACTGAATGGCGGGATAACCATACCACAAGGTCACGTCACAGGAACCTCTATTACCTTTAGATATCGCTCAGGGAAATTGCGCATATCCACAAGCAAAATTCACCTGTACGCTAGGATTCGAACAGTGCGACTTTCGGCAGCTGCAAACGGTCACAATACCCGCCGCGCTGCCGCCCTTGCTAGTAATTTTGGCGACCTAAATGACAAAGTTCAATAGTCCGCTGAAGGTTAGACTCTCAGCACGGGGCAATTGTCATGAAGTGGTAACTGTTCTTAAGTGCAGGCTTTCTGTAAAATATCGATCACTGTGAATACCCAATACCCGAGGCCAATCACTCATGCCCGAGCAAACACAGCCCGACAACATCGCGGCTGACACCAAGCCACCACTACTTTGGATGCAGACTATATTATTTTCCAGCACCTTGCTGATCGCCCTGATCGGTGTGCCCTGGTATGGCATTAGCCAAGGTTTCACCTGGACCGGCTGGCTGGGCTTTGTCCTTATTCTGGGCGCTAACGGCATGTCTATTACGGCAGGTTACCATCGCCTTTGGGCTCACAACAGCTATAAAGCTCACCCCATATTGAAAGTGTTATTTGCCCTATTTGGCGCCGCTGCCACCCAAAATAGTATTCTTATTTGGGCTTCTGGCCATCGCCGTCATCATCGACATGTAGATCACGTGGATAACGATCCGTATTCGGCCAAGAAAGGCCTATGGTATTCCCATATTGGCTGGATGTTGCGTGACTACCCTGCCAGCGCAGACGACTTCTCCAACGCCAAAGATTTACAGCGTGATAAAATTGTTATGTGGCAGCACCGCTACTATCTTCCTTTAGTGCTGTTTATGAATATTGCTCCCGCCGTTGCGCTAGGATTTATTACCGGCCATATGCTCGAAAATATCTTGCTCGCCGGTGTACTCCGATTAGTCGTCAGCCATCACACCACATTCTTTATAAATTCCCTGGCGCATTTTTGGGGCCGCCGTCCTTATACCGACGAAAACTCCGCCCGCGACAATGACTTTCTGGCACTGCTCACTTACGGTGAGGGCTACCATAATTACCACCATATCTTCCAAAATGACTATCGCAACGGTATCCGTTGGTGGCATTACGACCCCACCAAGTGGCTGATAAAAACGGCCTCATGGGTTGGCCTGACGTGGGACCTGCGTAAAATTCCAGATTTCAAAATCCAGCGCGCCATCATCACCATGCAATTCAAAAAGGCAGAGCAGGCCCTGCGCAATCGCAAAGGCGCTGACACCAATCAATTTACCGCGTTTTTAGAGCAGGAATACCAGCAATTCTGCGATCACTTGAATGATTGGAATGCGGTGAGCCAGCGCTGGGTGGACGCCAAGCGAGAACACCTAGCCGAACAGAAAGATGCGCTACAATTAAATCTTGCAGGCAAAAAAGAAACCTTGCAGCACAATCTGCATAAAGCATGGGAACACGCCACGCTGCGCAGTCGCTTACAAGAACTGGAGTACGCGCTTAAAATGCAGCGCAAACGCCTGCAAATGCTGACCTTGGAAATAGCATAGTAGCGCCATTCATATCTCAACGCCCTAGCGAGGAAGCGCCACTCTCTTTACACACACTGAGAGTGGCCGGCGGAACCAAAGACCAGCATCAATTCATAGTCATACCGGCGTTTCGGCTACATTTAGCGGACGTTGAGGGAAATTCTCCTGCACGGTAAACCCCAAATATCCCACCGCCGTTACCAAGCCAGACTCAATCCACTCTGCCCCGAGCGTTGAATGCCGCCGACGCTAACTCGCCCTGCCATAACATGGTCGCGTCGGTGTTCATACCCGGCATCACAACGGGTGGTCGATAGATCATTCGAAAGCGCTCATTTGGCGCTATAGCGGCCAGAGACCCAGAGCCAGCGAGGCCGTCTTGCAAGACGTACCAACGCGGCAAGGCGGTGTCTAATGCCGCTCGATACTCTTCACCGGGGGCCAGCGTGATAATGTCATCTTCCGCCAAAATATACGGACTGCAGCGGGTGTCGGCCATAGTGTATCGCCGCCCGGTATCGCCCTCAGCTTGCAATGAAAAACCACAGCGCAATTCATTGTCGGCAATTTGTAAGGACGCGTCTGATACATTTTTGAGAGTGAGTATTAACATTGGGCTCCGCGGCGGTGCACCGTCGCCACGATCATCATTAGTAAGCTCGGTATTTTGCTCTAAACGGATACCGATGTGACTCCAGCGGTATCCTGCTAAGACCGCAACACCACCGCGACCTATCGCCACTTCGACTTCCATTGGAATTTGCAGGCCGTCACCCGAACCGCGCTGACGCTCAATTTCAATACCGCTACCCTGCTGAACAAAATACTGTTCAATACCATAGCGAAGGTGTATTCGACCATCGCCTACTTCTCGACTCACGCGACCGCGCAGAAAGACACCGCCGCTAGGCTTGTGATCAGTAAGATAATTAAGCTCATACAAGTCTGTCGAAGCCGGCTTTAAAACCGCATATATCATCTCTTCACGCTGCAGTGAGCTGGCTGGTCGCGACGACTTAAAATGTGCCGCATCGACGGTATTGAGTGAGTAGCTAAGCCGGACAAAGTCGCCGCGCAATGGATCGCGAGGATCAATCGGTGCTGTTCGCAAAAACACTCGCTCCCCCCCGTAGCGTATCCATTCACGCTCAGCAGCCATATACGCAAGCACGGCAAACTGACTGAGCACCAAAACTATAATCAAGGCTTTACGCACGGGGCTTCTCCAGCTTGCGACGGGTACTCTGCTTGGAATAACGCAAACCGATAATAAAGAGCAGCAAGCCCAGCAACAAAAAGATCGCTGAACGCGCCAATAGGCTCTGGAATAAATCGGTAAAACGCGCCGCCCCCAATACGACCAGCATAATGCAACCCAAGGATAAAACTCGAGCCTGAAGATGCTGGGTACCGCGGTATACGAATAGCAAACTGTAGCCCAAAAATGCGACATTAAAGACTAGCCGGCTCACATCACTGACGTCAGCGCCCAGCAGGCTAGGCAACACCGAAAATGTTAATACCAGTAAGACCAAGCCACTATCTACCCACTGTTCGGCTAATGCAGGGCGAGTACTAGCGCGAAGTAGCGCAGCTCCCCAGCTCACTAGTGCAAGTAATAAGGGCAGTAATATATACAGTGAATCAAACCCCGCTAACTCATATAAGCCTGACAGCAGCGGAAGACCGGTAAACGTGCCGACAAAAATAAGGGGCAACCACAGAACGCGACCACACAGCGTCAATACCTTTGCACTTGCAGGATAAGCACTCACTGCCACCAAACGAGCCATTGCAAAATAACTCCCCACCAGCAAGAGGCCAACAGCAAAGAAATACTTTTCACCAATACCAGGCACGGTGAACGAATAGGACAGCGGCACGGCGAGCAATAAAACAGCCAATAAAGACGCCGAGCGCTGCAGCCACGCCAAGGGCAACAAAGCCAGCAATAACACCAAGCTAGCAATAGGCACATGCCGGCCGAACTCAAAGGTTTCCAGACCACTCCACAACAATAATAAAATGGTTGCCAATACCCCGTGAGCCACAGAAGGTAAGGCCCACGCCAAACTCAGCGCCGCCAGACACCACAGTAAAAAACCATCGAGGTAGTGAACGTCAAAATGATAAATTTGCGCCACCAACCAAATGCCTGCGCCAAAAAGCATGGTGCCCAGCATGTGTAAGCTTTCCGCTACGCGGGGATTAGACTTGTCATTTTTGGCCAAGAGCAAAGCACTGCCATGAGCGCCCAGAAGACCAAGACCGATCACCGCTAACTTTACATACCGGTCCATGCCGTCCCAGTTATAAGCAAACAGTAAAATAACCCCGAGCCCAAAAACACCAGCACCCAGCAATGCAAATATCACTCTACCCCAAGCACCATCACCTTTGGCACGATATGCGACAAACGCCGGATAGCGGGCATACAAAGCATTAGCCTGCTGGTCATTGATAATACCTTCCCGCAGCCATTGCGCAATTTCGGCGCGTAACCAAGGGTTATTGTTTTCCATATTGCTCCTGCAAAACTAGATTACTGGATAAAAGACCCAACAAAAATCATGTTCCTGTTCGGTATTATGGGCAAGCAAGCTGCGGTATTAAAGAGCTTAAGAGGGAATGTAAATAATAGATTTTTATGGCATTAGCTAATTTTTGGCATAAAAAAAGCGATGCAGACACTAGTATGTATAACATACGTAGCCGCACCGCCGGCAATTTACTTTTGTAGGAAGACGAATCTTCATACAAAAAAACAACGATTACCTTCTAAACCAGAAACGTCGTTTTTCTATTGTAGCGTTTTCCATTCCAGTCACGACGGCAACACCCAAAAGGCGCCACTCACCGTAAATCATCTGGTAGAGCAAATCAAAATTCACCACCTCCGGAGGCAAAGCGAATTTACCGCGCATACGTAATAAACCCGTCGCTCCAATCTGCGGTGCAATCTCATACTCTGGCTGAAGCAATAAAGCCCGACTTAGATCGACACCTGACTTTCTCAAACCAAGAAACAACTCAGCAATATCGTCAGTCGTATTTTTGCGCTGAAACTCCGGTGCGGCAATTTCTCGAAACACCGAATAATTCAAGGTGTCATTACCTTGCTCAATCGCTAAAAAAGTAGACCACAAAACCCGAGCAGCTTCGCCGACTTCAAACTTTTTCACATCGTCGTCAGCGTGCGCATTCCAAGATATTACATAAAACATGCACACCAAAAACATCGACCTAAGCAAAACAAACCCCCGAAAATCGGGGGCCATCGTAGTCAAACGTCTTACCATGAAGCAGTCATCCCAACACGGCCACCTACAGTAGAATTACTTTTGCCGCTACCAACACCGAATTCAAACTGAACAGATTCGGTAGCGCGAATAGCGCCTGACAGCGCAGTGGCTTCCTCACCTTCAAAATAGCCTGCACCAATGCTCAACGCAAATCTTTGACCAGCGGGAACATAAGGTGTGCTCAATGCCATCGCTAGGGCGATACCACCACGGTTATCATCAATTGACTCCCGATTTTCCCGCATCTGGGCAAATGTCGCACCACCATCCGTTGCCAAATTGCCATTAGCGTCCGACGTCACGATCTCAGTTGGTCCGGACTGAGCCCCGCGACTCGCTGCAGACGTTATACCAGGTGTTGTGTAAGTACTCGTTGACGTACCCAATACAACTTGGTTTGCGCGACTTGTTGTAGCACCTGCACCAATTGCTATGGCGTTATCCTGAGCCGCGTTAGCGCCGTCACCAATCGCAACCGAACGAACACCGCCCGCAGTCGCCGCTTCACCCACCGCTACGGAACGAACACCGTTAGCCTGCGCTAAGTGACCAAGCGCTGTTGAGCGCTCTGCATTTGCACCTGACTTCCAACCATAGGCTGTCGCACCAGGACCTGTCGCAACAGATTCACCACCGACGGTAGTCGTAGAATTTCCGTTTGCAACGGCCATCGTACCTATCGCCATTGCATCAACGCCTGTTGCACTGGCTTCATTACCGATGGCGACAGACTCTAAACCTTGTGCGGACGCAGCTTCACCGACCGCCGTAGAACGCACACCATCTGCCTGCGCCAAATGACCTAACGCAGTCGCTCTCTCGGAGTTCGCACCTGACCGCCAGCCAAATGCAGTTGCGCCTGGGCCAGTCGCAACCGATTCGCCGCCCACCGTTGTCGTTGAATTTCCGTTAGCAACAGCCATCGTACCTATTGCCATGGCATCAACGCCTGTTGCACTCGATTCATTACCAATCGCGACGGACTCCAAACCTTGTGCAGACGCAGCTTCACCGACCGCCGTAGAACGCACACCATCTGCCTGCGCCAAATGACCTAAGGCCGTTGCACGTTCTGCATTAGCACCAGATTTCCAGCCGTACGCAGTTGCGCCTGGGCCAGTCGCAACCGATTCGCCGCCCACCGTTGTCGTTGAATTTCCGTTAGCAACAGCCATCGTACCTATCGCCATCGCGTCTATACCTGTTGCACTCGATTCATTACCAATCGCGACAGACTCCAAACCTTGTGCAGACGCAGCTTCACCAACAGCTGTCGAGCGCACACCATCGGCTTGCGCTAAATGACCGAGCGCAGTAGCGCGCTCTGAGTTAGCACCTGACCGCCAACCAAATGCGGTCGCACCTGGACCCGTGGCTACAGATTCTCCACCGACGGTAGTAGTCGAATTACCATTAGCAACTGCTTGCGTACCTATCGCGGTTGCATCAACACCCGCAGCAGATGCTTCGTTACCGATTGCACTGGCCTGCTCTCCAGTTGCGATAGCAGCTTCGCCAACTGCCAAGGTGCGGTCGCCTGTTGCAGTGGCAAGATGACCCACGGCATGCGCGCGCTCGCCAGTGGCATTGGATTTCCAACCGTAGGCCGTTGCCGCTAGGCCGTCAGCGGTAGACTCACCACCAACGGCAGTGGTCGAATTACCATTAGCAAGTGATTGCGTACCGATCGCGGTTGCATCCACACCCGTAGCAGATGCTTCGTTGCCGATTGCACTGGCCTGTTCGCCTGCGGCCGTAGCAGCTTCGCCAACCGCCAAGGTGCGGTCACCTGTTGCAGTGGCAAGATGACCCACGGCATGCGCGCGCTCACCAGTGGCATTAGATTTCCAACCGTAGGCCGTCGCCGCTAGACCGTCAGCAGTAGACTCACCACCAACGGCTGTGGTCGAATTACCATTAGCAAGCGATTGCGTACCTATCGCGGTTGCATCAATACCGGTCGCAGATGCTTCGTTGCCGATTGCACTGGCCTGTTCGCCTGCGGCCGCAGCAGCTTCGCCAACAGCCAAGGTGCGATCACCTGTTGCAGTAGCAAGATGACCTAGCGCGTGTGCGCGCTCGCCAGTCGCATTGGATTTCCAGCCAAAAGCTGTAGCGGCGATGCCATCTGCAATCGACTCTCCGCCCACCGCTGTAGTGGAATTACCGTTTGCATTTGCCATTGTGCCAACAGCTGTAGCATCTACACCAATAGCTGAAGCTTCGTTACCAATCGCAGTTGATTCGGTACCAGCGGCCGTCGCAGCGTTGCCACAGGCGGTATTGCTAACCACACCGTTGTCGTCAGAAGCGACACTGCCGGGAGCGCCGGAATCTGTACATTCAAAAGCAGCACTTTCATTGCCACCCAAAAGCAGTGGCAGGGTAATTAGCGCACTCAATAGAGTTCCACGAACGCGACCATGTATAGTCGCTTGCGAACTTCCTAATTTAAGTTGCCATCTTTTATTATTAATTTTCATTATTTGCCTCCATAGGCAGACGGTGGGACTTTGGCACACGAAATACCGACAACTCGCACAGCAAATTGAACGGAAGGACTAAAAATTTGAGGATTAAAGAACGCAACAAGGCCACCAAAACAATCGAATTAATTGTCAGCAGCGCGAGCGATAGTATTGGGCTTGATTTGACTGAAAACGTTAAAGGAGCTAAAAAAACACGGAAACAGACGCACGGCACAGCACCATATTGCTGTCCTCCGACTTTAATCCAGCGTGATAAATCACTAAAAATGACCGACCTAGGCAAGCCTTTTACCCCTAATTTCCGGCTTTTTAGCCGTTTTAATTATTTTGCTATAGGGGTAACTACGTATTCACATCTGAAGCGGATCAGCGTCAATTCAAAAATATTCGGAAGATGGTAAATTTAGTGGAATATACAGGTAGCCCCACTAGAAAAACATGAGGCACGGTCTTGTCACGGCAAGTATTCTAAACCATCTCTTCCATTACTCGTTCAGCAAAACCGTGACCCGCTTCTGCGTAGAGGTTAAAGGTGATGCATCCCATACTTATCAATTCTTCCTGCTGATCGGAGAACCTCGAGACGACCGCAATATTGCCTTTGTAATTAAGCTGTTGAAGAAGCTTAACAACATCGACATTTTCAGAATGGTTGGTCAAGCTGACCAATACCATCTTGCGGCGATGGAGTTCCGCGCGCTCTAGAAAATCGCGGTCACTGGCGTCTCCCGGCACACAAGATATACCAGCCAAGCGCAGTTTTAAGGCTTTGTCTGCACTCTCCTCAACGCCAACGATCTTATCTGGGTAATGCTGACTCAGGTAGTCATAAGCACCACTGCCAATGCGGCCCATACCAAAAATCACTATTTCGGCTTCGCCCAAATCAACGGGGCGCTCCTGCACTAGCAGCTCGCTGCGCTCCATTTTCTGCAGACGAGTCGCTAACCGAGCATAGAGTGAATGTACGTGGGTATTGAAGGGCACGGCAATAAACAGCGACAGGGCCATCGCCACCGCCAAGGTCGTTAACCATACTTCGGGAAGCTGCCCACCCTTGACCGCCATTGCAGCCACAATCAAACCAAACTCGCTATAATTGAACAACGACAGACCCACTAGTAGTGAGGTTCGCGCCCGCAGCCGAAACATCAGTAGAAGCCCAAAATAAATCAGTGGCCGAATAATAATTAATGACGCAATCACCAGGGCAACCAATAGCATGTCACCGCTAGGAAGACCGGTGTAACCAATACTAAGGAAAAAGGCAGTGAGGAATATATCTTTAAAATTAATGAGGCTCTTATAGAGTTCCACACTCTTATCTACACCGGACAACAAAATGCCAAATAACAAGGCACCTAAGCCTGCCTTCAGATGGACCATTTCAAATAATTCTGCACTCCCGAGTGCAACGGCAATACCAAACAAAACCAGCAATTCACCATGTCCGGCCTGTTTTAACAAAAACACCAGCAGCGGTCTCAGTAAGGGCAAGCCCAGCAAGGCAAACGCCCAGGGTGATGGCGCGCGATCGGCTGATAAAACTAAATAACTGACGGCAAAAATATCTTGAACAATTAAGATACCAATCGCGATTTTAGCGTGTAAGGCGGAGCCCTCACCACGCTCATCAAAAATTTTGACTGCAAATACGGTACTGGAAAACGATAAGGCAAAGGCTAGCGTCAAGGCAACAGTCGTGTCCATGCCGCCAATACCGGGCATTAACAACACTAGTCCCATTAACATTAGTGACGTTAGCGGCACCACAATGATGGTGTGCAAAGATGCTGTGGCCCATATTTGCGGCGCCAGTAACTCGCGCACATTAAGCTTTAAACCAATAGTGAATAGCAGCAGGATAATGCCCACATCCGACAACACATTGATAACATCTGCATCGCCAAGCTGTAAACCGCCGGCTAAAAACCCTGCTAATAGATATCCTAGTAGCGGCGGCATGCCAACACGTCGAAACGCTAAACCCGCCAAAAAAGCGACGCCCACCAATACAGGCTCAATCATCAGTATTTACCCATTCCTCAAATTTGCAAAACACCCCAAGCAAGTTCTACGCCCAGTAAATATATGAGCGGCCCGCCCCTATAGCGACGCCATAAACGCCGGTCAATACAAAGGGTAGCAACACCATAAAAGTCAGATACTCTATGCGAGACGGCACCGCACTTGACGTAAAGCTCCATCGATTAGTACGACGTTTCTAACTATTTCTCGGCCTTCAAACTGTAGCGCAACACAATATAGCCAAGCCCGCCGGATAATAGCGATCCCAAAATTATCCCCAAGCGCTCATCGAACATGCGGTTAACACCCGTCTCTTCAAACGCCAGTGAGCCAATAAACAGACTCATAGTAAAACCAATACCACAGAGTAAGGCAGTACCATACAAGGATGCCCACGACATACCGTCGGGTAAGCGAGTGAAATTAAGCTTTATGCCCACCCAACAAAACAAAAACACACCTAGCTGCTTGCCGACAAACAAACCGAGGGTAATACCCAGAGGCACTGGGTGCAGAATATGCTCTAAGCCCATGCCACTAAAACTAATCCCCGAGTTGCAGAACGCGAACACCGGTAAGATAAAAAACGCCACGACACTGTGAAGATCGTGTTCCAAAGACTTAGCGGGGGAACTCTTTTTTGGATCCTTAGCACGCATGGGCACAAACATCGCCAGCACCACGCCGCCCAAAGTAGCGTGGACACCCGACTTGACTAGGGCAACCCACATCACCAGACCAACGATAAGATACGGGCTAAACTCATCGACGCCACGCCGATTTAAATACCACAGCACCACAATACATATCGCCGCGACCATTAGCGCTGTCGTCGAAATATTACTGGTGTAGAAAAAAGCGATAATGAGTATGGCGCCAATATCATCGAATATCGCCAATACGGTTAGAAACACTTTTAGGGTAAGGGGTACACGTGATCCCAATAGACTCAAAACGCCTAAGGCAAAGGCGATATCCGTCGCAGTGGGAATTGCCCAACCGCGCTGCGCCACCGGATCGTTGGGGTTAAGAAATATATAGATTAACGCAGGCACCGCCATGCCTCCTACAGCGCCCAAGCCGGGCAATATCACGTTGCGGTAGTCTGACAGCTCGCCCTCTATGAACTCCCGTTTGAGTTCCAAACCAACTAGTAAAAAGAACACCGCCATAAAGCCATCATTCACCCACAATAGCAGCGGCTTGGCGAGCTTGAGTGCGCCGACTTGCACTACCACGGGGGTGTCGATCAATAAATTATAGAAACTGACGAGGGGACTATTCGCCAACACCATCGCTAAGGCGCCAGCAAAAACCAATATAATGCCACCGGCCGATTCTTGTTTTAAAAAATTTTTGATAAATGAGTCATCTAACTGGGTCATAAACACCTACAACTACGTCATTATAATATTGCACCAAAAAACAGATGCACGCACCGGCTCTGATCTTGGCTAAGCACTGCATTCCAGCGCTTAACAGCAAGGATCATACCTACTGGCCTAGCCAACACAAGAAATACTGAGTTTTTTGATGTTCTTTACAAACTGAATGACAAGCACTCGCTACAGCTAAAATAGTAGCACCGAAACAAGCCTTGCTCCCAAACACAACTTGACGCAGCATAAGGAGCAAGTCACTAGGAAGGACATAATAAATGGCGAACAAATCAAAACTGCGCGGCGCTAACTTCCCCTCTGCCCGCGAGGAAATGCCCAGCAAGCTAGAAGACATGCCAGAGGCGTATCGACTGGCCTATACCGACCAAGATTTTTTATTGCGCGAGGAACTGCGAGGCCTGCGCTTTCACTTAGAATTACAAAAGCCGGAAATGATCCTCAAGGAGCACGGCGTTGAGTCGACAATCGTTATTTTTGGCAGCGCTCGATTTTTATCGCCAGAGGACGCCGATATTGCCTTCAAAGCCGCCGAGGCCGGCGGTGACCCGGCTAAAATCCGCGCGAGCAAACGTGATCAACGCAATAGTCACTACTACCAGCAAGCGCAACGCTTAGGTGAGCTTATTACCGCGCACTCATCGAACTGTGACCCCAGCGAACAACTCTACGTCGTGACCGGCGGCGGCCCAGGAATTATGGAGGCGGCAAATCGCGGCGCCATGGAAGCGGGTGGTAAATCCATAGGCTTAAATATTGTACTGCCCCACGAGCAAGCACCCAATCCCTATATTAGCCCGGAGTTTTGCTTTCGCTTTCACTACTTTGGCATACGCAAAATGCACTTTATGCTGCGCGCTAAGGCGGTCATTGTTTGCCCCGGCGGCTTTGGCACCTTTGACGAGCTCTTCGAAGCCCTCACACTGATTCAAACCGGCAAGTCCAAACGGGTGCCGGTCATCCTCCTTGGTCATGAGTTTTGGCGCCAGGCGATCAATCTCGAATTTTTACGTGACGAAGGCGTGATCAGCCCTGACGACGTCAATATGATTTCGATTGTGGATACCGCTGAACAAGCTTGGCAGCAAATCGTTGATTTCTACGAGCTAAGCCCCGGCGAGTGCTTAAGCTGCTAGCGACAAGGATCGAGCGCCAAGGTCTCTATTGGCGCTCTTCTATATGATATCATTAGCGATTATTTTTCAGTTAAACGGTTTCACATGTCTGCCCCAATCGTCCGCTTTGAGCACATTCGTTTTGCCTATCAACTCGACCCCATCCTTGACGATTTTAATTGGCAGTGGCCGCAGCGGCAGCACATCGCAATTCTTGGTGGCAATGGTGCGGGCAAAACCACATTAGCTAAACTCATTACCGATACCCTGCGGCCAAACAGCGGCGAAGTGCATTATACCGACAGTATTGGGCCCGCCGACATTGCCTATATATCCTTTGATTTACAACGTGAACTAATGGAGCGCGACAGTCGATTCGACGATAGCGAAACCAGAGAAGACGCCTTCGACGTTGGCACCACCGTCAAAAATATTGTCTTGCAAGGACAGCCAGCCACTGCAGAGTTTGAGCATCTCTGCTCGCGCTTGGGTATAGGCCATATTCTCGACCAAGGCATTCGCTATATTTCCACCGGCGAAAGCCGAAAAGCCCTGCTGGCACGCGCACTATTCGCCAAGCCCGCCGCCCTCATTTTAGACAACCCCTTTGAGGGCTTAGACGTAAAAGCCCAAGCGGAAATGCATAGCCTATTGGCAGAGCTAGTCGGCTCTAGCACACCACTGGTGCTGCTCACCAAGGACGCCAACGATATTCCCGATGCCATCGACACGGTATTTAATATGGCACACGGCAAGATCCTTGGTGAATGCTCAGCCGCAGAGGCAAAGCGACAAGCCAAAACCGTCCATCATTACGCCAAACCTCTACCTATTGCCGAAGCGCCAGCTCATCCAGCAGATACTGCCTTGCTGGAACTGCGAGACATCAGTGTCAACTTCCGCGGCAAGCAAGTATTGAGCGACATTAATTGGACTCTAATGCCCCACCAGCACTGCTGTATCAGTGGCCCTAATGGCGCGGGAAAATCCACTTTACTCGGTCTCTTGTGCGGTGAAAATGACAAAGCCTACGGCCAACAAGTATTTTTATTTGGCCGCCGACGCGGCAGTGGCGAAAGTATTTGGGAGGTAAAATCTCAATTCGGCCTGCTCAATGCCAGCATGCAAATGAGTAATTTAAAGCGCACCAAAGTCATCGACGTGGTTGCGTCTGGTCTATTCGACTCGGTAGGCCTGTATACCGATTACAGTGAAACTCAGCGCCAATTACTAGTCGCTTGGCTTGAGGCACTTGAGCTATTACCACTCAAGGAACATCGCTTTGATCGCTTGTCTTTTGGTGAGCAGCGCATGATTTTGCTGGCGCGGGCAATGGTGAAATCACCGCGTATTTTAATTTTAGATGAACCCTGTATTGGTTTAGACAATGAACAGAAATCTAAACTATTAGGTGCGGTCGATCAAATTGCCAGCCACGGCCAAACTCGGATTCTATTTGTGAGTCATCGCAGCGAAGAAGTACCGGAGTGCATAAACCAATTTTTGGATTTAGTACCCTCGGACCAAGGCGGCTATACCGCCCAAATCCGTGAATCTTAAATATATAAAGGCGTTTGAAATCAATCAAAGACGCCTTTAAACCAGCGCCACATTTTCTCACCGTCGGGGGCGCAACCACCACTTTCAGTCGGCGCGCTGCCACTCATAAAGGGCATATAGCGTGCGCCCTCACACCAAGACTGGGTGAGCTTGGCCGTCTCTCCATCTACCCATTGGTAATCCACACCCGCTATTTGGGAGAAGGGCATTTGCTCGGTGCTGGCCTCCGCCATAAATTGTCGCCACACCGTCAGCGCGCCGCTGGCCCCCGTTAATCCTGTTGACGCATTATTATCTAAACCCATCCACACCACCGCCATATAATCACCGGCAAAACCGGCAAACCATGAATCGCGGGTTTTGTTACTGGTCCCGGTTTTACCTGCCACCCGATAATCCTTTGGCAAAACCTTGTAAACCCCCTTGCCAGTGCCTTCGCGGACGGTTTCCAACATCGCGTATTGCAAGATATGCACCGCTGCTGGGTTCACAACTTGCCTGGGCTTTTGCGGATAGCGCGCCAATAATTTACCGTCGCTATCAGCGATCGCGTAAATAGTGCGCAGCGGTGTATAGCGCCCGTCAGCAGCAATCGTCTGGTACATGGCGGCGACTTCTATAGGCGCCAATTCTGCCGCGCCTAGCAACATTGAGGGCACCTCTAGCAGCGGCCGCTTAATCCCCAAACGCTGAAACATATCCATCACATTGTTCAAACCCACCTCCATTCCCAAACGGGCAGTGGCAAGGT
Source organism: Zhongshania sp. R06B22 (assembly GCF_040892595.1). NCBI lineage: Bacteria > Pseudomonadati > Pseudomonadota > Gammaproteobacteria > Cellvibrionales > Spongiibacteraceae > Zhongshania > Zhongshania arctica. The sequence goes on along the minus strand of NZ_JBFRYB010000001.1, from coordinate 1,411,873 downwards.
TGTAAGAATGCGCCAGTGCGGTGTGCAAAGGCACATCGCCATGGGATTTATGATCGTAATTAGAGGGCTTCCAGAGTGAACCGTCGGCATTCGGTATACTGACCGGCGCGTCCGAAACTCGGGTAAGTAAATTATAGGAACGCGGCTGATTCCATGCCGCCAAAAATACCGCCGGCTTAGCCAGAGAGCCAATGGGGCGCAGGGCATCCAAGGCCCGATTAAAACCAGCATATCGCGGTCGTTTGCCACCGATCACCGCCACCACATCACCGCTATTAACCCGCGTCACCACCATCGCGACTTGCAGATCTTTTTGGCGGCTTTCCAGCCGCGCCAAGGATCTAACCGTGGCTTTCTCAGCCCGCCGCTGCAATACCGGATCGAAGGGTGTGAAAATTCGCAGCCCACTATTCTGTAATTCTTTACTTTGATAATCGCGACTAAGCTGTCGACGAACCAAATCAACATAAGCCGGATATACCCCGTCCAATGCCGAGGTCTTCGCTAATTCCAAGGGCTCTTTCTGCCAAGCGGACAACTGCGCAGGCGTTAACCAACCTTGCTCAGCCAATTCGCCCATAACAATATTTCGGCGATTTTTAGCGCGCTCGGGGTGGCGCCAAGGATCGTAGTAAGACGGACCTTTGACTAAACCAACTAACATCGATATTTGCGCCAGATTTAACTCATTTAAAGGCCGGTTAAAATAGTGGCGTGCCGCTAAACCAAAACCGTGAATCGCACGATTGCCCTCCTGCCCCAGATACACTTCATTAATATAGGCTTCAAGAATGCGATCTTTGCTGTAATGCATTTCAGTGAGAATCGACATCACCGCCTCTTTGGCCTTGCGCCAAAGACTGCGTTCATTGCTGAGAATGGTGTTTTTAACCAGCTGCTGAGTCAAGGTACTACCACCCTGCACAGTGCGACCTGCTTTAATATTCACCAGCAATGCGCGAGCAATACTGCGCGGTGAAATACCGAAATGGCTATAGAAATGCTGATCCTCAACCTGCACCAAGGTTTCCACTAACATCTGCGGGACTTCCGCAAGGCCAAGCATCAGACGGTCTTCATGGCGGCCCGGATACACCCCACCGATCACCATGGGATCTAATTGCTCTTCGGCGATGCGCTCACCCAAGGTATCGCGCACCACGCCAACAGTGGTCGGGGCCATCTCTAACTCTATTTTACGCGCGGGCCGTTCACCATCAGCAAACGCGAATGGGCGCAGAAATATCGAGAAATGATCGCCCTGTCGATAGTAGGTTCCAGGCTCATTCACCAAGCGCCTTGAACGATAACCCAGCTCGCCCAGCTCTGATTCAAGCTCATACGCAGTCAAAATTGCACCCGACGCCAGCACTAATGGCCGGGCATAAACTTTGGCTGGCTGCTCATAGCGTTTGGCGTCAAACGCGCCACGTACCTTGGCATCGCTGTAGGCAAACAAAATCAGCAACAACACCAAACCCACTAGGGAGACTTTCAAGCCTAGACTCAGCCAGCGAATATTTCGAAACTTACTAGCAAGGTTCTTTGGAGATTTTTTAGCCATGGATTACAACCAAATAATATTCATTAATACACATAACACTTTATATACAGCGCCAATACTGCCACAGCCGCCCCCTGTCATCGGTATTCAAGCGCTAACGCATTGCAAATCGATCTTCAAACCGGATAATAGCGGCACTTTACCGCAAGTAACTGGCAAATAAGATGAAAAAATATCACCTCTACGGTATTGGCGCTGCACTCGTCGATACCGAAATTGAAATTAGCGACCAAGAGCTAGGCACGCTCGGCGTTGAAAAAGGCCTTATGACACTCGTTGATGAGCCTCGCCAACAAGAATTGTTGGACAAGCTCAGCGGCCATATGGTTCATGCCAGTTCAACCAGCGGTGGCTCGGCCTGTAACTCCGTTGTTGCGGCCGCGTATTTTGGCGCCACAAACTACTATTCTTGCAAAGTCGCCAACGATGAGCACGGCGATTTTTTTATGAACGATATTAAAGCGGCCGGTGTTGATGCCGATTTCGACGGCGACAAGGCCGCCGGTGTCACCGGAAAATGCCTAGTCTTAATTAGCCCTGATGCCGAACGCAGCATGAATACGCACTTAGGCATCAGTGCAACGCTGTCCATTGATGAGATCAACGAAGCCGCACTTAGCGATTCCGAATACTTCTATGCCGAAGGCTATTTGGTCACTTCTGACACCGGCCGCGCCGCCGCCGTTGCCGGTCGTAGTATTGCCGAGCGCAGCGGTGTTAAAACCGCACTGAGTTTTTCAGACCCCGGCATGGTCAGTTTCTTCCGCGATGGTTTAGCGGAAATGCTCGGCAATGGGGTAGACCTTATTTTCTGCAATGAAGCAGAGGCCTTGGGCTGGGCGCAAAGTGAATCACTTGATGACGCGGTAATTGCGCTGAAAAAGATCAGCAAAACCTTTGCCATCACCCTCGGCGCCAAAGGCGCATTGGTGTTCGATGGCGAACAGCTCCACACCATTGCCGGCCATAAAGTGAAAGCCGTAGACACTAATGGTGCCGGCGATATGTTTGCAGGTGCCTTTCTTTATGCGATCACCCACGGCCACGACTTTAAGAAAGCCGGCGAATTAGCGAGTCTCGCTGCTGCCGAGGTGGTATCTCAATACGGCCCGCGTCTAGCCGGGCCACGTCACCGCGAGTTACTGGCACGTCTTGCCTAAAACACGCGCTCGGGCACGAAAAAGGCAGAACCCCGCAAGGAGTTCTGCCTTTTTTATCGCTCTAATAATTTATCCGATCTTAATTTCTTTTCAGAAACGCCACTAATTTTGGATCTGAAAACATACTGACTAAGACTTCTGCCACTAGGTCATTCACCAGCTGACTGTTGTGGGAATTGCTGGGCGCATTAAAAAACTTTTGATTGCGCTTTATACGGTAGCGACCCTCGTAGTGTTCATTGCCACGCCTTACTTCAACTTCTACGCCCGCCATCATATCCATGTCATAGCCTAGGCCATATTCCTTAGGATGGTCGTAAACCAAGGAGCTAAAAATGACATGCACGTCTGTGGTATTTGGATCCAAGCTATTAACATCGTAGCCCATGGCGGCCATATAAGCAGACAAGGCCGTCTCGACAGGTAAAGACAGATCGTTTGCGAGGGTGATAACCGAGGTTTCACGGTAGGCGCCGCCACGACTGCCCAACACCTTATTCGCGCGCTGGTCGCTAACCCGAATATGCACCGGATTGCCGTCGCCATTGACCTGCGTCGGGGCGGGGAACTCCGGCGCCACCTGAATGGCTTGGGGGCTCTGCGCGCAGGCCGTTATCAGCAGCGCCGCCGTTAAAACACAGCCTTTCATCAAAGTTGTATAGCTCATCATTTATCCTTGGGATAATAAATCACGTAAGTCAGTAATCGCAGCATTGGCGCGGGTAATATACGAAGCCATAACCAACGAATGATTAGCGAGCAGGCCAAAACCGCTGCCATTCAACACCATTAGACTAAACATCGCCTGCTGGGTGCCCTCTAGCTCGCGAATAATTTGTCGCATACTTACCTCGGCATTTTTGTCGGCAAGGACGTCGGCAAAATCAATTTCTATGGCGCGCAAGAAACAGATCAATGCCCAGGCGGTGCCACGGGACTCATAAAACACATTGTCTATTTCCAGCCAGGGGGTTTTCACCCGCTCATCACTAGGCGCCGGCGTAGACTGGCGCGCATTGGGATCATTGGCTAAATCTGTGTTCAAACGCGGACGACCCACGCTTGCGCTTAAGCGCTGCGACAAACTCCCTAATCGAGATTCTACCCCCGCCAGCCAGAACCGTAAATTGTCAGCCCGCGCGTAAAACTGCGCCTGTGGGTCACCTGCATCACTAAGGCGTTGACGGTAAGCCTTGAGATACTTAATCCCTTGGCGGTACTCAGACTCAGACGCGGGTACTGCCCAGCTATTATTGGAAAAATTAAACCGCGGTTCAGATTTCGCTAAGTCGCGATCTTCTCGCGACTGAGATTGCGAACGGCTAAAGCTTTCACGCATCGACCGACTTAATTCGCGCACCTGAATCAATACCCCATATTCCCAGGCGGGCATATTATCCATAAAAAGACCGGGCGGAGTCACATCATTGCTGATGAAGCCGCCGGGTTTATCCAATAGCACCTCACTAACGTCAATCAGCGCCGAGCTTGTCGCGGTGCCCACCACCGCCAAGGACGCATCTTGCTGCATATAGCGAGTGGCAGGTATCTCCGGTGTAAAGCTCCAGTAAACACCCAGCACTATCACCAATAATATATACAAGGGCAGCACAATCGCTGCCACCCGCCAGAGCACACCGTCGCCCATCCAGTCCTGCAAGGCTTCTTTAATTCTAGAATTTAGTTCCATTATTTTTTGCTTCATTATTGGTGCACCCCTGCATGTTCTTTAATAGCGGACGATTCTTTTAAAACGCTGATCACCGGTGCAAGCACAGTGACTTCTTCACCATCGTCAGTAGTAAGGCTAAAGCTTAACTGATCACCATCACGCACAGCGCGAGTAAGATTAATCAACATTAAATGATAGCCACCAGATTCAAACACCAGGCTTTCGCCCGCAGCGATACTAACTGATGCCTGCTTTTGCATCGACATCATGCCGTTGCGATGTTGATGACTATGAATTTCCAAACGCTCGGCAGCATCAGAACGACCCGCCATCAACTCAACGGGTTTGTCGCTGGCATTCAGTACGGTAAAAAATGCTGCTGTATTGCGCTGAGTTGGCGGCAGTCCGCGGACGTAGGCGTCTTTAATCTCAATAGACTGAGCCACCAATGGGCTTAGCGCCAACGCCGCTACTACCACCCTCCATATCTTTACCACAACGTCCTCCGATTAATGAATTTGTGCGCCAAGCATTCGACCGTGACACTACAAATCTTCTAGCAAGCTGCAACTGGGTAGGCAGCAAGGTTATACTTCACGGTCTAACACCGCTGATTTAACGTATCATACCGCCACCGCCTTAGTGATTGTATTTATGAAACAGATTTTATTATTGGTTATTTTTCTGTTTGCCAGCAACAGTCAGGCAGCAGACGACTTTTTTTCTGCTCCGTCAGCAGTGAGCTTTAGCGATAGCAGCCCGCAATTTTTGCCGGTAGAGCAAGCCTACCAGTCACAATTGCTGTGGAATAAAGGAAATTTATTGCTTAGCTGGACCGCCGCTGATGGCTACTATCTGTACAAAGAGCGCTTTGCACTAAAGGCCTTTATCGACGGCAAAGCGGTTGCACTTAATAGCGAATTTGAAACCGGTAAACTTAAACAAGACCCCAACTTCGGCGAAACCGAAGTCTACTATCACAATACCACGATAATCCTAAGGGATTTACCCGCTACGACATTTACTCTGAGTGTCACTTCTCAGGGTTGCGCCGATGCCGGGCTGTGCTATCCGCCACAAACCCAGCACTACCAAATTGATCCCCAGCAGCAAAATGTCGTGGCAGTTGAAAGCGCACCGCGTTTGAACTCAAGTAAGGCCATTACACTTTCTGGCGACGACGATAGTGATCGCGCACTTTGGCTAGTGCTAATTTTTGCTATTTTGGGCGGCGCCATCCTCAATCTTATGCCCTGTGTATTCCCGGTACTCGGACTTAAAGTATTAAGCTTTACCAACGCCAATCACGGCACCCCACTAAAGCACGGCCTTGTTTATAGCGCGGGCGTCGTAATTAGTTTTCTTGCGGTTGCCGCCTTGCTCATCATCTTGCAACAGGCCGGGCAAGCCATCGGCTGGGGATTTCAATTACAGACACCCTGGTTTGTCGCCCTGCTAGCGTGCTTGTTTTTTGTATTGTCCTTAAACCTACTGGGGCTCTTTGAAATCGGTGGTAGCTGGGCAAATATCGGCAGCGATCTCAGTCGCCAAAGCGGTTACAGCGGCAGCTTCTTTACCGGCGTGCTCGCCACTGTCGTGGCCAGCCCTTGCACCGCGCCCTTTATGGGCACTGCAGTGGGCTTTGCCGCCAGTCAGCCTCCGTTTATCGCCCTGCTGGTCTTCGGCTGTATCGGCATAGGCTTGGCACTGCCAGTCTTACTGCTAACCTTATTCCCTGCCGGCTTACAACGTCTTCCCAAATCCGGTCAGTGGATGATCAGCCTACGTCAATTTTTGGCTTTTCCCTTACTAGCCACCGCCATTTGGCTTATCTGGGTAAGCGGTCGTCAAACGGGTGTAGACGGCATGGCCCTCATCTTGTCAGCCTGGCTAGTCATCGCCTTTGGTCTGTGGCTGCACGGCAAGGAGAAGAAATTAGTCGCCGCCGTACTTATCGTCGCTGCGCTCGCCGCGGTTACTACCACACTCGCAACCCCGCCAGATGACACCGCATCCAAAAGTGGCAACTTTGACCAAAACGAAATACAAGCGCTGCGTGAGCAGGGCCGCAATGTATTCCTGGATATAACCGCTGACTGGTGTATTACCTGTATTGCCAACGAAACCTTAGTGCTCAACACCGACACTATTCGCGATGCCTTTACAGAGCATAATGTCGAGTATGTCATCGCCGACTGGACCCGCTACGACCCCGCCATTACCTCGCTATTGGCTGACTATAAGCGCAATGGCATTCCCCTCTATATTTACTACCCTGCCGACCTCAATGCGACAGAGATCATGCTGCCGCAGGTATTGACCAAAGCGATGATTCTCGAGCTGCTAAACCGATAAGATTAGCGGCCAACAGTGTTAGCACCGAAAACACTGGCGTCGGCAAAACGCCAGCGATCTTCTGCAAACTTGCAGACAACGGCTGCTATCTTAAAAAAATTTACGAGATGCATTGGACTCTAAAAACCAAATAAGGCACAATCGCCATACACTCTAGATGGCACGTTCAAGCAGTGACTTATGGCATCGATACTCGTTCTTCACGGCCCCAATCTGAATTTACTAGGCACGCGTGAACCCGGCGTTTACGGCAGCAACACGCTGGCAGATATTGACGCCGAGTTGCAGCTTATTGCCAAAGAGCGCGGCCACCATCTGCAGTCAATGCAAAGCAATGCCGAATACGAATTAATAGACCGTATTCATCTAGCACGGCCAGAGGGTATTAACTTCATTATTTTTAACCCGGCTGCGTTTACCCACACCAGCATCGCCCTGCGCGATGCCTTGCTGGCGGTCGATATTCCATTCATTGAAGTGCACCTGTCCAATGTGCACGCCCGTGAGGACTTCCGTCATCACTCCTATTTTTCGGACATCGCGCTCGGCGTCATTTGCGGCCTGGGAGCCCAGGGCTACCAATTAGCGCTACATGCAGCGATGGATCAATTAAACCAATAAAGAATTAAACTTAGCCTATTCAAGAGAGCGACTATGGATATTAGAAAAGTAAAAAAATTGATCGAGCTACTCGAAGAGTCAAATATCGACGAACTAGAGATTAAAGAGGGCGAAGAGTCTGTGCGCATCAGCCGCAACAGCGCCGCCAAAGGCATGCTAGCGCAACAGTATATTGGCCAGCCGATGATGCAAGCCCCAGCAGCTGCGCCCGCACCAGCCGCAGCGCCGGCAGAAGCACCAAAAGCAGCAGAGCCCAATGGCCATATTATCAAGTCGCCAATGGTTGGCACTTTCTATCGCTCGCCATCACCGTCGTCCCCCTCCTTTATCGAAGTGGGTCAGCACGTCAAAGTCGGCGACGTTATCTGTATCGTTGAAGCCATGAAAATGATGAACCAGATCGAAGCCGACAAATCGGGCGTGATCGAAGCCATACTTGTAGACGACGCACAACCCGTTGAATTCGATCAATCCCTGATCACTATTGTGTAAAACCGGCCTAACCGGAACAAACAATTGTCCGATCAACATACCGAAAAGGGATTGATTTCAAATGCTTAAAAAAGTTGTCATTGCCAACCGTGGAGAGATTGCACTGCGCATACTTCGCGCCTGCAAAGAGCTTGGCATTAAGACCGTCGCAGTCCACTCCACTGCAGATCGCAATCTAATGCATGTCCGTCTAGCCGACGAATCGGTCTGCATAGGTCCCGCACCGTCACCAGCTAGCTACTTAAACATACCCGCTATTATCAGTGCGGCTGAGGTCACCGACGCCGTGGCCATCCACCCCGGCTACGGTTTCTTGGCAGAAAATGCCGACTTCGCCGAGCAGGTTGAGAAAAGTGGTTTCGTTTTCATTGGCCCCACCCCCGACCTAATTCGAATGATGGGCGACAAGGTCTCAGCCATCAAAGCGATGAAAAAAGCTGGCGTTCCTACCGTGCCCGGCTCAGATGGTCCTATTACCGATGATAATGATCACACCCTAGCCGTGGCCAAACGTATCGGTTACCCCGTTATTATTAAAGCTGCAGCGGGCGGCGGCGGACGTGGCATGCGTGTTGTTCACAGTGAAGCCGCCCTGCTGAATGCGGTATATGTCACCCAGTCAGAGGCTAAAGCGGCCTTTGGTGATGAGACAGTCTATATCGAGAAATTCCTCGAGAACCCGCGTCATGTAGAAATTCAAGTTTTGGCGGACGGTCAAGGTCACGCAATCCATTTAGGTGACCGCGATTGCTCGCTGCAGCGCCGTCACCAAAAAGTACTTGAAGAAGCACCCGCGCCGGGCATTCCAGATGAGATCCGCAATCAAGTTGCCAAGTCCTGTGTCGATGCCTGTATCGCCATAAACTATCGCGGCGCCGGAACTTTCGAGTTTCTCTATGAAAACGGCCAATTCTTCTTTATAGAAATGAACACCCGTATTCAGGTTGAACATCCCGTCAGCGAAATGGTGACCGGCATTGACCTCATCAAACAGCAATTGCTGATTGCCAGCGGCGAGAAATTATCAATCACCCAAGACGATATCAAAATCAAAGGCCATGCCTTTGAATGCCGTATCAACGCTGAAGACCCCAAAACCTTTTTGCCCTGCCCCGGTCTTGTAAAGCATTATCATGCACCCGGCGGCCTCGGTGTTCGGGTCGACTCGCATTTATATAGCGGCTATACAGTGCCACCCCATTACGACTCAATGATTGCAAAAATTATTACCTGGGGTGACAGCCGAGAGATTGCCTTGAGCCGGATGCGCAATGCCCTCGATGAATTAGTCATTGACGGTATTCGTACCAACACTGACTTACATCGTGACTTAGTGCGCGATGCCGCGTTTAAAAAAGGCGGCGTCAGCATTCATTATTTAGAGAAAAAACTTAAGCTCTAAGCATGCTAAGTCTGTAACATATCAAGGGGTCTATTTTCGAATAGACCCCTTTTCATTTCCAACGCCATTAGCAATAGTATTTTCAACAACAAGAGCACCTCATGACCTGGTTACAACTGCGACTCGACGCCGACCCCGCCACTGCCTCCATACTCGAAGACGCGCTCTTGGACGTAGGTGCCGCCGCCGTAACTATGGAAGACAATGCCGACCAGCCGGTGTACGAACCCGGCGTGGGTGAAACCCCAGTGTGGCAACACACCCGAGTAACAGGCTTGTTCACCGCCGACACCGATATGACAGCCACACTCGCGGAGCTACAAAGCCATTACGGCCAAGCACTGCCTGCGCTGCGCATAGAAATATTAGAAGACCGTGATTGGATTAGAGAATGGATGGACAGCTATCATCCCATTCAATGCGGCGAGCGCCTGTGGATTTGCCCAAGCTGGCGCGAGCCTGTCGACCCCAAAGCGGTAAACTTGCTCCTTGATCCCGGTCTCGCCTTTGGCACCGGCACGCATCCCACAACTTGGCTGTGCATGCAGTGGCTAGACCAACAAGATCTGAGCGGACTCACAGTGATCGACTATGGCTGCGGCTCTGGCATTTTGGGCATAGCCGCACTGCTCCTGGGCGCCAAGAAAGTCATCGCGGTGGACAACGATCCGCAAGCGCTACTCGCCACCCGCGACAATGCCCGCCGCAATAATATCGACGACGCCCGCATCGAATGTCTACTTCCCGAGCATATTCCCGACGGTTTGCACGGTGATATGGTGGTTGCCAATATACTTGCCGGTCCATTAACCTCATTGGCACCGAGCCTTGCGGCCACGCTCAGCGAGGGCGCAGCCATTTGTTTATCGGGTATATTACAAAGCCAAGCCGAAGAGCTAATGGGCTGTTATCAAGAGTGGTTTAACGCGCTTAATCTGACCACAAAAGACGAGTGGGTTAGGATATGCGGCACTAAAAACCATAGTTAAAGCGACGAAACACCGAGATGAATACAATAAATACCACCCCAAAAAGCATTCAGTGTCCGCAATGCAAAACCCGGTTTAGAGTAAAAGCCGAGCAGCTGCTACTTGCGGACGGCTTAGTGAGGTGCAGTGTCTGCATGAGTATTTTCAGCGGCATTGATGAACACACCGATGCCTCGATACTGCTAACAGACCTAGACGACAAGACACTCAACACTGATCGTGAACTAGAGCAAGCGCCGTCGCCAACGCCGAATATTGAAACTACATTAAAAGACTTAAACGCCGAGGACGATGGCGCCCTCAGCGGCGAACCGCCGGAGTTAGACCTGCTGACGGGCCTAAGTACCGTCAATCACGACTTTGAATACCACCAGCCGCGTCGCGGCGGCGTCCAGTGGTTTTGGCTAGTCGCCAACACCATCGCCCTAGTGGTACTTATCGGGCAAATTGCACTTTGGCAAAAAGCCTCCCTCTTCGCCAGCCCCATCGGGGACGAGCTCCGTAAACTTTGCCCGCTGCATCCGTCAATCTGCGAAGACCCAGCACAAAAACGTAGTTCGGCGGTAACCGATGTTGTCAGCACCAAGCTGGTGGTCCGCAAGCACCCCTCAATAGACAATGCACTTTTGGTCGACACCATCTTGCTAAACCGCGGCCCAGCCAGTACCAGCTTCCCTGAATTAAAGCTGCGCTTTAGCGATATTAACGACCGCACCATTGCCACCCGTTCATTCAAGCCGGCGGAATACCTTGCTGGCGAACTCACAGCCGACGCCAGCCTGGCAAGCCAGCAACCCGTTCACATCGCTTTAGAAATCGTCGACCCCGGCCCAGCAGCAGTTAACTACCAGTTACAGCTGCTGCCGTAAAGCCGATTTTTTACGCTCAAAACTGGTTATTTTTTGAGCGCAAGACTTCCGGTGGCGTCTTTGAACGAGTATTATAGCTGCCCTGTTTTCCCACGGTTAATTTCCCTTTACGGGCATGGCGATGATCCAAATTGGTCCTCACAAGCTTCCTGCCCGTGCCGTATTGGCGCCAATGGCAGGTATTACCGATCTGCCCTTTCGCCGCCTGTGCCGCGAGTTCGGCGCCGGCTTAACCGTATCCGAAATGTTGATCAGTGACGCCGCACTATGGGACACCCGCAAGAGTTATTTGCGCCTAGCCCATGACGACAACACGCCGCGCGCTGTTCAAATTGCCGGGGCAGACCCGCTAATGATGGCGGATGCAGCAAGACGCTGTGCAGACATGGGTGTCGACATCATCGACATCAACATGGGATGCCCAGCAAAAAAAGTCTGTAAAAAAGCCGCCGGTTCGGCGTTATTAAGAGAACCGGAATTAGTAAAAGAAATAGTAACTGCGGTTGTCGCAGCAGTAGATCTACCCGTTACGCTAAAAATTCGTACCGGGTGGTCACGCGACCAACGCAACGGAATCGACATTGCCAAGCTTGCCCAAGATTGTGGCATTCGCTCACTGGCAGTGCATGGCAGAACTCGCGAGTGTCGCTATTTAGGGAATGCTGAATATGACACCATCGCGGCAATAAAACAGGCCATCGATATTCCGGTATTTGCCAATGGCGATATTTGCTCGGCACAACAAGCCAAGCAGGTATTGGATTACACCGGTGCCGACGGTGTAATGATAGGCCGCGGCGCGCAGGGTAAGCCCTGGCTGTTCCGCGAGATCAACACCTATCTGGCGACCGGCAAGCTAGCCGCCCCAGCAACACCAGGGGAAATAAAACAGGTAATGCTGAATCATCTCAGCGCCCTTTATCGGTTTTACGGTGAACACCAAGGACTGCGCATCGCACGTAAACACTGTGCATGGTATTTGCAGGAGCTCGACCCCACCAGTGGTTTCCGCGGCATATTCAACCGCCTTGAGTCCACCAGTGCACAACAAGATGCTGTACATCACTACTTTGAACAGCACGAACAAAACCTAGAGGAAGCCGCAGCATGAATTTGACCAGCATAGACAGCGCCCCAGTCGCCGAAACCACCACTGCCCCAACAACCGCCGCTAACGACGACATCAGCAAAGCAAAAACCCTGCGCGACAGCGTGGCGATTGCCCTGAACAACTATCTTGCCACCCTCGATGGCCAAGACGTCTGCGATGTCTACAATATGGTGCTCTCAGAAGTAGAAGCGCCACTGCTCGAAGAGGTGATGCGCTACACCCGCAACAATCAAACCCGCGCCTCTCAGATGCTGGGCTTGAACCGCGGCACCCTTCGCAAAAAGCTCAAACAATACGATTTACTGTAATACCGTTCGACACCGCTTCCCCGTAGCTATTATTTAAACTCAAGGTAACCCACTAGGCATGACTACAGACAACCAGGCCCGCCCCGTTAAACGCGCCCTTATCAGTGTTTCTGATAAATCCGGCATTGTCGATTTCGCCCGTGAACTCAGCCAATTGGGTGTAGAGCTGCTTTCTACTGGCGGCACCTATGCTCTGCTGAATCAAAACGACATTGCGGTAACGGAAGTGTCTGATTACACCGGCTTCCCCGAAATGATGGATGGCCGGGTGAAGACCTTACACCCCAAAGTCCACGGCGGCATCTTGGGACGTCGCGGCATTGATGACGGTATCATGAGCGAGCATGGCATCGACGCCATCGACATGGTTGTTGTCAATCTATACCCCTTTGAAGCGACCGTATCCAAACCCGGTTGTACCTTGGAAGACGCCATCGAAAATATCGATATTGGCGGCCCCACTATGGTTCGGGCGGCAGCTAAAAATCATCGCGACGTGGCGATCGTTGTTAACGCCATAGATTACCAAACTATTTTAGACGAATTGCGCGCCAACGATGGCTGTACTCTTCACGCCACTCGCTTTGATCTAGCCATCAAAGCGTATGAGCACACCGCCGCATACGACGGCATGATCGCCAATTATTTTGGCCGCCTGGTACCAGGTGGCACTGAGAAGTTTCCGCGCACCTTTAATAGCCAGTTCATTAAAGCCCAAGACATGCGCTACGGTGAAAACCCACACCAAGATTCTGCATTTTATGTTGAGCGCCACCCTAGCGAAGCGTCAGTCGCAACAGCTACTCAGCTACAGGGCAAAGCGCTGTCATACAATAATATTGCCGATACCGACGCCGCACTAGAATGCGTTAAGTCCTTCGTTAAGCCCGCCTGCGTTATCGTTAAACACGCCAATCCATGCGGCGTGGCAGTGTCTTTAAACGGTATTCACGAAGCGTATAATTTGGCCTTTGCCACCGACCCTGAATCCGCTTTTGGGGGTATTATTGCCTTTAACCGCGAACTCGATGCGGCCACCGCAAAAGCGATCTGTGACCGTCAATTCGTCGAGGTTATTATTGCCCCCAGCGTCAGCGAAGAAGCGGCAGCCATCGTCGCAGAAAAGAAAAACCTGCGGCTGCTCACCTGTGGCCTATGGGGTGCTAGCAACCCAGCATTCGACTATAAGCGTGTTAACGGCGGCCTGCTTGTGCAAGACCGCGATCTTGGCATGATCGGCGCCGACGAGCTGAAAATTGTGACTAAACGCCAGCCCGAAGAAAGCGAAATTCACGATATGATTTTTGCATGGAAAGTCGCCAAGTTCGTGAAATCAAACGCCATTGTCTACGTTAAAAATCGTCAAACCATTGGTGTCGGCGCAGGCCAAATGAGCCGTATTAACTCTGCGCGTATCGCCGCAATTAAGGCTGAGCATGCCGGCCTTACGATTAAAGGTGCCGTCATGGCATCAGATGCCTTCTTCCCCTTCCGTGACGGTTTAGATAATGCCGCTGCCAACGGGATTGCCTGTGTTATCCAGCCCGGCGGCTCTATTCGCGACGATGAAGTGATTGCCGCAGCAGATGAACACGGCATCGCCATGGCCTTTACCGGCATGCGTCACTTCCGCCACTAAGAAAGAAAAAATCTGTCGAGTGCCCTCTGGGGCGCTCAATCGTAATTATGGCGGCTAAAGCCAGCCGCTTCTTATTTGTAGCAGGAGGAAGTACACGTCAGAGGGCGCGAATCATTTATATTGCGCTCAACGTGTCGCGAAACCATGAATGTATTGATTATTGGAAATGGCGGTCGCGAGCACGCGCTAGCGTGGAAGGCAGCTCAATCTGCCGACGTCGCCACCGTCTTTGTCGCACCCGGCAACGCTGGTACCGCACTTGAGCAAGGCGTTGAAAACATCGCTATCGCCATCAATGATTTCGCCGCGCTGGCAGACTTTGCCACCAGTAACAATGTCGGCCTGACCATCGTTGGTCCCGAAGCTCCGCTAGTCGACGGCGTGGTAGATTACTTTAATGAGCGCAAACTTCCCTGCTTTGGCCCCAGCAAAGGTGCTGCTCAACTAGAGGGTTCAAAGGCCTTTACCAAGGATTTCCTCGCCCGCCATAACATTCCCTCCGGCAGCTACCAGAACTTTACCGAGCTTGAACCGGCACTGGCCTATCTGCGTGAGCAGGGTGCGCCGATTGTGGTAAAAGCCGACGGTCTTGCCGCAGGTAAGGGCGTTATTGTTGCCGAAACCCTTGAGCAAGCAGAAGATGCAGTGCGCGACATGTTATCCGGCAATGCCTTTGGCGATGCCGGCTGCCGCGTGGTCATTGAAGAGTTTTTAGAAGGCGAAGAAGCCAGCTTTATTGTGATGGTGGACGGCGAAAATATTCTGCCCATGGCCACCAGCCAAGATCACAAGCGGGTTGGCGACGGCGATAGTGGCCCCAATACCGGCGGCATGGGTGCCTACTCCCCAGCGCCAGTGGTGACACCCGCAATCCACCAACGGATTATGGATGAGGTTATTATTCCCACCGTGAAAGGCATGGCGAGTGAAGGCAATCGCTATACTGGTTTTTTATATGCCGGTCTAATGATTAATGCCAACGGCGACCCCAAGGTCATTGAATACAACTGCCGTTTTGGTGACCCTGAAACGCAGCCGATTATGTTGCGCCTGCAATCAGATTTAGTGGCGCTGTGCCTGGCGGCAATAGCCGGCAAACTAAACAGCGTCAGTGCCGATTGGGATCCTCGCCCCGCAGTTGGCGTGGTACTAGCTGCGGGCGGCTATCCCGGCGCTTATAACAAGGGTGATACGATCAGTGGTATTCCCGAAGGAAGCAGCAGTGGCAAAGTTTTTCACGCTGGCACCCAATTGGAAAACGGCAATTTAGTCACTAACGGCGGCCGAGTACTCTGCGCAACCGCAATGGGCGACACGGTTAGTGCCGCACAACAACTTGCGTATTCAATTGCCAAACAGATAAAGTGGCGAGATGCCTTCTACCGTAACGACATTGCTTACCGCGCCATTGCCCGAGAGTAAGCTGGCCAAACACCTGCTGTGTGCGGTTTTGCTACTGCTATCTATTACCGCACACGCAGCGCCAATCTTAACGGTGACCTCAAATCAGGGCGCAATCTCGCTTAATGGTTTCAGCGACCTCATCGAAGACGCAAACAAACTCTACCGCATCGACGATATTTTAAGCACCGCCGTTAATCGTCAGTTTCGTCCCGCAGAAAGTGGTGATTTCAATCTATCCCAGAGCATTGGCAGATATTGGTTTCGCTTTACTCTCAGTAATACCAGCAATGAAATAATCCAGCAGTTGCTACAAGTCATGCCGGTAGATCTCAACGCAGCCCAGCTATACACAGAAGCTGGACAACACATCGCGCCAATGTCCACCGACGACTTAATTCGCACCGAAACTCTATTCTCTATTCCAGTGAACGCCAACAGCAGTACCAGCTACTACCTCTCCCTCGAATATCCCTTCGACCGCCAGCTCGAGCTAACCCTGCACGATTACACCAGTTTTCTGGGTGATGTCAGCCAGCGGGAATTCCTTAACGCATTATTTTTCGGCATTCTTATCAATCTGCTGGTATTCAATCTCATCAACGCGGTGCTACACCGTGACTCGCTGTTTCTTATTACCGCGATCTACGCCCTGCTTGTTATTAGCGGGCAAGTCACTGCCTGGGGCTATATTGGCGCCCCGCAAGGATTATTACCCCCGTGGAATGGCTACGGTCTTATCCTCGTTATTTTAGGTATCAGTCTGGTTGATTTAGTCTACGCGCTGCGACTTCCGGTTTTCCCACTCGGCAATCCCGGTCGGTGGCCCACCATCATTCGCCTATTGATCATCGTCGATATCGTGGGTGTGGCACTCAGCATCATCGGCAATGACACTACGGCGGTCATCACCATCTACACACTGTTCCCGCTGAACTCCATCGCGCTATTATTTATTGCCCTTAGCTCCTTTTTCCAAACTTACAACCGACTGATTTTTTACTATATAGTCGCGCGAATTCTAATCGTGTTGATTCTAAGCTTAACAATGTTTAGTTATAGCCTCTCGATCATCACTGCCACCAGCACCAACTTGATCTTAATCTTCTTGGCCACTGTGACCGGCACCACTCACACCGCGCTATTAATCGTCCGGCATCACCAGCGCGAGCGCAAACAGAATCTAGACGAGCAAAGTATCACCATCTTGGGCGCCGTCAATCGTGCCAAAACCGACATTCTCGCGCGCATAACCCATGACATTCGAACACCAATGAGCGCCATGCTCGGTGTCTCAGAACTCTTGCAGGAGACCCGGCTCACCGCCAATCAAGAAGACCACGTGCGCACCCTGCAACGCTCCGGCCACGAACTCCTGCAATTACTGGAAGAAGCCAGTCAAGCGACCCGCTTTAACGAAAATGACATTGAACTCAGCAATGAGCTATTGAGCGTGCCGGAAATTATCGACGAATCTGTTTCCGGTTTCCGCAATATTGCCGCCGAACAATCCTTAGAATTTATTTGCGACATTGATAGCAATGTAAACGAAAAGCTTATCGGCGATTCCTCGCGCATTCGCCAGTTACTGTCGCACGTGATGAATAATGCCTTTGAACACTATGAATCAGGCTATATCCTCCTCAAAGTCTACTCTTCAAGCCTTAAACAAGGCTTACTTAACTTTGAACTAAGCCATCGCGGCAAACCCTTTAGCACGCTGGAAAAACTCGCCCTTAACGGCTCAACGTCTGAGCAAGACGGCATCATCAATACCCGTCTAGCCATCGTCTCACAGCTAATAGCACGAATGAACGGCAGCGCTGCGGTGCGAACATCGCCTACCGGGGTGCACACTCTGCGTTTTTCCATACAGTTGGGAGTGCCGAATAATGATGACGTTAATACTTTGCAAATTCGCACGGGCTTACTGAGCAATAAGCGACTGCTAGTTGTAGACAGTAACCAGACATTCTGCAAAGTCGTTAGCAAACAGTGCAGCAACTGGGGAATGCCCGCATTTACAGCCAATAGCGACAGCGCGGCAATCGCCACTATCCGCAATCAGTCGCTCTTAAACGCCCCCATCGACATTATTCTCATCGACCACACTCTACCAGGTGGCGGGCTAACACTAGCTCAGCGAATATACGACGAAACCAAGGATCAACGAAACACGCCCATAGGCCTGATGCTCGCTCACGCCAATATTATCTTCGACCGCGACAAACTGCGCGCCGCGGGTATCCGCCGAGTGCTGAGCAAGCCGCTCACCGGCATTGCTCTGCGCAGCGCCTTGCTCGCCGAATGTCACTTTGACGCCAATGCGGTTAGCCACTTGCCCGATCAATACCAAACCGATGCCCTCACCTTAAATTCATTGGAATGCTTAATCGCCGAAGACAATCCCACCAACGCCCAAGTCCTAACCCGCATGCTAAGCAGCCTCGGAATCACCGTGCATCGCGTTGAAAATGGCCAGCAAGCGGTCAATATATTTATGCGCAAACGCTTTGACGTGGTGATCATGGATATCGAAATGCCGATCATGGATGGCGATGAAGCGACTCGCCAAATCCGCCAGTTTGAAAAAGACGAAGAGCGCGAGCGCACTCCCATTATTGGCTTAACCGCCAATGCCCTAGACGAGCAGCGCGACAGCTATTTGCGCGCGGGAATGGATCTACATTTGGTAAAACCAATCCGCTTATGGGAACTTGCCGAGGCCATCAAACGCTGGACCGGCTATCAGAAAAACAAGTCATGACTCCCTAATTCGGCTACAATATCCTCCGGAGGTCAAGGCCATGACTCGACAATACACCTTACTTGATCGCGCCCTGATGGGAGCAGATCGAAGTCTAAAAACCCTTGTTACAGGCAGTAGTACTGCCCGGCGCCAAAGCCCTGCCCAACACATTAGCAGCTCGCCCAGTGCCGACCAGGATCGTCGCCATATCGCCGGCTTAATGCGAATTAATCATACCGGCGAAGTCTGCGCACAGGCCCTGTACCAAGGCCAGGCACTAACAGCAAAAAATGCCCATGTTAAAGCCTCTATGGAACATTCCGCGGCCGAAGAAATTGACCATCTTGCCTGGTGTGAGCAACGCCTGCACGAGCTTCAAAGCCATACCAGTCATTTAAATCCGCTATTTTACGCCGCCTCATTTGCGATTGGCGCTGCGGCGGGTGTGATTAGCGATAGAATTAGTCTTGGTTTTGTTGCCGCCACTGAAGATCAGGTCTGCGAACATCTGCGCGAACACCTGCAAACACTGCCGGCTGATGACCAAAAATCGCGCGCCATACTGCAGCAGATGCTAGAAGACGAAGCCGAGCACGCCGCCACAGCAATAGCAGCAGGCGGACAGGTCTTTCCAAGCCCAGTAAAAAAAGCCATGAGCTTGATGTCCAAGGTCATGACCGGCAGCACTTACTACGTATAGCGAGCTAGCGCCCGCTAATCGGCGGGTGAAAAATGAGTTGTACCAAATTGCCGTCGGGGTCAAGACAGTAAAAACTGCGGGCACCGTCACGATGAGTGCGCGGCTCGGTCTTAATACTCACCTGATTCGCCAATAAAAACGCATGCCAAGCATCCACATCCTCTGGGGCGTTTAAAATAAACCCAATATGATCTAGACGCTGCCCAGCCACCGGCCGAAGCGGCCCCTGATAGCGGTGCAGGGCAAGATTATCATTGCCCGAGCACAAATAGATATTGTCTGGATCTGGCTGCCACTCCACCGTCATACCCATAACGTCAGTATAGAAACAGAGGGTCTCGTCGAATTTTTCCACAAACAGGGCAATATGGCGCATGCCACCATGTGGATTAGGACGAACTAGCTTCTCAGACACTGTCGATGACCTCGTGGCTATGGCTGACTTCGACGCCCGCCGCTCCCATCATAATAGACGCGGAACAATATTTTTCAGCGGACAATTCCACCGCACGTTTGACGTGTGCTGCTTTTAAATTTTTACCACTAACAACAAAATGCAGGTGTATTTTTGTAAAAACGGCGGGCACCGCATCGGCGCGCTCGGCATCCAGATCACAGCGACAATCCGTCACATCTTGACGCGACTTTTTCAACATTGTCATCACATCAAATGACGCGCAGCCGCCCATGCCCACTAGCAGCATTTCCATGGGGCGAATTCCCATATTACGGCCGCCATGGTCTTCTGGACCATCCATCACTACCGAGTGACCACTCCCCGACTCGCCGAGAAACATAACACCATCTACCCACTTAACCGTCGCTTTCATTTTACCCTCATAGCGATACCAAAAAAATTGGACTAAGCTTACCACAGCGCCCAGATTCTAGCTCGCCATGGCCAGCAAAGCAGGTCATACTGAGGGCAGCCATGGGCCGAAAACACCATTTAAATCTGCCCGCAACTTAGTAAATGGATTTACTGTTTTAACGAGAGCCCCAAGCTGTGTTGAATCCCTTAAAACCAGAAATAGCCGATTTAGAGAACTTTCTCAGTCACTGCCATCGGCGGCGCTACCCCAGTAAAAGTACGCTCATCTACGCCGGCGACGCCAGTGATGCCCTGTACTACATTACCGAAGGCTCGGTCACCGTCATTATTGAAGATGACGAAGGTCGCGAAATGATCGTTGCCTACCTCAATAAAGGCGACTTCTTCGGAGAAATGGGGGTTTTTGATGAAGATATTCCAGTAACTCGCAGCGCCTTAGTTAAAAGCCGCACCGAGTGCGAAATCGCTGAAATCAGCTATACCAAATTTCGCGAGCTCAATAAGCAATACCCAGACATCCTCTTGGCGCTGGGCAAGCAAATGGCCAAACGGCTGCGACTAACCACACGCAAAGTCGGCGATCTCGCGTTTTTAGATGTCACCGGCCGCGTGGCTCGCACGCTCTTAGACCTCTGTAAGCAACCCGACGCCATGACCCATCCCGACGGCATGCAAATCAAAATCACCCGTCAGGAAATTGGTCGTATCGTGGGCTGTTCCCGGGAAATGGTTGGCCGTGTATTAAAGACCTTGGAAGAACAGGGTTTGGTGCAAGTAAAAGGTAAAACCATGGTGGTCTACGGCACCCGCTAGCGCGCTCAGATGCCGCATCACTTAGGCAAATAATTCTGCCAATTTCTCGCCGGGCTCAGGCGCTCGCATAAAAGCCTCCCCCACTAAAAATGCATTCACCCCATGTTCGCGCATTGCAGACACATCCTCTGCGGTGTGAATACCACTTTCGGTCACCACAATATAATCAGCGCTGATCGACGTCAGTAAATCGAAAGTATTCTGCAGCGAGGTTTCAAAATTGTGTAAATTGCGATTATTAATGCCCACCAAGCGATTACCCAGTGGTAGGGTTCGCGCCAACTCCTCGGCGTTATGAACTTCAATTAAAACATCCATTCCCAAGCTTTGGGCCAGTTTATTGAGGTCTGTCATGGCCTCATCATCCAGCGCTGCGGCGATCAATAAAATACAATCAGCACCAATCGCGCGCGCTTCATAAACCTGATAGGGATCTATAATAAAATCTTTGCGGATCACCGGCAGCGAACAGGCCGCACGCGCCTGCTGTAAATACGCCTCCGCACCCTGAAAAAAATCCGCATCGGTTAATACTGACAAACACGCTGCTCCGCCCATTTCATAGCTTGATGCGATGTCGGCTGGATTGAAGTCTTCGCGAATCACGCCCTTGGAGGGTGACGCTTTTTTCACTTCGGCAATCACCGCCGACTTACCGGCAGCCAGCTTGGCTTCTATAGACTGCACAAAACCGCGGGGCGCCGATGCGCTGTGTATTTGCTCTTGCAGTTGAGCGATCGACATCCGCGCACTGCGCTCAGCGATCTCTTCACGCTTGCGATCAAGAATTTTTTTGAGCACCGTTGGGGTGCTGCTATTAGTCATCATAGCTCGGCCTCAGGAGTGGGATTCAGGCCCTGGCTAAAAGCCGCCAGCTCACCCATTTTTTCTAGCGCTTGGCCACCATGAATAGTGTCCTCGGCCAAGGCCACACCGTGCTTTAAAGTACTGACAACACCCGCCACATATAAGGCGGCGCCAGCATTAAGGGCAATCATATCCGCCGCTTTTTTACCCGCTTCGGTTTCACGTTTGCCTAAGGCATCGCGAATCAAAGCCAAGGAGGCCTTGCTGTCTGAAACATCCAGGCCCACCAAACTCTGACTGCTTATCCCCACATCTTCAGGTGTCAGCAGGTATTCACGAATCTCGCCATCTTTAAGCTCCACCACTTCCGTGGCGGTCGCCAAACTAATTTCATCCAAACCGTCTTTGGCGTGAACTACCATCACATGCTCGGCGCCCAAACGCTTCAAGACCTCAGCTAAGGGACGGCAGAGCTCGGAACTAAACACACCCAACACTAGACGCGTCACGCCCGCAGGGTTGGTCAGCGGCCCTAAGATATTGAAGATCGTGCGCTGGGCAATATCACGGCGCACACCAATTGCGTATTTCATGGCGCTGTGATGATTAACCGCAAACATAAAGCCAAGGCCCACTTCGCGAATGCAGCGTTCAACCTGCTGGGGATTCAAATTGAGTTCAATGCCGGCGCTTTCCAATACATCGGCACTGCCGCTTTTAGATGACACCGAGCGGTTGCCATGCTTTGCCACCTTGGCACCCGCCGCGGCAATAACAAAGGTACTGGCCGAGGAGACATTAAATAAATTGGCGCCATCGCCCCCGGTGCCAACAATATCCACCACGTGGTCAAGGCCATCGATATTCACCGGTGTCGCTAACTCGCGCATAACTCGGGCGGCACCTTCAATCTCATCCAGACTTTCGCTTTTCATGCGCAGCGCAATAAGAAATGCGGCAATCTGAGCATCGCTGCATTTACCAGTCATAATATCGCGCATTACCGCCGCCATATCGTCGGTACTCAAGCTTATACTGCGCACCACCAAAGCCAGTGCATCTTTAATATTCATATCGCTCATGCGCTGCGCTCCAAAAAGTTTTTAAACAGCTCGTGGCCCTGCTCTGACAAAATCGATTCTGGATGAAACTGCACGCCCTCAATATCTAAGATCTTGTGGCGCACGCCCATAATTTCATCTACTGATCCGTCGGCGTGTTGGGTCCATGACGTGACTTCCAAGCAATCCGGCAAGCTGTCTTTTTCAATCACTAGAGAGTGGTAGCGGGTCGCCACTAGCGGATTATTTAAACCGCTGAATACACCGCTATTGTGATGGTGCATAGGCGAGGTTTTACCGTGCATCACCGCACGCGCGCGCACAATCTTGCCGCCAAATGCCTGACCAATACTCTGATGACCCAAACACACACCGAGAATGGGAATCTCGCCAGCAAAAGCCTTAATGGCCGCCAGTGAAATACCCGCCTCATTGGGCGTACAGGGGCCAGGAGAGATCACTAGGTGGGTGGGCGCCAGTGCGCGGATCTCGTCAATACTAATCTCATCATTGCGCAGCACTTTTACATCGGCGCCCAACTCAGCAAAATACTGTACGACGTTGTAGGTGAAGGAGTCGTAATTATCGATCATTAATAACATTATGACGCCTCCCCTCTTGAATTGGTCTCACTGGCTGCCGTGCATTTTACCGCCCCCTGCACCATCGAGGCCGCTTTGAATACCGCTCGCGCCTTATTCATGGTTTCCTTCCATTCCAGCCTGGGCTGGGAATCGGCAACAATACCGGCGCCGGCTTGAATATGAAGTTGATTGTCTTTGATCACTGCGGTGCGAATCGCAATGGCGGTATCCATATTGCCATTCCAACTTAAATAACCCACCGCACCGCCATATACACCACGTTTTACCGACTCTAACTCATCGATAATTTCCATGGCACGGACTTTCGGCGCGCCGCTTAATGTGCCAGCGGGCAAGGTGGCCCGCAGCACATCCATGGCGGTAATATCGTCACGCACTTGCGCGCGAACATTAGACACAATGTGCATAACGTGGGAGTAACGCTCCACCACCATTTTATCACTCAACTCCACCGTGCCTGTTTTGGCAACCCGGCCGGCGTCATTGCGACCTAAATCGATGAGCATTAAATGCTCGGCGATCTCTTTAGGATCAGCCAGCAATTCTTTCTCAAGCGCCAAGTCTTCGGCTTCAGTATGTCCGCGACGACGCGTACCTGCGATAGGACGTACCGTTACCTCGCCATCTTCCAGCCGCGCCAAAATTTCCGGCGAAGAACCGACAATATGGAAGTCGTCTAGATTGAGATAGTACATATATGGAGAGGGATTGAGGTGCCGCAACGCGCGATAAAAATTAAGTGGTGAGGCAGTGAATGGAATACTTAGACGCTGAGATAACACCACCTGCATCACGTCACCTGCCAGCACATATTCACGCACTTTTTCGACGGCATCTTTGAAATTATCCTCGCCAAAGCTCGACACAAAGTCTGCTTCAGCGACACCGTCGGCGTCTAGATTTAGCTCTGGTAGCAGCGGTGACACACCACGCAGCAACTGCTCATAGGAATCCAGTCTCTGCTGTGCTTTCTTATAGGCTTTGTCATCCGCCGGATCAGCGTGGGTAATAATCTTAACGGTGCCAGAAAGATTATCAAAAACCAGTAATTCCTCTGACACCATTAATAAAATATCTGGTGTTCCCAAGACGTCAGCTGGCGTACCCGCCAACAACTTGGGTTCAATATAACGCACACAATCGTAGGCAAAATAACCGACCAGACCACCGTAAAATGCAGGCAGCTCGTCGATTTCAGGCACCTGATAGCGAGCCTGAAAAGCCTCTACAAAGGCAAGCGCGTCTTCACATTGATGGGTCTCTATTACATCGCCATCACAGGAAATGGTGACCTGTTTGCCCTCGGCCCGCAGCACCGTGCGCGCGCCCAAACCAATAATAGAGTAACGCCCCCATTTCTCGCCACCGTGCACAGACTCGAACAGAAAACTGTAGGGCGCTGCGGCGAGTTTTAAATAGGCACTGAGAGGGGTGTCAAGATCGGCGAGCACATCGCGATAAACCGGTATCCGGTTATAGCCTTGCTGCGCCAGTTCATTGTATCGCTGGGCTTGCATGATAAATCCTTAAAAATGGGGGACGGCTTAGTAATCTGCTGGTTGCAGTAATTTGCTTATTGCAAGAGCTACCATCGCCATCGACGGCAATCACACAGCGGTGTTATGCGGGCGTTATGCGCCATTTTTTCGGACTCGTCACACGTCATTAGAATAGCGGATATTGTAACCGAGGCAGCACCCTGGGGAAACCTCAAAAATAGTTGCCCCTGCAGGCGCCGATCAGTGCGCCCTATGCCCGCATCAGACGCCCGATAATATTAGGAGCCTAAGGCGCTGCCAACCCAAGCTTTTAAGTAGGATGTTTCAAGCCAAGGCATTCATACCATCACTGATCACTTTCATTCATTACTGGCTTGCGGATAAGCTGCTGCATACTTTGCTGTACGTCGGGTCCGAGCAAGGCCACCCAGCGCTGCGACAAAGCCTCCAAGCGTTTATCAACCCGCAGAAACTCGCCCATCTCATGCTCAGTCGCGAGCAATAAACCCTGCTCAATCAAGGTGTCGATATAGCCACGGAAAAGATTTTTATCAAAGTATTCCGGTGCTTCTCGACCACTCAAGATTGCCAGACGCTGGGCCATCTCAATAGTGTGTAGCTCAACATCGTCCCGCAGGGCGGGTACTTCAGAAATATCCTGCACCAAAAGCAAACTGGTAATAGTGTAACGCTCAAAGGTCTCACGCAAAATTCGGCCCAAGCCCGTTAACACCGCATAGCCTTCGGTGCCGACATTGGCCCGACTGAGACTGTCACCCGCACTCTCTCGAGTAAGTAGATTAAGCGCAACGAGATTATTAATTTGCTCTTTTACAGCCGCAGCGCAGTCCTCAAGTTTGACCCGCAGGAATAATTCATTTTTAACAAAGGGGTATAAAAGGACACAACCCTCTATTAGCTCTGCCTCGCTCACGGTTTGACTGTGGCGGAAGAAACGCGCAATCAAACTCGGCAAGGCCAGTACATGCATAACCGAATTGCGGTAATAGGTCAGCATCACCGCCTCGCGGCCGGTAGCGGTAATAATCGGGCCCCAGGGATGATCTATTCGAGACAGGCCGGCTGTCCGCGCCGCCTGCTCAAAAATCTCTTTTGCGCTGCCTTCAGGCAATGTGATATCTGGGCTATAGGGCAGGCGTCGTAAAATCGCAATAAAGTGATCTATTTGCAGCAGCAACTCGTCTTCGGCCATCGCGCGCTGCGGACTAGACAGCAAAATCATCGCCACTAAGCCGATGGGATTAACCACCGCCGCCGCATTTATCCGCTCCATATTTTCCTGCGCAATATAATCAATTACCGCAGGCACAAAGGAATTGTCCCCAGATTGGCTGAGCTTGCGCCAATTGGGCTCGATATGACTAAAACACTCATCCAGACTTATCGGTTGTCCAAAGGCCACATGGGGACTGCCATAGGAAGACTTAAAAATTTTGCGGGCCTTTAATAAGCCACTTGCCGACTCACTTTGCTTGCTCGCACCACGCAGTTCTTTGACGTAAGAGGCACTTTCCACAAGCTTGTCATAGCAAACATAAACCGGCACCAAGGCCACTTTGCGCCCAGGCTGCTGCACAAAGCTCTCGACTGTCATTTTCAACATACCGCGTTTCGGCGGCAGCAAACGTCCGGTGCGACTTCGGCCACCCTCAGGAAAGAACTCAACCGGATAGCCCCGACCCAACAGCACATCTAAATACGACTTAAACACCGCTGAATATAATTTTTTACCGTTAAAACTACGGCGTATATAAAAGGCGCCACCGCGACGCAGCAAACCACCCACTGGCCAAAAATTCAGGTTCACACCTGCCGCAATATGCGGTGGCACTAGACCCTGCACATAGAGGGTATAAGAAATCAGCAGATAGTCGAAATGACTGCGGTGAGATGGCATATAAATTAACTGCCGATTATTGGCAGTCTCGCGCAGGCGCTCGATATGATGAATTTTTAAACCAGAAAAAATTCTCCGAAACGCCCAACTCAATATCAACTCGAGGGCTCGAATCATTCGCCCATCAAAATTGGCGGCCACTTCTTCGGCCATTTTGCGGGCTTGTTTATTGACCACGCCCGGCTTGGCAATGGATGTTTCCTGCTCTTCAGCAATGGCATCGCGAACCGACTGACGACGCAATACCACATCAATTATTTGCTGGCGCGATAATAAGGTGGGGCCAAGACTTGCGGTTTTGCGCCTGGAATAATAAAACGACAGCATGCGTGCCATGACTGCGGCCGCGGCCACCGGATCCTGTTTGCGGGCAACAAAAGTACTGAAGTGCACAGGCTGGGCAATATGGATAAGTACATTGCGACGCTGAGCCAATATAACCATAAGCTTGCGAAAAGCACCCGCCCGCTCTCCGTCACCTAATAATAATTTGAAAAACGAGGTTTCACTGCCTGGATCCCGACCCCAAAACACCGATACCGGCACAATCCGCAAGGGGTAGTCACCTTCAGCCGCCTGTGCAACCAAGGCCGCCATGGTATTCACTCCCCGAGAACCACCTCGCTGACCGCCCAATACCGGCAAATACAAACACGCGGCGCGATCAACATCAGGTAACTTCCCCGCTCTGGCGTTCAATAGCGGTAGTTTGTGGGTCTTAAAAACGCGCTCCAGCAAAAACCGATCGGTCCAGCTATGCTGCCGGAGTACGTAGCAAACCGGTTTGCCGTCTAATTCCGCATGTAATGACTCATCGAACTGCACCAACTTGGGTTTAATACCGGCAAGAAATGGCGCGGACAACATCCGACACAGCACAAAAAATAAACGGGTAAACCAAGGCATAATACGCAAATCCTTATAAACTGATGCCGGTCGTCCACACCGTTAAGTCGCTCGGCATGGGACTTTTTATTAGCAAAATGAGCCATCGGCAGCGATTTTACTTGGTCTGTCTCGCCGCGTCGCGTTTTTCGCACCCGAGCATGCGAATGATGGCCCCTTGCAAGCAGTGCCCGCAACAACGGTCCGCGCCCCCGGAACACGCGATTACTGTATAATTAGCTGCAATCCAAGGTATAAAAACCTTAGCTGATATTGTCTTACCGCTTTATGCAGGCCATACCATGACATCTACCAACAGCCCCGTTTTCGACAATAGCTATGTCAAACAAGGCGAGCAATTTTACACCGCGCAGGCTCCAAGCTCAGTGCCGGCGCCGAATGTAATTCGTATCAATGTCCACTTGGCGAGCGAATTAGGCATAGACCCACAGTGGCTGGCCTCGCCCGAGGGCATTGCCAGCATGGCCGGCAACCATATTCCTGCCGGCGCTGAACCCATCGCCACCGTTTATGCCGGGCATCAATTCGGCGGTTGGAATCCGCAGTTGGGTGACGGGCGGGCTGTCTTACTTGGCGAACTGCTTGCGGACAGCGGCATCCGCTACGATTGGCAACTCAAAGGCTCAGGTCGCACGCCCTACTCCCGAGGTGGCGACGGTAAATCGCCCTTGGGGCCAGTACTGCGCGAGTATATTCTCTGCGAGGCGATGGCGGCACTCAATGTACCAACGACCCGCGCGCTCGGCGCGGTGACTAGCGGCGAGCTCGTTTTTCGAGATCAGGCGCTGCCCGGCGCGGTATTCAGCCGTGTTGCACAAAGTCATATTCGGGTCGGCACCATGCAGTATTTTGCCGCCCGCCAAGACACCGCCGCACTGCAAAGCCTGAGCGACTATCTCATTAATCGCCACTTTCCCGAGGCCGCTCAAGCCAGCAATCCAATTTTGGCCATGCTCAATAAGATCATTCAGCGCCAAGCTACCCTTATTGCGCAATGGCAATCTATCGGCTTTATTCACGGCGTGATGAACACCGACAATATGTTGCTGTGCGGCGAAACTGTCGACTACGGCCCCTGCGCGTTTATGGATAACTACGACCCTGCAACAGTATTTAGCTCCATCGACCAAAAGGGCCGCTACGCCTATGGCAATCAGCCCGGCATTGCCCATTGGAATCTGGCGCAACTTGCTCAAGCCCTAATCCCGATTTTGGATAACAGCCTTGATAACAATGAAAGCACCCAGGAAGAGCGCGCCATAGCCATTGCGCAAGAAGCGCTGAACACCTTCCCCGACTTATTCCTCAGCGCCTACCAAAACATTATTAAAGACAAATTGGGAATCGCTACGTTCACCGAGCAAGATGACGACTTGTATCAAAACCTGCTCAAACTAATGGAACAAGAAAAAGCCGACTTCACCCTGTGCTTCCGTCGCCTTGCCGAGCTGGCCGATGAAGCCGCCTGCGTTAATAGCAGTATTCGCGAACTTTTTGACTTCAACGACACCTTCACTACTTGGCTACATGAGTGGCGCCAGCGTCTTAATAGCGACTCGCAATCGCCCGCTCAACGCCAAGCGAAAATGTTTAAAGCAAACCCGGTTTTCATCCCTCGCAACCACTTGGTCCAAGAAGCCATTGCTGCCGCTGAAAGCAACGGTGACTTTAGTTATTTTAACCAGCTAGTAGACGTGCTCGAAAACCCCCATACTTTCGACCCAGAAAATCAGCGCTACGCCATGCCGGCCAAACCAAACGAAAGGGTGTTAAATACCTTTTGCGGAACCTAATAATGCTTCGCGCTTACAACAGAATATCAGCAACTAACACCAGGGAAACAAAATGAGAATTTGCGGCGTGGAACTCACCGGCAGCGATGCCGTTGTCTGCTTACTTAATTTAGAAAACCAACAATTTAATATACCGGACTGCCGGGTGCGCAAATTGAGCATACCCAAAGAACACAATCAATATGACATAAAGCAATTTCAGGCCGCTTTCGCGCAACTAATGAAAGACTATAAAGTCGACAAAGTCGCGATCAAGGGTCGTTTGCCAAAAGGTAAGTTTGCCGGTGGCGCAGTCAGCTTCAAGCTGGAAGCATGCATTCAGTTGATCGCAGACATCGATGTAATCGTAATCACCTCGTCTCAGGCCAAAGCCGTTTTAGGGGAAAATCCTCTGCAAATTCCGTTTGCCGACACCGAGCTAAAAGGCTTTCAAGAAGCCGCCTTTGTCACCGCCTATATCGCCCTCCAAGCCACGGTATAAATAGTCGCGGCCACTAGGCCGCGCGCTCATGAGACTCCGCTATGACAACATCAAAACGTAGCGGTAGTTTTTGTAAAGTATGGGCAAACATCGAAGCGACAAACGGCGCATCACCACTTATTGTCATATTTTTGGTGCGCAATAAAAACTCTCGCAGCACAATCCGAATCTCGCTACGCGCCAGTTCTCGGCCTATACACGCGTGAATACCGTGACCAAAGGTAAGGTGTCGCTTACCGTTGGCGCGATTTAGATCAACCTTATCAGGATTTTCGAACACCGATTCGTCGCGGTTAGCGGCCGCCCACATGAGAAATATACGACTGCCCGCTGGCAATTCAACATCGTGTAATACCGTGTCGGTTTTAGTCCAACGAAAATGTCCCTGAAACGCAGCTTCAAGCCTAAACACCTCCTCAACAAAGTTATCTAGCTTACTCATATCTGCCCTTATTTCCTGTTCAACTTCAGGATTTTCAATAAGCAGTTTTAGGGCATTACCCATACTGGTGGCAGAGGAGTCACTACCCGCAACAAGCAGCTGAAAAATACTACTCACCGCCTGCTGGTCTGTCATTGGGTTACTGGGGTCTAAGGCCGCACTAACGAAAACGCCGCAGAGATCATCACGGGGGTGATTCTTGGCAATCGCCAATTGCTGCCAACAGTAGCGAATAAACACCAGAATCTCAGCGCGACTTTTGGCAACCTCCACCGAGCTGGCAACCCCGCTTTGGGTAGAAATTGTGTGCATACACCAGTATTTAATTTTGTCGTAATCTTCGGCGGGAAAACCCAGTAGCTTGATAATGATCTGCATTGGCAGGCGCCACCCGACTTGCTGCATAAACTCCACTTCACCGCTGTCTACAAACTTGTCCATCAGCAGACGACACTGGGTTTCGATTTCAGACTCAAGGCTTTTAACAAAACGAGAATTCAAGCCTTTATGCCCCACCTTGCGATCGTTACTGTGCTGGGGCTGATCCGCCACGGCCAATACATCACAGGGTGTTAAACCCAAAGCCGCTAAACGGTCTTGTTTGCGGCCCTCTTCGACCACACTCTGATGTGGCTTCAAGCCAACAATGGCGCCCTGATGAGTAGATGAAAATAACTCGGTGTTACGGCAAACATCGGTAATATCACTATAACGAGATAAACAGTAAATGCCGTTCTGCAAACGATAAACTGGGTACTGCTCGCGGAGCATGGCGTAAAAACGGTAGGGATTTTGAAAACACGTATTCTCAAGCGGTCTAAAATCTTCTGGGCTTTGCGGATGCTCTGGAATAGGCTCAGCGAGTGAAGTGCCAGCACTAATCTGAGCACCACTGCGGCGACGTTTTTTGCGCCAATACATAAAGCGTAGCAGCCCTTCAATGGAGTAAGAAAGCAACAGGCGGCGGCTATGGTAGAGAAAATCTGGCATATGAATATGCTCTGAATTATTGGTGAAATGATGCTAGCACGTTGGGGTTTACATCGTAAACTCAAGCCAGCTAAGCCATATTAATAAAACGTGAAAACCTGCTGTGACTGCGAAGCAGCCAGCAATGATGACTCGCTACAAAACATTAGTGGCCTTGGAATTAAGTTATAGCTCTTCGATATTATCGAGACACCACTGGGCGCGTTCTAATGTAGCCTGCCGCGTTTCTTCGGGCATTTTATCCCAGGTTTTATAAATCATACTCTGGCGCGGGTTCTTGCTGAAGCTTTGGCGATGAGCAAGCATAAAGTGCCAATATAAGCTGTTAAGCGGGCACGCGGTGTCACCGATTTTATCTTGTACTCGGTAGTGGCAGTCGCCGCAGTAATCACTCATTTTGCGAATGTAATTGCCGCCTGCCGCGTAGGCTTTAGTTCCCACCAAGCCGCCATCAGCATATTGACTCATGCCCCGCGTGTTTGGCATCTCCACCCACTCCAGCGCATCCACATATATACCCAAGTACCAGCCATCCACTTCCTTGGGGTCGATGCCGGTAAGAAGACAAAAATTACCGGTCACCATCAGGCGCTGAATATGATGGGCGTAGGCGTAATCCAGCGACTGACTAATAGCCTGCGACAGACAGCGCATCTTAGTTTCGCCAGTCCAAAAATAATCAGGTAGTGGCCGCTCAGCACCTAAACTATTCAACTCCGCATAGCTCGGCATATTAGCCCAGTACACACCCCGAACAAATTCTCGCCAACCCAGAATCTGACGAATAAACCCTTCTATTTGGGCCAGATCAATCGCGCCCTCACTGGCCTCAAAAGCCTGCAGCGCAGCATCGATGACCTGGCGCGGATGGAGGATTTTCGCGTTGATAGCAAAGGATAGACGCGAATGATATAGGCTCCAGCGCTGGCTTCCCTCCGCGGTCATGGCATCCTGAAACCGACCAAAACGGGGTAGTAAATAGCCGCAAAAATAATCCAGCATTTGCAGCGCCTGCCGCCTACTGACGGGCCACAAAAGCTGCGCGTCTGCGCGACCAATGTAGCGAACACCATGGCGATCAAGGCGCTGCAATATCTCAGTAACGTCGTTGGCAAAGACCAGAGGCTCTGGCAGCTCAGCGATATCGCTGGGCGTGAGACGCTTACGGTTTTCACTATCAAAATTCCAGCGCCCTCCGCATGGCTCATCACCGTCCATCAAAATGTGATGCCGCTGGCGCATTAAACGATAGAAATTTTCCAAGCGGCGATGCTTGCCCGCAGTGAACTGACGGGGTATTTCGTCAAAGGCTAGTAAAAAATGTTCGCTATCCCATTCCTCGACCGTCACATTTTTCGGCGCCAGCGCCTGCAACTGCATTAGCAGGCGATACTCGTCTGCGCGCTGATACTGAAATACCTTAGCCTTGCAGTCCTGCAATGTAGATTCAATCAGCGCAGGCAAATCACGATAGGCTGCGCTGTCATCCAAGGTGAGGTAATGCACGCGATGTCCGGCGCTTTGCAGAGCCTCGGCAAAGGCGGCCATGCTGGCAAAAAAAGCGCAGATTTTCTGCACGTGATGAAGGCAGTAGTCGGTCTCCTGACGCAACTCCGCAATCACGTAAAGCACCTCGTCATCCACTTGCTTGAACCAACTGTGGCTGGCATTAAGCTGATCACCGAGAATCAGCCTGACCGTATTAGCAGCATTCAAGGTCCACCCCCATCTTTGAATTTAGCCTTGCTTGATTTTGGACCGCATCGCTCATTGTGATTCAGACTCCCCGCCACAGGGCCAGCCAACCATGTCTTGGCTATCCATTGCCGCTACTGACTCACGCCCTCGCCAGCGCTCAATAAATTCACCGCCAGGGTCAAACTGGCGGGCTTGTTTCTCGAGATCAAAGTGACGGTGTCCGCGGGGATCAGCACCCACCCCCGCCAGGTATTGCCAATTGCCCCAATTGCTGGCCATATCATAATCAATTAGCTGCTGTTCAAAATACGCCGCGCCGTATCGCCAATCCAGCTGTAACTCATGAACAAAGCAACTGGCCACAATCTGGCGGCAACGATTACTCATATAGCCAGTCTCATTGAGCTGGTGCATACAGGCATTCACCAACGGCCACGGTGTTTTGCCTTGGGTCCAGGCGCGGAATCGCTCGGGATAAAAACTGGTCAGCGGTTTGTGTTGTTTAATGCCTTGAAAGCGAAATAGATTGTTACCATGCTGATGGGCATACCACTGAAAATATTCCCGCCACAGCAATTCCACATAAATCCATTCGGTGGAGTCATTGGCGCCACAGCGCGTCTCATAGTCCCGCAACTGGGCAACAATTTCACGGCCAGACACACAACCCAAGGCAAGCCACGGCGAGAATTTAGTGGAGTGATACCAGCGATTTAAGTCATTGCGAAGCAGCTTGTAGTTACCCGGCCAGTGGCTTCCGAAGTAGGACCTAGCGTGCTCAAGCCCGGCAGCCTCGCCACCATTAAAGCTACATTCCTGATAACTATTGGCCACCGGATACTGACTGTGTGGCGGCAAGTCCGCAGGGGGCGGCGGCAATTCAGTGATCGCCGGCAAGGGGCTGGGAACTCGCAGCTCGGCGACTGCTTTTCTAAATTGCGAAAACGTCGGCGGCAGTGCAGATGGCGCAAAAGGCAGCGCATCCAAGCCAAACAAGGTATGA
Source organism: Zhongshania sp. R06B22 (assembly GCF_040892595.1). NCBI lineage: Bacteria > Pseudomonadati > Pseudomonadota > Gammaproteobacteria > Cellvibrionales > Spongiibacteraceae > Zhongshania > Zhongshania arctica. The sequence goes on along the minus strand of NZ_JBFRYB010000001.1, from coordinate 1,377,993 downwards.
CTATCCATTTCCTGAAACTGAGTGGCCGGAAAGCACCGTTTTAGGGTTTGCCACTGACTACGCTCATAACTTCCGGGATGGCGGCTGCGATAAACCTCATCTACCGGATAGTTTGCCAAAAGGTCACCGATGCCTTTAGTTGGCGAGCTATAGCAGACTAGTAGGCGCTGCCCGAGCTTATTAAGCGCACGGTCGAGCTGGCCTAGGCTCTCTTCTAAAAAGCGCTGCCGCTGACTAGATATGGGCGCATCACCCAAGATATGCGGCGAGCTGCGCAACAGCGCTGGGTCTACACAGGCCACGCACAGCAGGCGGTCAACACGACCCGCCAGCGCCCGCAGCGGCGCAAGATCATGCAGCCGCAAATCGTTGCCAAACCAGTACAGCCCCAGTTTTTTCATCCCGATCTTCAGTCCTTTTTGTACTGGGTTTTAATACAAGCGCCGACGACACCTTGCTTACCCCGTGAACGTGTAGGTCTTTATAGGTCATGGGAAAAGGTTTGGATTTTTAGCACCGCAGATTAATTCCCTGCCTACCCTGCTCCACATTTATCACCACAGCTTAGACCACAATACTCATCCGGACTTATTACGCAGTCGGCGTTACATCGGGGTCGGTCCGCTCCTGTTTACATCTATCTACGCCTAATTAGGCGAGCAGTGATAAAGTGGCTACCTCTATGAGGAATTCTATATACTATTTGCTCTTCCTCGGGTTTAGCCGGAAAAGTCTTATGCTGTTTGATGAAAAAGAGAAAAAGCTCCTAACCCTCACAAGGGATGATCCCAATAACCCGCTAGCCTCCTATTCTAAACACGCCTTTGTACTGGATGATTTCGAATGGCCGTCGGTAGAACACTACTATCAGGCAATGAAATTTGACGACGCCGAGTATCGTGAAAAAATTCGTCAAGCACCTCACCCAGCAGAGGCTTCAAAGTTAGGCAAAAGCAAAGCGCATAAAAAGCGTAAGGGCTGGCATAAAGTCAGTGTGACGTATATGACGCGCGGCACCTACATCAAATGCCGCACCCACCCAGAAGCCGCTCAAATGCTATTGAACTCAGGCCAAAGGGAAATTAAGGACGTCAGCCAATATGACTACTTTTGGGGCAGCGGCCGCGACATGCGCGGAGACAACACCTTCGGCAAAATGCTGATGGGGGTTAGAAATAAACTACGCGAAGAAATGAATAAAGAATAAGCTTTTCCAAGAAGACCGCGTGGCAAGGCACTGTCAAAGTGCTTCCCTAAGCTCAAGCGTATAACACCGTGACCCCAAAACCAGCAGTTTATGGGGCCACGATGACTGCCTTACTAGGCTTTTTCTAAGGCTTGGCTGACATCGGCAATAATATCGTCGATATGCTCAATACCCACAGAGATTCTAATTAAATCTGCACTCACGCCGGCAGAAGCCAGCTCTTCAGGATTTAACTGACGATGAGTGGTAGACGCGGGATGACAGGCTAGCGATTTTGCATCACCGATATTTACCAGCCGTAAAATCATTTCCAGAGAATCAATAAATCGTGTGCAGGCCTCAATACCACCAGTAAGCCCAAAGCTTAAAATACCTGAAGCCCGAGAATTAGTGATTTTCTGACAAGTCGCAAAGTAAGGGCTATCCGGCAAGGCAGCATAGTTTACCCATTCAACCTTCTCATGATTCTGAAGATAGAGCGCCAGCTTTTCAGCATTCTCGCAATGGCGATCCATACGCAAGCCGAGAGTTTCGAGTCCCTGCAACAGCTGAAACGCATTCATTGGCGACAGAGCGGCGCCGGTATTTCGCAGCGGTACTACGCGGCAACGGCCTATATAGGCTGCTGGCCCCAGCGCCTCGGTGTAAACAACGCCATGATAGGAAGGGTCAGGCTCATTCAAAATAGCAAAACGCTCCTTGTTAGCAACCCAATCAAACTTACCTGAATCGACTATCACACCGCCAATAGTAGTGCCGTGGCCACCAATGTATTTGGTGAGCGAGTGCACAACAATATCGGCGCCCAGCTCAAATGGACGGCAGAGATACGGTGTTGCCACGGTGTTATCAACAATTAATGGCACGCCGTGCTTGTGGGCAATTTCCGCCAAGCGAACAATATCGACAACATTGCCCGCGGGGTTGCCGATAGACTCACAAAATACCGCCTTAGTCTTATCGTCAATCGCTTTTTCAAAACCTTCGTAGTCGTCGGCCGAGATCATTCTAGCCTCAATACCTTGCCTCGGTAGCGAATGCGCAAAGAAATTATAGGTTCCGCCATACAACTGGCTTGTACTGACAATATTATCGCCAACCTCACAGATACATTGAATGGCATAGGTAATGGCGGCCATGCCAGAGGCGACACATAGCGCACCAACACCACCCTCCATTGCGGCGATACGCTTTTCCAATACATCGTTGGTTGGATTCATTATGCGGCTGTAAATATTGCCCGGCACCTTAAGGTCAAATAAATCTGCGCCGTGCTGGGTATTATCAAAGGTATAAGAGCTTGTCTGGTAAATCGGAACCGCTGCGGCTTTTGTGGTTGCTTCCGATTTATAGCCTTCATGCAGCGCAATTGATTCTAGTTTCATAGCATTCCTTTAATTAAATAATAGACATTATTAAGGAGGATTGAGGCCGTCGCTAAGCAAAAAACCAAGCGCCATGAGGCTTAGTCACTACTGAGATTTTTATTCACCAGGCTAAGGCTAGTGTTCTTATGTAAATCGCTTTTATACTGTCTTGGCTTCAAAAACTGTGTCGTATAAGCCGCTATATCAGCAAGCCGGTGTTTACTCCGTGAACAGCCGACTAGGCATTTTTCCGGTATACCCATGATCTGTCAAGTAGCGCGCCCTGCCATCAGTTTAGGGCGCAATCCGCAGTTAACACTCAAATCGGTTACCATAGCGACGGTGAGCGTTCTCTCACCACCATCTGCCGCCTGTGAAGTATTTCCATGAGCCCTACCAACCGCCGTGTCTGCCAAGCCATTCTCTATGAAATAGGCGCTGTTGCCATGGTCACACCAATACTCAGCGTCGCATTTGACGCTGAAGTTTCGACGACCTTACCGCTCTCTGTTCTTATGGCCACTATCGCATTGGTATGGAATTACATTTTTAACGCACTTTTTGAACGCTGGGAAAAAAACCAAATCGCCAAGGGTCGATCTTGGCGTCGGCGTCTAGTGCACGGCGCAGGCTTTGAAGGCGGGCTGGTGCTTGTATTAGTGCCACTCACCGCCTACTGGTTGGACATCACATTGCTGCAGGCACTGCTTGCCGAGATTGGGCTGCTCGCCACGTTCTTCGTCTACGCTATTATCTTCACCTGGGCCTTCGATAAGATCTTTGGACTTCCGATCTCAGCACAGGACCGCAGCGCGTGAACAGTCCCTCCGATACCCTTAAATTAAAATACCTGCAGGGCTATCCAGAACACCTGCAAAATCAAATCCGTAGCCTGATTAAAGAACAGCGCTTAGGTGAGTATTTAGCAAAACGTTACGGCGGCCAACACAGCATTCAAAGTGATAAAGCGCTATACGGCTATGTAAACACCTTAAAGCAGGAAAACCTTCGCACTGCACCACAAATTAACAAGGTGCTATTTGATAATCGCCTGGATCTGACCCACCGCGCGCTCGGCTTACACACTGCCATATCGCGGGTACAAGGCGGCAAGCTCAAGGCAAAGAAGGAAATCCGCGTCGCCTCGCTATTTAAGGATGCGGCGCCCGAATTTTTAGAAATGATTGTGGTACACGAACTCGCGCATTTAAAAGAGAGCGATCACAACAAGGCGTTTTATAAGCTGTGTTGCTATATGCTGCCGGACTACCATCAACGCGAATTTGATTTGCGGGTGTACCTGACCCTCAGAGAACTCCCCGACCTGTCTTAGGCACCTACCACCGAAGCAAAGTAGGCTTCACTCAGCCCAGCTTAATTTCCACCCAAGCTTCCAACAAAATGGTTTTTGCCACAAACCGTACTAAATGCAAACTGAAATGAAGATCTGTATCACCGACATGTCTAGAGCATGATTTAAATAACGAAAAAAAGCCCCTCACTGACTAATTCAGTGGGGGGCTTTTATATTTTTAATAATAAATGACTAAGCTACTTCAAATAAGGCTGCTGCGCCCATACCGCCGCCGATGCACATAGTAACCACCACGTACTTCACACCACGGCGTTTGCCTTCTAGCAAGGCGTGACCAACCATGCGTGCGCCACTCATGCCAAAGGGATGACCGATTGAAATCGCGCCGCCATTGACGTTCAATTTTTCGTTATCAATACCGAGTTGATCACGACAGTAAATAACCTGACAGGCAAAGGCTTCATTCAATTCCCACAGGCCGATATCGTCTACTTTGAGACCCGCGCGTTTCAGTAATTTAGGAATAGCGAACACTGGGCCAATGCCCATTTCGTCAGCCTTGCAACCGGCCACTGCCATACCGCGATAAAGCCCTAAAGGCGACAAACCTTTTTGTTCGGCTAGCTTGCGATCCATTACCACGCAGGCTGAGGCACCGTCAGACAGTTGCGAGGCATTACCGGCAGTAATGAAACGGCCCTGCTTCACCCACTGGCCATCTTTAAACACGGGGTCAAGTGATGACAGACTTTCTAAGGTCGTTGTTGGACGATTACATTCATCGCTATTCAACAGTACATCTTTAAAACTGGTTTCTTTGGTTTCTTTATTGAACACCGACATGCTGGTGGCAAAAGGCACAATTTCATCGGCAAACAAACCTGCCTGCTGAGCGGCGGCGACGCGCTGCTGACTTTGCAGTGAATACACATCCTGCGCTTCGCGGCTAATGCCGTAGCGATCACTGACAATCTCAGCGGTTTCCAGCATTGGAATATACGCGGTGGGGTCGATATCCAATACGGTTTGCGAAACACTGCGATGGCTATTTTTGTGTTTGGTTTGCACTAGCGAGATCGACTCCAGACCACCGGCTACGGCGATATCAATTTCGTCGCACATAATCGACTTTGCAGCCCAGGCAATAGACATAAGGCCAGAGGAACACTGACGTTCAATCGCCATGCCCGGCACGCTATTGGGCAGGCCACCAGCAACCGCACACAAGCGCCCAAGGTTATAGGCCTGCGTACCCTGCTGCGCCGCTGCGCCAAAAATCACATCATCGACTGAGCCGGGATCAATCCCGGCGCGCTCCACTGCGGCGCGAACCACGTGTCCGCCCATAGCGGGTGCTTCAGTATTGTTTAAGGCTCCGCGAAATGATTTACCCATACCGGTACGGGCGGTTGAAACGATTACAGCTTCTTTCATGATGGTGTCCTTTTAAAATTAGTTATTTTGTATTTCAGATTAGGCGCGCTGCGATGAGCAGCTCACAATCTCGCCGGTCATATAGCTGGAGTAGTCCGATGCGAGGAACATCATAATATTTGCAACTTCCCACACTTCTGCACCGCGTCCGTAGGCTTCACGGCTTTCAAGTTCGGCTAGCAAAGCTTCTGGCGCTGATTTTTTCAACATCGCATGTACCGCTAAGGACGGCGCCACCGCGTTAATGCGCACCCCAAAATCTGCAGCTTCTAAAGCGGCACAGCGGGTTAGCGCCATCACACCCGCCTTGGCAGCCGCGTAATGCGCCTGTTCTTTTTGAGCGCGCCAGCCCAGCACAGAGGCATTGTTAACAATCACACCATGGCCACGCTCTTTCATAACTCTCATCATGTAACGCGTCATTCGCATGGTGCCATTCAGAGTGACGTCGATGACTTTATTCCACTCCGGATCTTCCATCTCTATCAATAATTTTGTCGTGCCCAAACCGGCGTTATTAATTAATACATCAACACCACCGAGCAACTCTTCAGCGGCATTAATCAGCGCCTGCACGTCCTCTTCAATAGCAACATTACAGACCTTGCCGTACACCTGCTCGCAGCCGGTTTCACTCTTCAGTTTCTCAACTGAGGCGTTCAAGCGGCCCTCATGAATATCGCTGATCATAATACTGCGACAGCCTTCTTCAACAGCGCGTTGCGCCGCAGAGAAACCAATACCTGCGCCCGCAGCGGCGGTAATCAGCACCGACTTACCCTTTAGTAAGCCGTGGCCCTGTACATATTCTGGAATCTTGATACTCATAATTTCTCCGAGATTATTTTGCGTATTTACGCAGTAAATTCTGTTTCATTAGTTTTGTGGCGGACGCAGTTCCTTGGGCATACCCAAGCCGCGCTCGGCAATTATATTGCGCTGAATTTGGTTGGTGCCACCGTAAATGGTATCTGAACGGGTAAACAAAAATAGCGACTGCAAGCGATTCAATTCATAGGGCGCATCCAATAAAATATCGGCCTCTGCACCCAAAATATCCATGGCCAACTCACCTAAATCACGGTGCCATGTTGCCCAATATAACTTGTAAATCAGCGCTTCTTTTTGAAGACTGCCGTCTCCACTATTGCCCGACAGCATGCGCATACTGTTGTAGCGCATAATTTTTAAACCAATGTGAGCGTCAGCGAGTCGCTGGCGAATAACGGGATCTTGCGCGGCGCCATTTTCTTTGGCCAGCGCAACAACTTCATTAAACTCATTTTGAAATGCCATCTGCTGGCCAAGGGTAGACACGCCACGCTCGTAACCCAGCAAACCCATCGCCACTTTCCAACCTTCACCGGGCAGGCCGACAATGTCACTGGCATCACACTCGGCATCGTCAAAGAAAACCTCATTAAATTCTGAGGTGCCGGTGATCTGTTCAATAGGTCTTACGGTAACGCCGGGCTGATCCATTTTTATTAAGAAAAAACCCAGGCCCTTGTGGGCTTTCGAATCCGGATCGGTACGGGCAATCACAAAGCAATATTCAGATTCGTGGGCCAGCGAGGTCCAGACTTTCTGGCCATTCACAATCCATTTACCGCTGGCCTCATCGAAGCGCGCCTTGGTTTTCACGTTCGCTAGATCAGAGCCGGCGCTAGGTTCAGAATAACCCTGACACCAAAATTCCGTGCCCGCCAAAACACCGGGTAAGTACTTCTTTTTTTGCTCTTCGCTACCAAAGGCAATCAAGGTAGGGCCTGTTAAACCTTCACCAATATGGCCCATACGACCCGGTGCACCGGCGCGAGCATATTCTTCAAAGAAAATAACTTGCTGTTCAATCGGCAAACCGCGGCCGCCATACTCTTGTGGCCAACCTACGCAGGTCCAGCCGCCTTCGGCTAATTTGCGTTCCCAGCGTTTGCGCTCTTCCGGAAACATATGCTCGTCGCCGGGGCCACCGCGAAACTTAAGCTGTGCAAATTCGCCTACTAAATTGTCGGCAAGCCAGCCGGCAATCTCGCTGCGAAAGGCTTCATCTTGAGGACTAAATTGTAATTTCATAATCGACTTACTCTTATTCTCAACATGCAGTATCTAGCAACATCACCGCAACGCGCTCGCGGTGATAACTACTGCTACCCAAGAAATGCTCGCTGGCTTTGGCTCGTTTGAAATACAAATGCACATCGTATTCCCAGGTAAAACCCACGCCGCCGTGCATCTGCAAAGCTTCGCCGGTATTTTTGAAATACCCTTCTGAGCAATAAGATTTAGCGATACTTGCGGCCTCTGCTAACTCACTCGCCAGCGGCCCCGCGCAGAGCGCATCATCAGCGACACAGGCAGCGTAATAAACGGCGGAGCGAGCAACTTCGTTGCGCAACATCATGTCAGCAGCCTTGTGTTTAATGGCCTGAAATCCGGCAATCGTGCGCCCAAACTGACTGCGACTTTTGGTGTAGTCCACAGTAATATCCAGTATCTGCTGCATACCGCCGGCTTGTTCCGCCGCCAAGGCAATAGTGGCTAAATCCAGAATTTTCGCCAAGGGCTTTGCGCCTGTGCCAAGCTCACCCATCACGCTGCTTTCTGGTAAACGCAAATCCTTAAGTTGAATAGTCGCCTGACGTCGGCTTTGATCCATGGTCGCTAATCGCGAACGCTGAATACCGGCGCTATCGCCAGCACAGACAAATAAACTCAGACCCTCATCGCCGCGACTACCCTCTTCGCGCGCAGCCAGAATTAGATAATCTGCGCTGTGACCATCAAGCACATAGCGGTAATCGCCATTGAGGGTAAATTCATTGCTTTCGCGACGATAAGTCGCCGTGACTGCACTAGCGTCCCAAACACTGCGGCCACCATTAAAGGCGACGGTGGCGGTCTTGCCTTCGATGAGTTGCGGAAGGATGGCTGCCTTCTGACTATCGCTAGCGGCAATCAATAGCGCGTTAGTCGCCATGCCAACAGTGGCAAGATAAGGCGAGCACAGCAGATAGCGACCCATCTGTTCCAGCACAGCGACCAGCTCAACATAGCCTAAGCCCATACCGCCATATTCCTCGGGAATATGCAGGGCCTGCCAATACATTTCAGCGCAGATGCGTTGCCAAAGTTCTGGGGAATAACCTAGATCGCTCTCCATTGCGGCGCGAATGGCAGCACTGGTAGAAGCGTCTTTAAGAAAAGCTGCCGCGGTATCGCGGATCATTTCCTGTTCTTGTGTAAATGCGAATTCCATACTGTCTCCGAAACCTGACAGCGATCTTCGCATTTACGCGGTGAGTAAGGCCTAAGGCCTTACTCACCAGCAGCGCCTTATAGACGTAGCTGTAAACGTACGAAGAGGCCGTCTTCAAACTCAAATTCGCCGCGTTTTTCAACGTCAAATTCAATATCACCGTAGCCAATCTGAATGGCTGAGTTTTGAAAAACAGTGAACTCTGCGCTCACTGACCATTCTTGGTAACCTTCAATATCACCAAAGCCCGTGGTTTCTGGCGCGTAATACGCTCCGCCACGCAGACGCACAATCTCATTCAGCGGCAAGCTTATGTCGCCACCAAAGGCGAGCGCACCGCCGCTAACATCGGCGTCGTCAGCTTCAAGACCAATCGCCTTAGCACCAACCCGTCCGCTCAAAGAGCCACGCTGGCCGTTAGCAAACACACCGAAGGCGACCATATCGCCATCATCTTCATGGTGTAGCCAATCGAATTGAGCACTGCTCTCAGCACTCAAATCACCCGCGAGCGACACACCGAAACTATCGTCGCCGAAACGAAAGGCAACACCGCCGGCAAATGCCGAACTGCTTGCAATAGCTAACACGGTCGCTGCAATAATAGGGGCTTTCATGGTCGTGATTCTCCTGATGTAAACGTCAAAGGATAAAATCAGCTACCATACACTTTCTGAGCCGGAACTGCCTCTGCCATCAAGGTTTTTACTGCTTCGCCTACCTCAGCAGGCTCCCAGCGCGCACCTTTATCAACTTCAGGTCCCTTGCGCCAACCATCGGCAAGAGAAATTTTGCCGCCTTCGGCTTCAAACACACAGCCGTTAACGTGTGCAGATTCCGAACTGCCCAACCACGCCAACAGTGATGACACATTCTCGGGCGCCCAAAAATCAAAGCTGCCGTCATCGGGTTTAGCCATACGGGTGGCCATTGCTTCCACCGCCGTTGTCATATTGGTGCGCGCAGCAGGCGCTACCGCGTTGGCGGTAATACCGTAGCGAGCTAGCTCCGCACCTTGATTCAAAGTTAGCGCTGCAATACCTGCTTTGGCGGCTGCGTAATTTGACTGCCCAATTGAGCCCTGCAAACCCGCACCCGAGGTAGTATTAATAATGCGAGCATCAACGGCCTTGCCTTCTTTTGACTTGCCGCGCCAGTAGTGAACCGCGTGCGATGTAATGCAGAAATGACCTTTTAAATGCACGGCCATAATGGTGTCCCATTCCACTTCCGTCATTGACGCAAACATCCGGTCACGGTTAACGCCGGCATTGTTTAAAACAATATGCAGGTCACCAAAGGTATCGATAGCCTGTTTCACTGCGTTCAAACTGTCATCGTAGTTGGTAATATCAGAGGTGTTCACCACCGCCTTACCGCCTGCGGCCGTAATGTCATCTACCACTTTTTGAGCGGCAGCTTCATTAATATCGTTAACCACAACCGAGGCACCCTCAGCAGCAAATACTTTTGCATGTGCCGCCCCTAGGCCGCCACCCGCACCGGTGATAATCACCACTCTGTTATTACAAATTCCCATTTTTCACATCCTTAAATTTCTTATTTTCGGTAGCTAATTACAGCCGCTCTAAAATAGTCACGTTCGCCTGACCGCCGCCTTCACACATGGTTTGCAAGCCATAGCGGCCGCCAGTGCGCTCTAGCTCATGTAGCAAGGTGGTCATCAACTTGGTACCGGTTGCGCCCAGTGGATGGCCTAGCGCAATCGCGCCGCCGTTCACATTAGTTTTAGCGTGGTCGTAGCCGGTCTCATGCAACCAAGCCAATACCACTGACGCAAAAGCCTCATTGATTTCAACTAGGTCGATATCCTGCAAAGACATACCCGCTTTCTTCAAGGCGTACTCAGTTGCAGATATCGGTGCCGTTAGCATCCAGATAGGATCATCGGCCCGCACACTCATGTGATGAATGCGTGCCCGTGGCGTTAAATCATAGCGTTTTAAGGCTGCTTCACTGACCACCAATACCGCGCTAGATGCGTCGCAGGTTTGGCTAGATACCGCCGCCGTCACTTTGTCGCAGCCGAATAAATAATTTAATTCTGCCATTTTCTCTAAACTAGAATTGCGCGGCGTCTCGTCCATGGTCACACCGCCAAAGGGAATAATTTCGCGATCGAAACGACCCTCGGCGATTGCTTTCAAGGCACGCTGATGCGACTCATAGGAAAATAATTCCAAGTCTTTGCGGGACAAATTCCACTTATCAGCAATCATCTGTGCCGAGTTAAACTGCGTCGGTGGCGCAGCGCCGTAACGCTCAACCCATCCCGTTGAACCAGAGAACGGGTCGGTGAATCCCAAGGGCGCAGCTAAAGTCATGGCCGATGAAATAGGAATCTGGGTCATGGTTTGCACGCCGCCGGCAACAACCACATCCATACAACCCGACATAATTGCCTGGGCCGCAAAATGCACCGCCTGCTGCGAAGAACCACATTGACGGTCAATAGTGGTGCCGGGCACTTCCTGTGACAATCCAGCTGCCAACCAAGCGCTGCGAGCAATATCGCCGGCCAAGGGACCAACCGTATCAACACAGCCGAAAATAACATCATCGTATTCATTGTCTGGAATGCCGTTGCGCTCAACGATAGCATTCAATACATGCGCGCCTAGGTCGGCGCCGTGTACATGGGCAAGACCGCCTTTGCGACGACCGGTAGGACTGCGAATTGCGTCTACGATATATGCTTCTGCCATGGTCTTCTCTCTGTCTTCGTATTACGTTTTATATAAAAAATTAAGCCGCAAAAGTATTGCCGGCGCCTAGTTGGGCGTTATCTGAGAATACAAATTCTGCTACGCGCTGCTTGTGAAAGCCCGCAGTGCCGTAATTGTTATTTAGTGCCCAAGCACGCTTCATAAAAATATGTAGATCCACTTCCCAGGTGTAACCCATTGCGCCATGCACCTGAATACTATTTTTTGCGGCAAAGTCAGCGACTTCGCAGGCCACAACTTTAGCGTGGCTTACGTTGTGTGACGCCGTCTTCAGGCCATTCGCCAAAGCGTAGGCGGCGCGATAAACCGGGGTTTTCGCGTATTCCAGTTTGTAGGCAATATTGGCCATATGGTGTTTAACCGCCTGAAAACTGCCAATCGCCACCCCAAACTGTTTGCGATCTGAGGTGTATTGCACAGACAGATCAATCATCCTTTGGCTCACACCCAAGGCCTGAGCCGCTGCTGCCAAAGCACCGCGATTTAAAGCGAACTCGATCAAGTCTCTCGCCTGCTGGCCATCGGCCAACTTGAGCGCCGCGTCAGTATTAAACTCAACTGCAAATAACTTGCGGCCAAGATCGATGGACTCGTTGTGGCGCAGCTCTACCGCATTCGATTCAAGGGCATACACCGCGCCGTCTTTCTCAAGGATCAAAACATCGGCGATATGAGCATCTTCAACCAAGCCATTTATCTCTAAACCAACAACCGCCTTGGCTTCCCCCGCCGCAATTTTTGGAAGCCACTGGGCTGCAAATTCTGCATTGCCACAATTAGCGATGACTGGCACCGCGACCAAGGCGCTGTGCACCAGCGGCTCAGCCAGAGCAACGTAGCCGGCCTCTTGCGCCAGCAGAACAAAATCCAATTCATTCATACCCAAGCCACCAAAGGCCTCGGGCACCGTAATACCGGTCAAGCCCATCTCAACGAACTGCTGCCATAAAGCATCGCTGCGTCCAGACTCGGTCTGCCATGCAGCGCGAATGGTTGCCGGCGTGACTTCATTAATCAGAAAATCTCGCACTGATTCTTGAAACAACAATTGATCTTCGCTAAATGTAAAATCCATCCGTTCACCTTTTGGGCTCTTGTTTACTCGCCGCTAAAATTTTTCTGCTTACTTGTGTTTAATATCAATTCTTAGGCCTTACTAAACCAGCCAACGGCACATGGCTCCCCGCCCAGCCCAGGCTGCCTTCTCTTGCTCCGCAATTCACCTTGTACGCGGGGATGACGGTTGGTGGAGACTGCAATCCACCGCTCCCCACTCCTTACCCTCCACCCTCGTCATACCCGACTTGATCGGGTATCCATGTGAGCGAAGCGAATGCACTTTTCTCCGAGTTGCTCACATATAAATAAAAATTATTTCAGCTCATTACAGCAGCACAGATTTTTGTGCGCTGGCAAGGCAAAAATGCGCGCAGGGCAGGAGCGTATATTTAATACGTGACCAACCGAGCACTTTTTAAACGCAGCCAGCGTGCAAAAAAGATCGCTGCGCTTAAAGATCATTTGCGCGGCATGCCTAAAAGCCGCTCGGCAATGATGTTGCGCTGTATCTCATTCGTTCCGGCGTAAATCGGTCCGGACTGCGAGAACAACCAACCATCTAGCCAAGTACCTACTTCGCCGGCATCTGGGGCATGAGCTAATAGCTCTGCTCGCGCTCCTAAAATTTTCAAACCCAAGCCATGCATCTGCTGATCGAGTTCAGACCAAAATATTTTATTGGTCGATGCCTCTGCGCCAATCTTGCCGCCCTGTATTAAACGACAGGCTGTTTGATAGGTGGTGAGCGCATAGGCCTCAGCATCTAAATAGGCCCGTAATACCGCGTCGCGCACGGCGGGATCTTGGTCTGCGCTTTCTTGATTGGCTTTATACAAATTAACAAGACGTTTAGCAGTTTCTTGGAAACGCGCCGGTGAGCGCAGCATTAAGCCGCGTTCAAATCCGGCAGTGGCCATAGCCACGCCCCAGCCTTCGCCTTCGCCACCTAAGCGGCAGTCGACAGGCACTTTAACGTTGTCGAAAAAGATTTCGGCAAAACCGGGCAAGCCATCTAACTGGGGAATCGGGCGAACGGTAATGCCTTCTGACTCCAGTGGCACTAAGATAAAAGTCAGCCCCTTGTGACGCTGTGAGTCAGGATCGGTGCGGAACATACCGAAGCACCAGTCAGCCCACACCGCGCGGGTAGACCAGGTTTTCTGGCCGTTGATTACGTAGTGGCTACCGTCTTCACTCAGTGTTGCCGTTGAGCGAATAGCCGCCATATCTGAACCGGCATTTGGCTCGGACCAGCCCTGACACCAAATATCTTTGCCTGTGGCCATACCGTTTAAAAAGCGTTTCTTCTGCTCGTCGCTGCCGTACTCCATCAGCGTGGGACCAAGCAAGAATATGCCGTTTTGGTTTACCCGCAGTGGCGCGCGCGCCGCATAATATTCTTCTTCAAAAATCAGCCATTGCAGCAAGTCTGCACCGCGACCGCCCATTTCTTCAGGCCAGGTAATCATGCCCCAGCGGCCTTCGTAGAGTTTGGCTTCCCACTCGCGATGCTGCTGAAAACCCTTTTCGGTATCGAATGACTGCAGCGGCTCAGCAGGCACATTGGCCTGTAGCCAGCTGCGCACTTCGGCGCGGAAGGCGTTTTGTTGTTCGGTGTATTCCAGTTGCATGATGTCTTCCGAATTTTTTAAAATTTGGCGTCGCGTTTTTCAACAAAAGCAGTCTTGGCTTCTTGCGAATCAGGATCGGCATAGGCCTCTTGAGTAAAGCCCTGCTCCCAGCGATATTTGTCTTCTAGGTTGCCGTCTTCAATGCCGTTAAGCGCTTCTTTGGCAAGCTGCACCATACGCGGAGATTTGATGGCAATTTTGCGTGCGATATCACGGGCGGTATCTAATAGCTGATCGCGGGGCACCACTTTCTCTACAGCGCCAAGACGGTAGGCTTCTTGAGCATCGATGGGCTCGCCAGTGAAATACATATAGCGCACTTTTTGAACCGGGAACATGCGCTGCAAATGCGCGCCGCCGCCCATTGCACCGCGGTCTACTTCAGGCACTGCGAAGGTCGCACACTCCGACGCCACCAAGACATCTGCCGCGCCGCTAATACCAATACCGCCGCCCAATACAAAACCGTGCACGGCTACAATTACCGGCTTGGGATTGCGATGAATCGCTTTAAAGGTATCGTAATTACCTTTGTTTACTCGGGTGATCATCGCGCTGTTGGCGGCAAGCTCTTTAATATCAACACCGGCACAAAAACCACGGCCTTCTGCGGCGATAATAATGGCGCGCACGTCGGGGTTTTCACCCAGGGCATTTAGCTCAGCGGCAATCGCTATCCAACCGGCGCTATTAAACGCATTCACTGGCGGATGGTTAAAAATCATTTCGGCAATGCCGCTATCAATTCGGGTGGAAAATGGCTGAGTCATTATTATTTCCCCTGCGCTTGTAAACGCTGTAATTGGGCTTCGGCCTCGGCAACCAGACCGCTAATTAATTCTTCACAACTTAATAAGGTATCGATAACACCGGCAACCTGACCCGAGGGCAATACGCCATCATCAGGGCGACCATCTACCATCGCTTTTTGAATAATCATCGGTGCGTTCGCCGACATAATCGCCTGTGCCGGAGTCAGCTCGCCGTCTTTACTCATGGCCAAGGCCGACTGCAGCAAACCGAAAATACTGGCGCCGGTAAATTTGCGAAAGGCGAGACCATTGCGCAGTGCAATTAACAATTTCTTCAAACCGCCAGCCCGCTCTAGCTCACCTAAAAAGCGATTTAAAATCATGCGCTGCTGAATACCATCCAGCGCTCGGGTGACAATTATTTCACCGGGATTTTTACAATCTAAATAACGCTGCTTGGTGGCTTCTGGCACCGGACTTTCTTTGGTCAGCAAAAAGCGCGTACCCATGGCAATGCCATCAGCGCCAAAGGCCATGGCCGCAATCAAGCCGCGCCCATCTTTAAAACCACCTGCGCCCAATACCGGCACCTGCGCGCCTACCGCATCGACCACCTGTGGCAACAATAAGGTCGTTGGCACCGAGCCAGTGTGACCACCGCCCTCGCCGCCTTGCACGGTGACTGCATCGGCGCCCATTTCCACGGCTTTAATCGCGTGCTTGGGCAGCCCGATAGTTGGCATACACACCACACCGGCATCTTTTAATTTAGAGACCATGTCTTTGCCAGGCGAACGCGAATAACTGACCGCCTTCACCTTGTGCTTAATCACTAGATCGACAATCTCAGCGGCATTGGGCTGATACATATGAAAATTGACGCCGAAGTTGGCGTCAGTCAGCGACTTCACCTTGAGAATATCGGCTTCCATCTCCGCTGGGGGAATGGTTGCCCCCGCCAAAAAACCGAAGCCACCCGCATTACCGGTGCCGGCAACCAAAGTGGGATCAGCCACCCAGCCCATGGCCGTTTGGATCACCGGATAGCGGCAACCCAATAAGCGCGTAATACGTGTCTCTAGCAGATTAGACATAGTGTGTTTTTCGCCTTGTTCCGGATTAAGCACGCACGCCCGGTGGGTTATCTTTTAACTGTTTGCTGCGCAAATTATGTGGATCCATCTGACGAATAATAGTCAGTTGCTCTTCAGTCGGCGCTGCGGTTGTCGCAATCGAATCAGGCACATGCACCTCGAAGCCGGTATTAGATACCACTTCATCCACGGTCACGCCGGGGTGCAGGCTTACAATCTGCATTTGGTGATTTGGGCCATTAAAATCAAACACACCCAAATTGGTGTAGATACAGCGCAGATCAATTTCGTCGAAGGTATAGCCCTTAGGCAGACGCTCGGGGTTGAAACCGATGGTGCATACCACATCGCATTCAGCCTCGATAAACACACGGCTGCTATGCATAGGCACCATATAGCTATTAGCATGGCAGATTGAATTGCCGGGGAAGCCCCGCATGCCCAACATTTGTACTTTGGGCTTGTTGTAGTCGCCGCCCAGCGCAGAAATATTGGCCTGACCGAAACGGTCAATCTGGGTAGGTCCACCGGTAAGATGGCGGCGTCCACTCCAGACGTTATCGAAAATACGGCTAAAGCCCATCCAGTTTTCGTTCATTTGCACAAAGTCGGCGGGACGCTTACCAATCGGGTTTGGCGTCGACAAAATCCACGCCTCTGAATCAGTCATCATAATGCCGGGATTGGTGGTAAGCATCGCCAAGCTAGCAGCGAGCCGCTGCAGCACGCCAATACCAGTCACCAGTACTTCGCCGTCGTGTTCGTAGGCTGCGGCATTCGCGCAAATCATTAATTCTGCCAAACTATAATCGCTTGCAGGTGTACTCATAATCAATTCTCCTAATTACCTGTTAGACGATTAATAAACGGGCTGTGGCAATTTACGAATCGCATCCAGACCGCCAACCTTGGCCTGATACTCTTCTTCGCTGCTGTCTTTGATATATTTGTCAAAGTAGGCGGCAAAACCACCCTCCTTGGCTGAGGCGTTGTATTCCTGGAAATGCGGAATATCAAAACCGTAATTAGGGCTGCACGATGAAGGATGTGCACCACCCGGTACCAAGGCGACGCCAGTAGTAAAGTTGCGCTCCCAAAAGACCGAACGAGCCTCAAGCGGATCTGCAAACGCAGACGCCTCAACAATCTCTTCACAGGTCACATAGGTTTTGGCTGCCGCACGCACAAACCAGTCATCCATGTGATGATCTGGGGCTTTGATTTGGCATACACCGCGCACATCGGCGCGATCAACATGTACCAGCGCCGCGTCGAGTTTTAGGGCCGGCATCGCCACCCACTCTTTCTCGTCATAGGGACTGTCTATCACTTTAAGATCGGGGTTTAACTTGATCAGGTCAGTACCCAAACCGATCTTGGTGGGAATAAACGGGCAACCCCAAGCTGCAGCGCGCAAGCCCAGCAGCATCATGCCTTCATCAATTTCCATCACCTCTAGCGAGCCACTCTGGCGGGCTGCACGGAAATAAGGCTCCAGCGGAATAAAGTCTAGCGACACAAAGGCAAACACCAACTTTCGAACCTTGCCAGCAGCGCACAGCATGCCCACATCCGCGCCGCCATAGGCAACAATGGTCAAATCCTTTAAATCAGACTGAAGAATCGCGCGGATCAGCGCCATCGGCTTACGACGCGGCCCCCAACCACCAATACCAATTGTCATGCCGTCACTTAACTGACCGACAATCTCCTGCAAACTCATTTGCTTGTTCACGAGCGCTCCTTGGGTTTTCACAACTAGAGCGGTGCGCGGGCTGCCCAAAAGGTCGTCGCCAACACACCGGAATTACGATATACGTAAATATAACACCAATATATTATGCAAAACATTAATTATCGTCACCAAGCACTACGCATTAAGCCGTTTGGATTAGGATATTCTCCCCAATAGACACGCAGGCCTAGGGCTCGCCGCCACTTTGTCTAAACCGGCAGTATTAAGGGGCTTCTGAGGTTTTTTGCGGGAATGCACTTAGGCTCGCTAAGATAGCTGGGGCAGTAGCTAGAAAATGCTGAAAACGTCGCTAATGGGATATACTCCTCAGCATAGTCTTAGATTACGCAGCATCACGTATTCGCTTGCCATATCCGCACTGACATCCAAATTCATATTCAACCCCACGAACGAGCACTTGGCACAAAGATGATTGAGCAAACATACCAATTTGTTTTTATCGGTGCCGTCCTGTTTCTCTTTGCAGTGTTTGCCAGCATCGTGTCCCGCCGCCTAGGCGCACCCCTGTTACTGATCTTTCTGCTACTCGGCATGCTAGCGGGCGAGGACGGCATCGGCGGCATTCAATTTAACGATATCAACACCGCCTTCCTCATTGGCAACCTAGCACTCGCCATTATCATATTTGATGGCGGCCTTGGCGCCCGCATGGAGACCTTTCGCCAGAGTTTGCGCCCGGCCCTATCTTTAGCGACCGTGGGTGTAATCATCACAGCCGGAATCACCGGCGCAGCAGCGAGTTACGTTCTGGATTTACCATGGCAAGAAGGTTTACTGATTGGGGCTATCGTAGGCTCTACCGACGCCGCAGCGGTTTTTGGTCTAATTAAAAATGCGGGCCTGAACTTAAAAGATCGTACCGGTGCCACCCTAGAAATAGAATCTGGGTCCAACGACCCCATGGCTATCTTCCTCACCATTACACTGGTTGAAGCACTCAGCAGCCCCAAAGGCTTGGGGGGCTGGCTACTGTTCGCAGAGCTAATCCAGCAAATGGGCCTAGGTCTGATTTTGGGTCTGCTCGGCGGCTATATTATTCCCGCCGCCCTCAAAAAAGTAACCCTGCCCGTCTCGCTGTATCCGCTAATGGTCTTTGCCGCCGCCCTCACCCTGTTTGGCGGCACCAGCTTTATTGGTGGCAGCGGCTTTCTCGCGGTCTACATCGCCGGGGTCATGACCGGCACCACATCGTTTTTGTATATGAACGACATTCGACGCTTTCACGACGGCATCGCCTGGCTGAGTCAGATTGGTATGTTTTTAATGCTGGGGCTATTGGTCACGCCCAGCCTGCTACCGCCAATCATCATTCCCGCACTCATTGTCGCCGGTGTATTGATCTTCATCGCAAGACCCATCGCGGTTGCATTAGCCCTAATCCCGTTTCGGTTTCCCTGGCGAGATCAAGTCTTCGTAAGCTGGTGCGGTCTGCGTGGCGCAGTGCCTATCATTCTCGCGCTATTCCCCTCGCTAGCGGGCTTAGAGAACGCCCACATATTCTTTGAGCTGGTGTTTTTCGTGGTTCTCACCTCGCTGGTTATCCAAGGCTGGACCATCGCGCCGATGGCCCGTTGGTTAAAAGTAGACTTGCCAGTGGCGCTAAAACTAGCGGGGTTTAGAAGTACCCACTTACCCAGCAACCCCCATAAAGACCTGGTGGTCTATCAGGTGGTAGCCGGCAGCAGCGTCATAGGAAAATCCCTTGCCACGCTGGCCTTACCTGACAGCGCGCACTTAGTGGCGCTTATCCGCGACGAAATACCCCTCAGCTCAAATGAGGACAAGACCCTAGAAGAGAGCGATCAAGTCGTTATTATTGCCACCACCGGCATTGCTGAGAAATTGGCCGAGATATTTTCACCGTCTATTTCACGGCTGCCGTCAGAACTATCGTCACGCTACTTTGGTGACTTTTCGATTCGCGCCAACAGTGCATTGGGCGATCTTGCCGTTCTCTATGGCTTTGATGTTCCAGACGATATAAAACACCTCACCGTAGGCGAGCACATCACCCAAAAGTTTAATGGTCGGCCCGTCGTTGGGGACGCCCTGACCTTCCCCAAAATTAAACTTACGGTTAAGGAAACCAAGAATGGGGAAATCTCATTAGTGGGCCTTAAACTCAAGCAGGATTCAGCCGACGACGGTATATAAACCCCAGCCCCCCGCCTGCCCTTAGTGCGCAAGCGCCGTAATTTTGGGGCTATGGCTAGCTCAAGACCTTCCTAAAGCTTTGCAAAAAGTCGTATAGTTCATTCTACAAAGTTAACGGTCCGTCCTTTTTATGTGGTCGGCCAACATCATTTTGGCGAATGACAATGAAAAAAATAACAAGCGAAGAAGAACTTCGAGCCTTGCTGGGCAAGCCCCATGCGATGACTCAACAAAAAATTTACGACCACTTGAGTGACCGCGCACAAGATTTTATCAATCGCTCGCCCTTATTCTTTATTGCTAGTTATGGAAGCCAGGGTGGCGCCACTGTTTCACCAAAAGGTGATGCGCCGGGCTTGATAAGCATCGTCGATCAACACACTTTGATTATCCCCGACAGACCCGGCAATAAATTACTGCACGGCCATAGCAATATTTTGCAAACCGGCCAAATTGGATTGATCTTTCTCATCCCCGGCACGGAAGAAACCCTCAGGGTAAACGGCAGTGCCGAGCTGTTCACAGACGACACCCTGAGCCAGCAGCTCAAGGCGAATGGCAAACCGGCACTGCTGCTAATTCAGGTCACAATCAAGGAGTGCTTTTTCCATTGTGCAAAAGCCTTTAAGCGCAGCAAGGCTTGGGATTCTGAAGCCTGGCCAGAACCCTTTAAGCTATCCTTTGGTAAGGAGATTGCTGGTAACAGTACCAAGGGGGGCAAGATCGCCGCGAAGGCTACCGAGATGGTTGTTGAGCAGGCCGTGAAAGCCGACTACAAATTTAATTTGTAAGCCCAAAGACGCCGTGAAAACAGTGGCAGTGTCGTATCGCGCGTCCTTTGCCAATATTGAGTAGCTTTATAGATTGCGCGAAAAGCCAGTGAAACGATTACCGGGCAACACCCTCAAAGCAGGCAGCTATCGGGCCTGGTTAAAATCCGAGCATGAGGTCGGCAGTCGCCGAGATTTTTGCAAATGAAAATGGTCAAAAAATCCAACTTGCCGACGAAGATTTGTGTGAGCTGCGCTCGGCCGTTTGTGTGGCGAAAGAAATGGGCCAAAGTATGGGATGAAGTGCTCTATTGCTCCCAAAAATGCCGCCGCTCGGGCGCGAGCACTCAAATAGACAATCAGCCCGACTGAGGCATTGCAACTGTGCCAATCGGCGAATGAAGAAATCAGCGCTTTTTTAACGCTAGCGATGCTTATACTGAGTTGAGCAATACCCTCTTGAAACCGCCGGGTCTCGAAGACTGCCATGCTTTGTTTGACGGCCATGCATTCGTTTACGCCAAAGCTTAAAGCTAGATATTTTCAGGCTTCGCCTCATAAACATAATCACTTGCTGCTCGTTTAAGCCATATTCAACTTCGATAGCCTCAAAGGGAGTTCTATCTTCCCAGGCCATCTCGATGACACGTGATTCGTCTGCTTTCGACAGCTCCATAGCTCAGACCTTAAAACCTAAAGCAGCTATTACGTCGCGAGCGCGGGCTTAGATTAAGAATCGAGCTTAGATAAGATTATAGGAGTCTGAAACGGGGAGTTGTTGGGCGACGCCTGCAGCGCGCGCCCAAACTTAGATCTACTGCTTAGCTAACACTCAGAAGAGATCTTCTAATACATCAATGACCACGCCCGTGGCGATACTAACCAACAGTACGTCTGTACCCACCCGAACCATCTTTTGGCCCTCAGGAGTTCGGCCAAGTTCATGCAGAAGTGCGCCAGGTAAATCGTAATAAACAACATCAGAGGGCAGTGACTGGCCTTTTTGCCATTTCTTAGCCTGGCCCGGCGCCTGACAACCATTATTCTTTTTAGCCAAGCCTGGAGGGCAGTGACCCGTCTCACGATGCTGTGAATAGTAGCTTTTAATCCGGGAATAGCGGTCATCGCTGAAGTAGCGCTGCGAAGACTCACCGTGTTTTTCTTTAGCACCCTGCTCTTGGTGATGCTTGGCTTTGTTCTTACCGCTATTACCCGGCGAGTCAGGCTTATCGGCGAAGGAAACGCCAGCAGCAAGAAACAGCGCCACCGTAACAAGGGCAAGTTTTCGAGTATGGCTCTTCATAAAGCTATTCCTTTATTTTTGAACTACGGAATGTAACACCAGGAGTATAGCTGCTAGCGGAATAATAAAATGCTGGGATTTGGCCAAGCCAATATCAATCACCAAAGCGCACCGGTTCTTTATCTTTATCACTAATCACCACTGTTCTTGCAATCTTGTCGTGCCAGCCCTGCTTGCGGCGGTCAAAGCCAACCCAAATAAAGCCCAACATAAACACCACCCCTGACAGGTAGTAGCCAAGATAACGTAGCAGCCACTGCGCCGTTGAGGGTTTCTCGCCGGTTTTGGCATCTACAATGCGCAGCTTGAGTATTAACTTGCCGGGGGTCGCAGATTTGTAGGCCCAAAACAGCAGCACCACAATGGCCGGTAAAATATAGTTCAACACCATATTCATACCACCCGGCACCTGCATGGTCTGGAAAGACATGGTGGACATATGCATGCCCTCGCCCTCAACAGACGACCACTGCGCATCGCCCATGGTCAGGGCAAGAATAGGCAGTATTAACAGACCAAAGAGGAAGGTATCGATGATTGATGCAAATACCCGAATCCAAAATCCGGCGTACTCAAGCGGCTGCTCTGATTCCTGTGGGGCGTTTTCCATAATGACTCCAAAATTAGATATTTCCTGCCTGCGACCGCAAAGCTAAAGTTAATCGCCATACAGTGCAAATGTGTATTCAGTAAGGCGACTCTTTTATTGCCAGGCCATTAACCATAAAGTCGCTCATGGCCCAAGAACCGTGGCAGCACGCAATACCACGTCACAGCCAATATGCGATGCATCATTGCTATGGATATGTGGACAACAATTACTCGGAAAGTACTCACCAATGGAACTGACCGCACTACAAGCCTATAACATTGAAAAAGCCATCGTCAGTGGCCGCAGCATTGCGCCGATAAAACGTTAGCAAGAAGCGGCAATCCATCTCGGCAAAGCCGGTCTGCACCGCAGCTTGCCCTTTACACTGCATGCGGAGGTAGAAACCGATCCCTTAAAAAATGAGCAGGATAGTTTGTTGAACGCCCGTATTTAGGCGGATTGAGCGACCAGCAGAATCCAGTTTGGGTGGTGTTTTAGGGGGCAAGGCTAAGACGTTCGCAAATGTGGACCGGTATTGGCAATAAGGGAATGGGCAAAAATAAGGAGTGGAATTCGATATATTTTCCTATAGCCTCAACACCCAGCGCAACTTAGCTGCGCCCGAATGCCTTTAATTGTTATAAATCTTTTGCGCGTAAATCATAAATTTCTTTAAAGTATTTTTTAGACACCTTAGTATAGAATTCTGGAGCAACATAATGACAATAGCTGAGATGCCCTACCAAAGACTTTTCTTCTTCCGGATTAAGGGCTCCCTTACTGTATAGACTTAGAAGCAGTCTAATGTGATCTTTTTGCTTTTTGTAAATTGTAATATGACCATTAGCACACACTTTCAACCCTGTTACTGAAGCTGACCCTCCAGTACTACTACCCAACTTTGTTTTATCATCGTTAACGGTAATTTTTGGGGACATCGTACTCTTAATTAATTCACCCAATTCTACTTTGAGATGAGAACATGCTCCCTTCTTGTCAGTGGATAACACAAGATCATCTGCGTATCTTGTGTAGATAACCTTTCCATATTTTTCGTCAGCTATTAGAGCTGAAACCTTAAAATCGAAATCACTCATAACAATATTACTAATTATAGGTGAGCTGGGATATCCAATCGCGAGACAATCATTTTTATAAAAACACACAGTTTTTATTAAATTCTCGGCATCTTTATCTAATACCCATTCGGGCTTGGTCTGATCGTGCCACCGCCTCAGAATCGGAATGAAGTCATTATAGGATATACTTGGGAAGAAATCCTTGAGGTCCATCTTTAGGAAAAACCTACTAGAACGGTGCTTTCTCGCATTATGAAGTATCGATATGCCATCTCGGTAAGCCATCGACGCTTCATGCACAGACATGTGGCTAAAAACACTGTAAATCAACCAATACTGGATAGTTTTTAATTTTTTTGATGGATGGAAAATTTCTCTTGTGCCACCTGACCTTTTCTTTATATGGAATATTTTTACATGCGCTCGTGCTACGCTAATAGCTTCTTCAATTAGGCTATCGGGTATTGATAGATCAGCAGCTATAGCTTCTTTAATATGCATATAGCCTCTCTGGATATTCCTTCAACGTATAATTTCTAAAGGTTGATATGTATTTTGATATATCAAACCTAAAATCATAGTAGGTTTCGTTTAGCTTACTTCTGTAAAGTCCTTTCGCATTCCTCTCTATCGATTCAAATGAGGATAATATTGCCAATAGGTGAGTAACTTTGTTGTAGTTATCTTTTCCAAAAAGGAGCTTTAAAAGCTCAATTATCTCTTTGTGTAGTATAGGCCCTGAAAGATAAATAAGATCATGGATAAACATTGCCGATTGTTTATCAAACTTTTTTGAAGGGTTTAAACTAATGAGATCTACCGCCTTACCAGTAGATTTGATTGGCTCTTTAAATAACTCATATATCTGATGGAATGTGTCACCTATGGCATCTCGGTTATAAACCCCATCATCGCTCATTTTGTAATACACAACTCTTTCTTTACCCGATTTCTCTTCTATCGCTTTAATTGGACCAAGATTAATAAATGATTCTTCTTTTTTGAATGCCAAATCGTTTATTACAACAAGCTTTTCTCTTAATTTATCGTGAGAGAAAGCTCCAAGCTCTGTAAACGCGCTAGGACTTTCAAGAATTATTAATATATAATCAGAAAAATCGGATATGAGATTTTCGACATCCAAAATATTCCCTTTGTGACCCTCATCTTTGAGATTAGAAAACATTCTTTCAGCCAGAAAAAAATGGGTATGAGGCAAGTTAACCTTAGAAAACTCTATTAAAGCCTTTCTTCTTTCAGATATTTCTTTAGAGTTCTTATTGGCACCACAAAGGAAAATAAACTTCGATATATCTGAAGGGAGGTAAACACGCGAATTGTTTATTGCTCTCTGAAGAGCATCAACTCTTTTATGAATTAATTTTTTCGTCTTTATCTCATTTAGCATTAAATTTATTGCCTACTTAGAGCATGCGTTACTTCCAAAATCGGAAGACGCTGACTAGCGTCTTCCGATTTTGGAAGTAACGCCAGAAAGCTAAAAAATTAAGGCAGAATGTGACTCACATTCCGATGGGGTCTCCCCCATAATCGCTAGGCAATCCTTGTATACTAATTCCACACCATCTCTATTGCAAGAAGTGGTACAACGGCGTGATATTTATAACGCCGCCAGCATGCGCGGTTTTGTAGTGGAGGCGAAGCCGGAACGAAAAAGGCGTCGCTGTGCCTGGCATGGTTAGACATGAATATCTCGGTGTTGATGAAAATATCCTTTGAGCCATGAGTAACGTAATGCGAGCGTACTGTTTTTATTTTCCTTGTGAAGCTCATACTGATCACAGATGTATACATAAGCATCATCATAAAGACTTTTGCTCTCTTCACGAAAAACGCTACTTTTGAACTCTGCGCCCAGATAATTGAGTATATTGTAGCCATCTTGATCGATAGCGGTCATGTTCAAACACTTCACTGCTAAATTCCGGTTGTAGATGTCTAATTTATCAGCGGGATCAGGGGTGTGCTCAAGGTGAGCTCTTAAATAGCTCATAGTATGTTCACCAATCACAATTCTGGGATACTGCGCCACGGAGCTCTCCAGAACATAACTATTCGCTACAACAGCTCCATAAAGCTCACTCTCATGAAGTTCTACGCCCCACGAGGTTTCTACTGCGCCCCTAATCGGCTGCTTATCAACAAGACCAAGCATACACAGGCTGCCTGCGAGCATGAATATATCTAGCACAGCGTTCATTGGGCACTTAGACGTCTTGGTATTCAAAGATTGGTAAAAAACTAAACCGTCTGACCAGCGCTGTTGTTTAGCTTTTAAAACCGACATTTCGTCATAGAGAAGCTGGTCCGCCGGAGCAAGCTCGCCCCTTATGCTCTCCGTCTCATCCGATGCCCTTCTAAAAAATTCCGCATGTTGCTGGAGTCGCGTAATAGCTCCAACAGATTTCATGACCATACTTTGGAACTCCGCCTTTTTCTGATCGTCGATCAATTCCGGCATTACAGACTGTCCTTTGAGTGCATCCTTTTGACCCAAAAGATCAATAAAACAGGCGCAATAATTCGAGACGATCAGCGAATTGGAGCTCATAATCTATCCTTTGATTGCCCAGCAGTTTATTCAAACGCTCAGGCCATATATCACTTTGATCCCAATATCAAAAATATGGGCTTCAGCATGAATTAAAAAAATAAGGGGATTTAATGAGGCGGCTGCATCGCATTTAGCGAACACCGGAAAACGAAATTAAAATCCTTTTACTTCTAGCGAACTTCCTTTCACCTGATCATATGCCTATATATCTAAATAGCAATGAATTAAGCAAGTCGGCAAGGGATTAGTGATAATGAAGCTGCCACTCACTCCGTTTGAATGGACGGGAACACAGTCTATATCTAAGGTTTTTAGCCAATATATGATTACAACTCTTCGCGAACTTTTCGGTGAATCAATAAACGTAAACGCTTTCTACAATCGCGTCGCCGTAACCGGCTGCGCCAATATCCACAAACCAAAGCAGGTAAAGATGATCATTAACACTAGCATCGGCAATTGGCTCAGGGTCGCCTGTCGGCGCCGGCTAAACAGCGCTTGCGCCTCTTTATGCGCTAAATACACGCTCACCACATGACCAAAAAGGATTAGCCCCACTTGGGTATGCCAAACCCAGTCCATATTAGGGGTGACAGAATTGGGCCGCCAATGCGCGGTGTTAAACAGATTCCAGCCCAGCCCAAAGGGATCTGAAACCAGCCTAAAGATCATCACTCCCTGACTACTGATTAGCGTGTAGTAATGGGTAATGTGGTAGACCAAGGCGATGGGCAGCAGTGAATAACTAAACTGCAGGGCCAAGGTTTGCAGCGTGCCTTGGAATTTTGTTAGCCGTCGCACCAGCGCTAAAAAGATAAAGAATACGGCAAGATAAAATAGTGGCGACAAAAACAGCGTGCTGGCTTCAAACGCGGCGTGCATGGTTTTTAATACCGGGTAGGCCTGCACAATATTTTGGCTGGTGTATTCGCGGTATAGTCCGGCGATATCTTGCCAAAAAAAGCTTGCCCATATATTGGTCTGGTGCAGGCCATCAAATGCCGTTGATGACAGCAGAAAGAGCACAAACAACAACTCACTCAAAGAAGAAGCTCGGCCGCGCTGCAGGCCTGAGAACGGCGGCCGCAATACCAAATGAGAATATTGACCGTGTTCGCCACGGGGCTGAATTGAGACGGCTGCCATTTTGGATATCAGCGCGAATAACACCCCAAAAAATTCGCCCTGTTTAAACCACGCCTCACTGCCCAGCAACCACGCCGCCAAGACATTGAAGACGCCGTAGGCTATTAGGGCGTAGGAAAGTTCTTTAGGGCCACCGCCGCCAAACAGTTCAAGCCAGATAAACGCCATATACAGCAATAGGGCCGGCCAATAGCCAAGGGCTTGCGGGTAGCTAATGCGCCCCGAGAAATCAATTTTAAGAACCCGCGCCACGCCGCGCACCAGCATATGCCAGGGATTTATAAGGGGATATAGATCACCCACTAAGGCACTGAAATACGCAAAACCTAAGACAAATATGATCCAGAAAAAGGTCATATTGAAATTTAGATAGGCATTGGCGGTGCCCCACAAGCCGGTGGCAATACACAGCAGAAGCGCGCTTATACTGAGGACTCGCAATACTGAGATTAGGACAGCAGGCAATACCAAGAGACGCTTGCCGTGATGACTTTGCGCAGGAGACGATGCGCTCTGACTAGGGCTAGGCTGCTGCGCGAACCAAGCGACCAGTAAAAAAGATAGCAGCAAGGCCGCAGAGCAACCCCATGCATATAACCAGAAAGGCACCGGCAAGGTATAAAGCGTGCCAAAGGAATGCGACCAGACCGGCAGTGCAAAGGCGGCTAAAGCCATGCCCAGCAGCCAGGGTAAATACGCTTTGCTAGCCGGCTTTTTTATAGCGCGCTTAAACCCCATGAGCGACTCTGATTCGCCTTTAAGGCCCGGTGGGTTTAGGCGCTGATGGCCCTGCACTGTCGGTAAATTCTAAAATTTGAAAACCCGCACTGTAAGCTGCCAACCATATATGGCCGGTTTCTGGACGATAGCGAATGTAAGTGGCCACTGCGTCCCAGCGGTCGCCAGAGCTGCCGAAGCCCTCCGACAAAAACACCGTGGGGGTATTTGGGTTTGGCGCAGGATGCCAGTAAGCGATCTCGAAGGGATTGGCGGGATCGCGAATATCCCACACCCGCAAGCCGCCGGTGTAGTAGCTCATAAATAGCGTTGTGGCGTTATTGACGTCGTCGAAGCCGACGTAGTGAGCAGAGTAATTGGCGATGTCGATTTCAGTTTCTAAACAGTTTTCTAATTTATTCACATCGAGAATAATATCCGACACTTTTACAGGATTGGTCTCGTCGGTAATATCAATAATTCGGCTATGCGCCCAGGGACAGACTCCCGCCGTTGGCCATTCGTCGCTGGAATAAACATAGGTGCGGCCGCCATTTTTAAACCACCGCGCGGTATGGGACCCCGCCGTTGGCGCCTCGCCATCGAGAATATTGGTCCACCCTAGAAATCCAACCAACGGTGGCTGGGTGCCAAAAAGCAGGGGTGATGGCGGCGTGCTGCGATCTTGAAAGCCGCTGACATCTAAAATCATCAAGCCGTTTTGACCCACTGCAGGCCCATTGGGCAGCCCCAAACCCAGCGAGACAAAACCAAAATTAGCTTGATATAGGCGAGTTCCCTCGGGATTTAAACCACAGTCGTGGGAGGCCGGCGAATAAAGCTGAATTAATTTGGGGTCTTCTAAGTCGGTCAAATCAATAACGGCATTGCTCTGCGCCGAACTGGTGGCGTAGGCCGTTAAACCATCATTGGTGATACACATGGCGTGGCCCATAAACGCCAAACCCTGATCAATGCTGCCAATGCCACCGGGTAGATCTGGAAGCGGCGGCAACGTGATACCGAGACCAATATTTACCGACGCCGTTAATACCGGCTTGCGGCAATCTGTGGCGTCGTAAACGTCTAATGCGGTGCCGCCACCGCGGGTGGCCACAATGATGCGCCGCGCTTGGTTGGCTTGTATGGATTCATGCGGGGCGATCATGGCCGGGCTTTGTAAAATATCGATTAACTTTGGGTTCTTAGGGTCGGAAGCGTCTATGACCGCCATGCCATTGAGGGCGCTGAACTGGGGGTCGATATAGGGCGACGAGGCCGGCCCAAAAATTTGTCCCGGCGAGGTGGTGGTGACATAAGCGCAGTCATCAAGCCACGCCATGGAGAAATTAGCGCCGCGATCTAAGATGGTGTTTTCACCCACCAGACGCAGACCTTTGCGATAGCCCTGCGCGGCGCGACCACTCAATTGATCTGCCAAGGGCACCTGCCCTTGCAAGCCGGTCTCTAATAGATCGCCATTGGGCGAAGCAACTTCAGTATTGTTTCTGCTGCTAGATCCATTGCTACCACCGCAGCTGGACACAAGCAAAACACTGATCGCCAAAACGATGATTTTGGCGACGCCGCGCAATTCTAATGGGCTCATAGCTAGTCTCTTTGCAGGCTAATTATTATATTTTTTTAAAGGTAGCAGTTAGGCATCAACAATACGACTCATGCGGTAGTCGTGCTTCACAAAATTGACACCCAGTGAACACTCGGTACGGCGCACCCCTGCCAAGCCGGTAATTTTGCTGTGAAGAAAGCGCGCCAACTCGGCATTGTCTTGTACTAAGGTGATGGCGAGAATATCGTAGCGGCCTAGCATTTTGCCGACAAAGCCAATCTCTGGCACCGCCGCAAGCTGCTGGGCAACGTCATCGCACTGGGCGCTGCGCTCAACTTCTACCCATATATAGGCGAGGGTTGGATTGCGTAAACGCGCGATATTGGTCATGGCAGTAATACGAACCTGACCTTCGCTTTCCATGCGTTTAATGCGACTGCGCACCGTGCCTTCGGTGATGCCCAAGTCAGCGGCAATTTTGCGATTACTAATGCGGGCGTCTTTGGCCAAGCCCTCTAAGATATTGCGGTCTTGGTCATCTAGCTGTTTTTTTGCCACTGCGGTATTCCCTATACACTCGTTACGCTATTTTGATGGCTTATGCATCGTGGCCAAAAGGCACCCAGTTCGGCTGATTTTTTAAGACGTCTAGGGCGATGGATGGCTCTAACTTTCTCACCCCCGGCACACTGCCTAGGCGCGCTAATAATTCAGACAAATGCTCTTGGTCGCGAGCGACCGAGAGGGTTTCAATATCTAGGGTGCCTACCACCTGACACACCGAAAACACTTCATCGAACTTTGCCAAATCTTCTGCAACCACATCTGCAGGCCGACCCTCAACCTGAATACCCACCGCTACCATCATGGTGTAACCAACGGCTTCATAATCTGTGACTGCCACTACCCGCAGGCTATCGCCCTCTTCTAGACGACGCACCCGCGCGCGCACGGTGGCTTCGGTTAGCCCCAGCTCGGTTGCTAGGGCCTTGAAAGGCATACGGCCATCACGACGCAAATGCGCCACGATGCGATGGTCTACCTCATCCATATGTTGTGACGGTGCCGGGCGGAGATGATCACCATCGCTATAATCTGTCATGCATGCTCCGACTATGTCGTCTAGACGGGTCGCCTAGGCGGCGTCACCAATAAATTTTAATGAGAGGCGCTTATTAGCTAACGCTCCCAGTGTTTTTAAGAAACTGTTTTTAAGGCCGTGGCTTTAAGCTCGGTTTTCAGTACTTTGCCTGAGGCGTTGAGCGGCAAGGCATCAAGAAATGTCACATAAAACGGGACTTTGTAGGCCGCTAGTTGATTGGCACAGAAGTCTCGCACTGCGGCTTCATCAATATTGCTGCCAGCCTTGCTGACAACAAAGGCCATGCCCACTTCGCCTTGAGGCGCTTTGGGCACACCAATAACCGCGACCTGAGCCACCCCCGCCAATCCGTAGAGGACTTTTTCAATTTCGGCGGGATAGACATTTTCGCCGTTCATGATGTACATATCTTTTAAACGGTCGGTAATTTTAAGATAACCCGCTGCATCCATTACACCGATGTCGCCGGTTTTTAACCAACCGTCGGCGGTGATGGCCTCTGCAGTGGCTTCGGGCATATCAAAATAGCCCTGCATGACATTGTAACCGCGCACCCACACCTCGCCCTCGGTGCCAAGTTCAACTTCAACGCCAGTCTTGGCGTCGGCACATTTTAACTCCACACCATCAATGGCGCGGCCAGAGGTAGAGGCGATAATTTCGGCCTCGTCATCGGGACGGCAAATACTCACCACGCCGCAGGATTCGGTCAGGCCATAGGCGGTAACCACGGTTTCAAAACCGAGTTTGTCGCGCATATCTCGCACCAGCTGAACCGGCACGGACGCGGCGCCGGTGACGCCAAGGCGCAGACTGGAAAGATCGTAGTTGTGGCGGCTGTCATCGGACAATAGCATTTCATATAAAGACGGCGCGCCCGGCAGCATGGTGACTTTTTCGCGCTCAATGGTTTCCATCACTGACTGTTTGTCGAATTTCGCCATTGGCAAAATGGTCGCGCCGCAGATAATTGCCGCCAGCCAACCCGCCTTGTATCCAAAGGAGTGAAAGAAGGGATTAATAATTAAATAATTGTCGTCGCTGCGCAGCCCCACTGTGGCGCTCCAGCTTTGAAAGACACGAATATTCTGTTCGTGGCTACACAGCACGCCTTTGGCTTTGCCTGTGGTGCCAGATGTAAACAACATATCAGCGCTATCGTGAGGATTAACTGCCCGCTCGGTGGCAATAAACTTGGCGTCATCGACCAGATCGCCGTGACTGAGAAAACTCTGCCAGCTTCGCGCTTCATCGGCTGCCGCTAGGTCTGCCGACGGTAGTAGAATCCGGTGTATCAAGTTGGGTAAGTCTTTATCAACTAAGGGCGCGGCGGCTTCAAATTCAGCGGTGGTCAGCAAGACCTTAACGCCTGCTCGGCGCAAAATATCTGCCGCTTCATTTTCTTGTAAGCGGGTATTTAAGGGCACCAGAATGGCACCAAGGGATTGCAGGCCTGCCGCCGCAACAATCCACTCCGCCATGTTTGGCGCCCATATAGAAACCCGGTCACCGTGCTTGACGTCAATGGCGCAGAAGGCCTTGGCGGCCTGCCGACGCAAATCGTTTAACTGGGCATAGGAAATATCACGGCCCATTTCGCGAATAGCCGCCTTGGCACCAAATTGCTGGGCTGCCCAGCCAATCAGACGCGGCAAAGTCAGGGGCATATCGGGGAATAAAGCAGACGGTTCCAATAACATAAGACGGGCAATCCTAGTGGGCACATTTATTAATAGCAGCGTTTATTGATGGACCTAAGTTTAGAAGTTCGCAGGCAACACAACAAGCGAAATGCGTAGTAATCTGCATTAATAATTACGCGTAACGAAAAAATAAGCCCTTAGCTACCCATAGAATGCTCATGTAGGAGCATTGCTCTTTTGCGGTCAGCGCCCCAGCGGTACTCACTAAATTCGCCAGTGCCACGAATAACTCGGTGGCAGGGAATGAGATAGGCAATATTGTTGCGGGCTATTGCTGAGGCCACTGCCCGCGCCGAAGACGGCATGCCCATGGACTCCGCCAACTGCTGATAGGAACACACTTCGCCGAGGGGAATGGCCATCAAGGCCTGCCAAACCTGCATTTGGAACTCACTGCCTTTGAGCAACACCACCACAGAGTGAGATGGGGCTTGAAATAGGCCTTGCGATGAACTCGGGGATTTAGACACTGCCCCAAAGACTTGTTCGTAGAGCGCCGTCGCCCGACTGTCATCACGTATCAGCTCCGCTGCGGCCCACTCCTGCTGTAGCTCAAGAAGTAAGCTGGCCTCGTCATCAGCATCATCAAAGAAGGCCAATTTACACAGGCCGCGATGATTTACCGCAATAAAGCAGTAGCCAAATAGCGATGGGCAACTGCCGTAACGAATCTGCAAGCCCGCACCCATGCGGCGATATTCACCGGGCGTGACGCGCTCAGTCTTAATCATTAAGTCGTGCAGGCGGCTGCTACCGCTCAAACCGCAGGCAAGGGCTGCCTCCATCACTGAATTGCTGCGCAGTAAACGCTTGGCGTTCTCTTTGGTGAGAAACTGCAGAAATTGCTTGGGTGACAGCCCCACCCATTCGGTAAAAATACGCTGCAAATGGAATTCACTCACTCCCACATGAGCGGCTAGCTCGGCCAAGCTTGGCTGCTTTTGCTGCTTCGCACTTAAATAGCGAATAGCCTGGGCGATGCGCTGGTAGTTTTGCTGCTGTGCGATCACTGTACTCATAGCCTTCCAAGCTTCGATATTTCAATGGCTAGAATTGTGCGGCCTGGCAACAATCAATACCACCCGATTCTTGCTCTGCTATCTTTCTCCCAGACCCAATTCAGACTGGGTTTTCGCATAAAGTCGAACTAAGTTCCCTAAACCTGTCAAACTACTATGCTATAAAAGACCAAGCGCGAAACTGCACGCCTTGCAGTGCCGCCGCTAATGGAATGCCATTTTTTACGTGGAGAAGCCAATGGGCCGTGTCATTAAATATTTTGCCATCACGATTGTCAGCGTGGTTCTTGTTGTCATACTCGCCGGCGTATCGCTCGCGTTTTGGATAGATCCCAATATATTTAAAGACGACATTGAAAAGCTGGCGGCGGAGCAAGGTCTAATCCTGCGCTTAGATGGCGACCTGTCTTGGCAGATCTTCCCCAATATTCAAATTGTCATCAATGGCGCCAGTGTGGCCACCCCTGATGAAGCCGAATTAATGAGTTTTGATAGCGCCCAATTGTCGGTGGCGCTAATGCCTTTATTGAACAAAGATATTATCGTGCAGGGCATTAGTCTCGGCGGCGTGAAGGCATCTTTGCTGGTCGATGAAAACGGCGTCGGCAACTGGAGCAAGATTGGCAAGCAGACTGACAGCACTGCCAAACAGCCAGAGCAAACAGCAGAGAGCGGCGAAGCCCTGCAACTTGCCATTGCCAAGTTGAATTTAAGCGATAGCCAAATCACTTATAGCGACAAGAAAACCGGCCAATATATTGAATTAAAAGGCCTATCCCTGAGCGGCGAAAACATCCAGCTCAACAATACCGCCTTTCCGCTAAATTTAGACACCGAGGTCGTGTTTAAAGACCCCAGCCAATCACTCAGCGGCAGCGTCAAATTCAATTCCAATATCACCATCAATGAGGCTATAAACCAGTTCATTATCGGCGACGGCACACTGGCGCTAAGTATTGATCACAAAAATGAACTCGCCACCGCATCGCTAAAAACTAAGGTACAAGTAGACGCCGAAGTGGATATCGCCGACGCTCTAGTTTGGTCAGTACCCGCACTAAGGATTTCTGATACCAGCCTAGCGTATGCGGCCAAAGACGGCACTAATATAGAAATCAGCTCGCTCACCTTTGACGGCGGTATTAAACCCGGTGGCGAGGCCAGCGTGGTGACCATTAACGGTGAGCTAAGCTATGGCAGCGCCAGCCAAAAGCCCATTGCCAGTAGCTTAAGTTTATCGACGGCTTTAAGTATTGACGAAAAACTCAATGTTATTAAAGCGCGGGATTTGGACTTTAAGACCAGCCTTGGCGGCGAAGCGCTAAACTTAACAGGGAATTTTAGCGCAACGCTCAGTCCGCTGGACTACCAAGCCAAACTGAATTTGGCGACAACAAATCTCAAGAAAATCGCAGATTCGCTGGGCATTGAACTGCCGGTGATGGCGGAGCCCAGCGCACTGAGTAAAGTTGGCGCGATGGTGTCAGTAACAGGCAATGACAAACGTATTGTGATTTCTGAGCTGCAAAGCACCCTAGACCAAAGCACTATTAAAGGTAATGCCAGCGTTAATCTCGATAAAGGCCAAGCCGTTAAGCTTGCCTTGAATATCGACAAAATTAATGTCGATCACTATCTTCCACCCGCGCCACCGGTAGACAACAAAGCTGCTACAAAAACTAAAACTGAGCCCGCTGCTACCGCGTCAGCCGATACAGAAATACCGCTGCCCAGAGAGATGCTCAACGCCCTGGACGTAGATGCTAAATTACAGATCGGCGACTTAACAGCAAACAAATTGCCCTTTAAAAATATTCTGCTGCAGCTCATCGCGAAAGGTGGCGTAAGCTCTGTCAGCCCACTTAGCGGCATGGTTTACGACAGCCCCTTCAAGGTGGATGCCCAGCTCGACACGCGGCCCAAAGAAGCCAGAATGCTTATTCGCGGCAATAGCACGCAGCTGCCCCTGGGCAAAGTATTGAAAGACGCTGCTGCGATTGAAGAGCTATCTGGGATAAGCGATGTGAGCTTTAATTTAAGTACCAACGGCAATAGCGTCGCAAGCTTGAAAAAGCATCTAGACGGCAATATTGATCTTAGCGCGCAAAAATTGCGCCTTAGCAATATGAATATTGAAAAGGCATTTTGTCAGTTGGTTGCTAGATTCCAGCAGGAGACCTTCGACCCCACCGCATGGCCACTGTATAGCGACCTAAGCGACACGGTTACTAAAATAGTTATTAAGGATGGCATTGCCCGTATCGAGAAATTAAATTCCGGGGTTAGCAAACTGGCATTGAGCGGCAACGGCAAGATTAATTTGAATGATGATACTTTTGACGTGGTCATTAATAGCCGCTTGGCGCAAGCAGACCAAGATGCGATGGCCTGTAAAATTAATAACACCAAATTATTAAACCGAGATATACCCATTCGCTGCAGAGCGGCTTTCGACAAAGTGGGCGCCACTAGCTGCCTGCCGGACTTTAGGGTTATTGAAGACATCGCTAAAGAAAAAGCCAAAGATAAGGTTGATGAAAAGGCCAAAGAGTTTATCGACAAGAAAATGGGTGGCGAAAAAGGCGAGGCTGCGAAGCAGATATTTAATCAGTTCTTTAAAAAGTAGATAGTACTGCCCTAGCCCTTCGGCAGCGAGCGCAGGTGCTTGCTGCCGCTAATCACTAAGCCGCTATAAAACTTGCTGCCAAGGACTAAACTCTCGCTGCTGCGCGCCGGCAACGGCGGCGCAGCTTAAAAAACCCTTGGCGACACTTATGCCGGCCGCTAAGTTTGCATTATTCATGCACTCATTTTTTAAATTATCTTTTGCCAATAAATGCACGAATGGCAGGGTCGCCTGACTTAAGGCCTGACTCGCGGTTCTAGCGACCGCACTGGGAATATTAGCCACGCAATAATGAACGATGCCTTCTTGAATATAAGTGGGCTGGCTATGGGTGGTTGGCTTTGTGGTCTCAAAACATCCGCCTTGATCCACCGCCACGTCAACTAATACCGAGCCCGGCGCCAAGGCCGATAAATCCTGGGCGCGAAGTAATTTAGGTGCCGCCGCACCGGGCACCAAGGCAGCGCCAACGACCATATCGACATCAGCTAATAAACCGCGTAAATCCAAGTCTTTATTATCCCGAGCTGCAAACCGCGCAGATTTGAATTGCTCCCGCAGCGCCGCTCGCCTGTCCGCAAAAGGCTCAATCATCGTTACCTTTGCCCCCATGCCCAAGGCGACATCCGCCGCATTGCTGCCGACAACGCCGCCGCCAAATATCAACACATGCCCAGGCTCCAAGCCAGACACGCTGCCCAGCAGCACCCCTGATCCACCCTGAGCTTTTTCTAAGCAATGCGCCCCCGCCTGCACGCTTAGGCGTCCGGCGATTTCACTCATGGGTTTTAATAGGGGCAGCCGGCCCTGTTCGTCGGTGATGGTT
Source organism: Zhongshania sp. R06B22 (assembly GCF_040892595.1). Classification (NCBI taxonomy): domain Bacteria; kingdom Pseudomonadati; phylum Pseudomonadota; class Gammaproteobacteria; order Cellvibrionales; family Spongiibacteraceae; genus Zhongshania; species Zhongshania arctica. Next base: position 1,341,190 of record NZ_JBFRYB010000001.1, on the reverse strand, counting down.
TCATAGGCAATACAGGTGGCGCCACTGGCGATTAAATCAGTGGTTAATTGTGGATCGGGGGCAAGGTGTAAATAACAAAACAGGCGATGCGCAGGCCCCAGCAAGGACACTTCCCTTGATTGTGGCTCTTTCACTTTTACAATGAGCTGCGCGTCTGTGTATAAAGACGCCATGGACGTGGAGAGCTGGGCGCCAACGGCTAAATAGTCATCATCACTATAGCCAGACCCCAGCCCGGCGCCGCTTTCAATAAATACGGTGTGGCCGGCGGCCACTAGCTCGGCTACTGCGGAGGGGATTAAGCCAACGCGATACTCCTGCGCTTTAATTTCTATGGGAACGCCGATACGCATAGATACACTTCCCCGCAGTTTAAAAAACCATTATGCGCTAAGCCACTAGCTCCCACTGACCATTGTGCTGCTGGGCGAGGGATTCCTTCTCTAATTTAAGCAGATGCGCCCAAAGAGACAACTTGGCTATGGGATGGATGGCGGCGTCGACATCTTGGTAGGCAACCGCCACCAAGTCGTCGAGATCGCCTTTCTTCACTTGTATCAAAGCCGCTCGCACCTTGTCTTCTCTAGACTGGCGATGGGCAATTAAGTGCTCTACTTCCTTCACCGGGGCGTCAATTAAAGTGCCATGTCCCGGCGCTAGGTAGCTTAGTGGGTAATCCAGTAATAAGCGCAGCGAGGCGATGTAGTCCGCCATATCGCCCGCCGGCGGAATGATCACCACGGTCGACCCCTGCATTATATGATCGCCGGTAAATACCGTGCCGCTGGCTTCATGCAAAAAACAAAAGTGATTACCGACATGACCGGGGGTATGTATTGCCCGCAGCACGCTGCCGTCCACATCAAAACAATCATCGTGGGCAAGGGAGCTAGTTGGCGCAAAGCTGGTGTCTTGATGGCCGTCGTCTTCGATTACCGCCCCAATGACCGGCACGGCATACCGCGCCTGTAAGGCGGCTGTAGCCGGCGAATGGTCGGGGTGGGTGTGAGTAGTGACGATACGCACCAGCTCACCGCCTAACTGCGCAATGCCGGCCTCAATTGCCGCAATGTGCTCGGGTATATCTGGGCCGGGATCAAGAACGGTTATTTGTGTGTTTCCCAGTAAATAGGTATTGGTGCCCGGCCCAGTCAACACACTGGGGTTGGGGGCAACAATACGATGTACGCCCGGCAAAAGCGTTTCTAAGACACCGGCAAGCAACATAGACCAAATCTCGTAAATACAGTAAATTGCAGAGTAAAAGTGAAGGCCTGCAGAAGCAAGCGGCATCGCAACTGATCGCAATGTTGCGGCAGTTCGCAAAATTGACAACATTATTCCACTACTACTCAAATATGGTATAGTGTGTCAGTGGATTTCTTCACCAAGATAGTAACGGTGTATAACGTACTGACACGCGGACAATACCGATGAAAAAGCTTTTGCAGCTTGCCTTTAACTCAGAAGTGCCCGACATCAGCGAGCGCTATAGAATATTTGCCAGTGCCTTGGTGGTCATATTTACTATTAGCTATAGCATCGGCTTTTTACAGCTTTTGCACTTGGGTCCCTATCTCGGCCCCGGCCTTGGCGATCAGGTCAGCTTTCAGCCCCTACTCAATAGCCTCAACGACCTAAATGCTAACAACCCCGGCCTGTGGCTTGCGCTTATGGCCCTGCTGAGCTTCACGATATTATTTAGACTCGCTGCTATGCTCGGCGGCTATTTCCTGTTCGAACGGGAAGAGGGTGAACCCTATCCCATTAAATGGATTGTGGTCTTTTTTCTGACCAATATGCTCAGTACCTTCGCGATACCACTGATGCTTTTAGCATTGGGTGGTTTGTTCTTTTTATCCGGTTTAGATTTTGCCATTGGTTGGCACTGGGTGGATCACAATGTAAGAATTGCCCACCAGCTCGTGATGGATTACGTGCCCACGCTGGTGAACGCGCCCGCGCCACTTGCGGTGCTTATTATCGCCGTGATTAGCGGCTTTTTTCACTACTGGTTTCACCGCCTAGGCCACACCCAGCGCTTTTTGTGGTTGATGTTTCATCGCCCGCATCACATGACCCCAGCGCTGATTCAGTCCACCACGATGGCCGTGTTCACCGCGCTGCCTTTGTTTATATTTGTGGTACTGCCCTACAATCTAGTGTTTGCTGCCTGCACTAAACTGTTTAGCAGCGAGCCGCTCTACACCGCAGTCATTGTCTATAATTGCCTAATTTTAATTCCTGAGATATTCGGTCACCAAACCGCGCTATACCGCATGGCTTCGCGCAACCGCCTAATACGACTAGCGAGTTTTATTTCTGGCGGCGGGGTCTACCACTATATGCACCACTCTTCTGAGCCAGAGCATTGCGGCCGCAGTGGCGCGGTCAATTTAGTGAATATCGGCGGTGGACCACTGTTTATTTGGGATATTATTTTTGGCACCTATTGCTCGCTTAGCCCTAAGACACCAAGAGCTGGCTTGAGCGGTCAACCCGAACTGCATTTAAACCCGCTGCGTCTCACTTTAGCTGGTGTAGCCCAAGTGTGCAGTGAGCTATTGAGTAATCCAAGCTGGCGCGAAAAATGGCGAATTATCACTGCGTCGTCGGACTACTCGCCGCCGGTCAGCACTGACTTTGCGGTGAAAGAACAGCGCACCACCCATAAGCAGGCCACCCCCCCAGCGGCGGCAAGCCACGGCTATTCTTTTAGTAGCGGGGCTGAAGTAATCGCCAACGCAGGCGCCAAGTCAGCAACAGCGCCGCGGAGCTAAGACCCGCAAACAGCCCCAGCCAAAAACCACTGGGGCCCATTGGCGCCACAAGTATGTCAGTGGTCGCCAAGGTATAGCCTATTGGCAAACCAACCCCCCAGTAAGCAAATAGTGTTAGCAGCATAGGAACGCTAGTGTCCTCAAACCCACGCAAGACCCCATTTGCAGTAACCTGAATCGCATCGGACACTTGATACAAAGCCGCAAACAATAATAAATAACTGGCCAAGGCGATGATTTCGGCATTGTCGGTGTATATCAGCGGAATCCAATGTCTGCCTGCCACCAGCATGGTGACGGTCAGCGCCCCGATTGCCAGGGTGATTTTAAAGGCCGTAGCAATGGCAATACGAAGCCCCGCCTCGTCTTGGCGCCCGCGAGCATGACCAACACGGGTGGTAGCTGCCAAGGCAAAACTCAAGGGCAACATAAAGACCAGCGAGGTGAAATTTAGCGCGAGCTGATGACCGGCAACAATAACAGCGCCGGACTGGCTGATCAGTAAGGCGATAATACAAAATACGCTCACTTCGAAAAAAATAGTGAGACCGACAGGAAAGCCAAGCTTCAATAAGTAAAGTACTGTTTTGGGCTCCCAGTGAAGGGGACGCAGGCTTAGCCGCGCATTGCGATAAACACGATGACGGTGCACATACAGCAGCATTAATATCGCCATAATCCACATTACGATAGCCGTCGCCCAACCGCAGCCCACGCCACCCATTGCCGGAATGCCGAGCTTGCCGTAAATAAGCACATAGTTGATGGGAATATTCGCCAACAGCCCGATCACGCTAATAATAAGGACGGGGCGGGTGTGGCTGAGTGCTTCGGTATAACTGCGCAAGGCTAATACGATAGCGATTGCCGGCATGCCCCAGCTCAAGCCAAAGAGATAATCGACCACCATGGGTCTTATCTCGGGATCGACATCCATCCAGATCAGCAGCGGCGCGGTATTACAAAGCACCACCACAGACAGTATGCCGATCCCCAAGGCAACCACCATGACCTGATGCACCAGGGGATTAATACGCTCTAACTGATTGGCGCCAACATGGCGGGCCAATACCGAGGTTGCGCTCATCAACATACCGGTCATAAACAGAAACACCGGCACCCAAATACTGGCGCCCACAGCCACCGCCGCCAAGTCGAGCGCAGAGACACGGCCAGACATGACAGTATCGACAAAGCCATTTGCCGATTGCGCGAGCTGACCGCCAAAAATTGGCAGTGCCAATTTTAGTTGAGTTCGCAGTTCTTGGCGGGCTGTAACAGACATGGATTTACCGACGTGAAAAACCGCCACACTCTAGCGCAGCGGGACGGGTCTCGCAAATGATTACAGGCCTTTGCACGATTGCTGCCCTGCTCCATTGCCACGGGCAGCGCTGGCCACTAGCACCGGCGCTTGGATAAACCCTAGCCAAGTGCTCATTGGGCACTTAAGCGGCTTCTAGGCAATCACTATTTCGATTTATAAGCTCACTCAGCGGATGAGGTTTTCTTCGCCAGAAAAGCATCCTTCGCGAGTGTAATGGCCTAGATTCAGGCGTAAAAAAAGGAAGCCTAGGCTTCCTTTTTAGAGGGGGTATGTAAAACCCTATGAAATCAAATGGCTTAAGCCATATTTTTGATTTCAACGATAGTATCGACATCTGCCTCGTAATCTACACCATCAATCTCAAAGCCGAATAAACGCAGAAACTCGCGCTTATAACCAGCGAAATCGGTGGTTTCTAGCAGGTTCTCAGTCGTTACTTCATCCCACATTTGAGCAACCGCAGCTTGAATTTCGGGGCGCATTTCAAGACCATCGGCACGTAAACGACCCTCATCATCCTTGATAGGCGCATCACCGTAGAGGCTGTTTTTGAACAAGCCATAGACCTGTTCAATACAACCTTCGTGGCTGCCGTCGGCTTTCATGGCTTGGAACAACAAAGCCAAATACAGCGGCATAACAGGAATCGCCGAGCTGGCCTGAGTCACAACCGCTTTCAGCACCGAAACTCGAGCATCACCGCCGCTGCGGGCAAGTTTTTCGCGGATATTGATCACGCGCTTGTCGAGATCTTTTTTGGCCGCGCCAATAGTGCCGTGCCAATAAATATCCCAGGTTAGCTTATCGCCCAAATAGGTGTAGGCAGTGGTTTTAGCGCCATCGGCTAGCACGCCGGCATCATCGAGCGCATCTATCCACATCTGCCAGTCTTCACCACCCATGACCGCGACCGTGTTATTGATTTCGTCTTCATTGGCCGCGACTAGGGTGAAGTTCTCGATGGTCTCTTTGTCAGTATTAACGCCGCGCTGAGTCACATCTTTACCGATGGGCTTGAGCGTTGAGTTAAACACTTCACCGGTTTTAGGATGCTGACGACGGGGAGAGGCCAAGCTGTAAACCACTAAATCTATCTGGCCTAGGTCTGCTTTGATCTCCGCAATGGTCTTATCTTTAATCGCATCTGAGAAGGCATCGCCATTAATGCTTTTTGCATAAATACCGTCTGCTTCTGCGAATTTATGAAATGCCGCAGAATTATACCAACCGGCGGTTGCTGGCTTTCTGTCGGTGCCTTCTTTTTCAAAGAAAATACCCAGCGTAGACGCACCCGCACCAAACGCAGCGGTAATGCGCGACGCCAATCCATAACCCGTGGAGGCACCAATTACCAATACCCGCTTGGGACCGTTGGGGATAGCGCCTTGGGCTTTTACGTAGTCAATCTGCTGACTGACATTGGCCTCACAGCCAACGGGGTGGGTTGTGACACACATAAATCCGCGCACACGAGGCTTGATGATCATAGGGAATCTCTGCTCCAAATTAAGTAAGAGTATTTCTTCATGGCGGGCATTATAACCAGCCTTGCCTGCAGGCACTAATACTCACCGTCAACATTGCGGGGGCCGCCCAGTGAGCGCCTGCTAGGGCCAGAGTCACCGGAAAACAGACCCCGCTAAGACGGCATAATCCGTTTAACGGATGCTATGCGTAAATAAATTAAAATAAGATTACGCATAACAAGACTTAAAACGATGCAATATCGTCTCAACAACTCTTATTAATTTTATATACCCGACGCGGCTTGCTAAATTAATCACCGCTCAGCGTTTGAAAAGAGTTGCCTGACTGCCGCTTTAATAAGACCTAATAATAGGATCCACCATGAGTCAAACCGAAAAAACCATCGCCACTGCGCCTCGCAATAGTAAAGACATCACTCAGTGGGACATCGAGACCGATATCGCCATTATCGGCTTTGGCGGCGCGGGTGCGTCTGCGGCCATCGAAGCAGCTGACGCCGGCAGCAAGGTCTGCATTTTTGAGGTGGCAAGCGCCAGCGGTGGCTCTACGGCGCTATCAAGCGCTGAAATTTATATGGGCGGCAATGGCGGAACGCCAGTACAACAAGCCTGCGGCTACCATGATGATACCGAGAATATGATCAACTACCTGAAAGCCTGTTTTGGCAATCAGGCTGACGAGGAAAAAATTCGCCACTACTGTGAAAACAGCATTGCGCACTACAACTGGCTGACTGGGCATGGCGTGCCATTCAAAATGAGTGAGCTAAAAGAGCGCGCAATCATGGCGCTCACCGACGACTGCCTATTGTTCACCGGCAACGAAAAAGCCTACCCCTTTACCGAGCATGCCACCCCCGTACCCCGCGGCCACAACCTTGAGATAGAGGGTGATAACGGCGGCCCCCTACTAATGAAAATCCTCACCGAGGCGGTAGTGGCACGTGGAGTCGATATTCATTATGACAGCCGCGCACTTACCCTCATTACCAATGATAGCGGCGATGTTGAAGGCGTCGTGGTAAGAATTGATCAACAGGAAAAAACTGTGCGGGCCCGCAAAGGCGTTATTTTGTGCGCTGGCGGCTTCTGCATGAATGAAGAAATGGTAAGAAAATACGCGCCGACTTTTGACTGCGGCTTAATTCCCATTGGCAATCCCGGCGACAATGGCAGCGGCATTCTAATGGGCATGGGTGTTGGCGCGGGCACCACCAATATGCACGAGTGTTTTGTTAGCCTACCTTATTATCCGCCGGCATCACTGACCTACGGCATCCTCGTAAACGACAAGGCACAGCGTTTCATCAATGAAGACTGCTACCACGGCCGTGTTGGCTACAACGCCCTTATGGCTCACAAAAATTCTTCTCGGGTTTATTTTATTACCGATGTTGAAGGTTACGGCGACTACGAAAAAATGAGTTATCTGGGGGCAACGGTTGCAGGCACCGGCGATAGTATTGAGGAATTAGAGCAGGAATTAGCTCTGCCGGAGTCCAGCTTAGAACAGACCGTCACAAACTATAATAAGCACGCCGAAAATGGCAAGGACCCGTATTTCCATAAGCATGAAGCGTGGTTAAGGCCCATTAAACCGCCCTATGTTGCGCTGGACTGCACCCTCGGTCGCGGACCGTTTTATCCCTTCTTTACCTTAGGCGGCCTAGACACGCGGCCCACAGGCGAGGTGCTAAGCCCAGAGGGCAAGGTTATACGTGGCCTATATGCAGCGGGGCGCACAACCGCCGGTCTGCCGCGCACCGCGGCGGGCTACGCCAGTGGCATGTCGGTGGGAGATGTAACTTACTTTGGTAGGCTGGCTGGTAAAGCCGCAGCAGAGGCTTAAACTGTATGATGCCCAAGCCCGCAATATGCGCGGGCTTGGGCCGCAAGCACCGCAACCATTCCCCGCACCATACAAGCCCTCATAGGTATAATTATCCATAGCCACCCCAGCCTATGGAGGCAACACTTACAGCATTAATAAAGCTCAATTGTTCATACTTTCAGCAATCGAAACACGATGTATTCGGCATAGCATATGACACATTCGGACGCCCAGAAGACCACCAACCGGATGGAGCAACAAAAACCATTCACTATGGGAAATCTACATTGGGCTCACTGGTTAATTGTTGCGCTATCCCTGTTAATGACCATTGCTGTTTGGCAATACTCAAAGATTCAAATCCAAGAAAAAAATGAAAACCGATTCCATCGCGAAGCCGAACAGGTCATTACATTAATAATTGAGCGCCTGCAAAAATACGAAGATGCCTTATGGTCAGGTGTTGCGACTATTAAATCCCATGAAGACACAATTAATTTTTCGCAGTGGCAAAGTTTTTCCAGCGCACTACACTTGCCGGAAAAATATAAAGGTATAAATGGTATTGGTGTTATTTTCAATGTACCCGATACGGCACTACCAGACTATCTACGAAGACAACAACAAGATCGTCCCGACTATCGCATTCATCCAGCACATCAAAACGTCTACCGTTTCCCCATCACATATATAGAGCCCATGGCCGACAATCTTAACGCCGTCGGCTTAGATGTCGCACATGAAAGTAATCGTCTAAAGGCCGCGCTTAAAGCCCGAGATAGTGGTCAGGCACAAATTACTGCCCCTATTTATTTGGTGCAATCCGAAGAGCGCACGCCAGGATTTTTGTTCTACGTACCGTTTTACAATTCGACGAATGACAGCGACTCTGAGCTCATATATGAAGATGGCGACTTAGCAATAAAAAAACGCCAACAACAATTCGCTGGCATGGTATACGCCCCCTTTATTGTATATAAACTAATGCAAGGCACACTTGAAAAAGCTCGTCGACACGTTGGGATCACCATTAGTGATGACGGCTTCTTACTCTATGACGAAAACCACAAAAATGATAAGCGCTATGAAAAAGGACCACAATTTCAGCAAGCCTTTCCACTAGAGGTCTACGGCAGGAGTTGGTTAATCACTATCAGAAGTAGCTCTGCCTTTAGAAATGAGACAAGTAATAACCAACCCACATTTATACTGGTCTGCGGTATTATTATCGATGCCATGCTATTTTTTCTTTTTATAATTTTAAGTAATGCGAACCGCCGCGCCACGAAGCTAGCCAACTACATGACCGAAGGGTATCAAGCTAAATCTCTAGAATTAGAACGAAATATAGAGCGCTTAAAAGAAAGTAACACGGAACTCGAACAGTTTGCATTCGCGGCTTCGCATGACCTCCAGGAGCCACTTCGAACACTGACAAGCTTTACGGAGCTACTAAAAGATGAGCTTGGGAGCAACCCAGATAAACCCCATGTTATCGCTTCGATAAAATACATCAGCGAAGCCGCCGAACGCATGCAATGCCTTGTACTGGGACTAATGTCATATAGTCGAATTGGTCGCGAGCCGGAACTTATGTCGGTTGACTGCAATGATTTACTGGATGACGTCCTCAGCGACTTAAGCGTAGTCATCAAAGAAAATAATGTAAAAATAGTCCGCGCCACACTACCAGTCATTCTTGCGTTCCCAACAGAGTTACGTATGCTTTTTTTAAACCTAATTAGCAACGCTATTAAGTTTAAAAACCGAGAAACGACACCGTGTATTACAATTTCATCTAAAGAAGAAGATGATCATTGGCTTTTTTCAATCACGGATAACGGCATTGGCATAGATCCAAAACAATTTGAGCACGTCTTTCTAATCTTTAAGCGACTACATTCACAAGACGACTACCCGGGCAGCGGCATTGGTCTCTCAAAATGTAAAAAAGTCGTCGCGCTTCATGGCGGTAAGATTTGGGTAAGTTCAAAGATTAACGAAGGCAGCACGTTCTTTTTTACCTTAGCGAAATCGCCAAAAAAGTAATCTTAGATTTGGCTACACGGGAATCGCCGACAAAAAAACCCGCGCAAGCGCGGGCTTTTACTAACCGGCTTGAAAATTTAGAGGATGTCGCCCAGGTTCAATAACTGGGTTTCACCATTGCTATCATCAACACCGTCATTATCGTTCACCATCAGTACGTCGCCATTTTTCATCAGCGCAATACCTTCTATCTTCTCAGTAACAAGACCGCCGGTCGCCAACATATCTGGCATGACATCACGCACCAGGGACTTGCCTACGATGGCGCCATCGGCTAAGCCAGTGGTATCAAACTTATACAAACGTTTGATTACCGCATCTGGTCCACCTTGGTTGTCACGCTCGATAACTAAAAACTCACCGCCACCAATTGAGGTGATTTCGGATAAGCCAACCCAGCCACCATTTTGCGATTCTACGGCATCAAGGGGATAGAATAAGAACGACCAGCTAGCTGAGCCAATATCATAAATACCAATACGCACATTGGCTTCACCTTCCCAGGCACGCTGGAAGGCAACATACAATTTACCCTGGTACTCGCTAACACCTTCAAAGCCGTTTTTACGCTGCAGTGCATTCACTGCGGGTGGCAATGTCACCGCCTGCTGCACAAGCCCTGCCGCATTAGTTTTAATCAGCAGATTCATGCTTTTCACCGGACCATCAACCGCGTTGCCTGAGCCTTCCGACGCTATCCAAACACTGCCATCAGCAAGTTTAGCCACACCTTCTGGATCAATATTTACGGTCTTATCGGCATTGATCGCACTCGCGGGTAGCACACCAGCTGGCAGTGCGGCCAAAATATCGTTGCCGTCAGTGATGTGGGTTTCTTTGGTAATCACTGCGGGCTCCTGACTCACATCAAGAGTGAAGATGCGGTTCTTCTGGTAAAAACTGTCATCCACCGCGTATACCAGATTGCTATTAACTGGGTCTGCTGACAGCCCAGATATAGCGCCCCAAGAGATAGGCGAGCCATCCAGTCGATCTGCAGAAATCACGGTTGGGTAAGCAGCGGGCGCACTACCGTAGTAGTAGATATTCAGCGTTGAGCGAATAACATCTTCGCGACTGTCCTTCTCACTGGCAACCACTAAGAGATTGCGAGATGGAATTGCCAAGGCACCCTCCGGCGCAACACCAGCAGGGAGTACTTGCTTAAGCATTGGCTTGGTGAAATCTGCAACGTCATAGACAAACACCACACTTGCGCGCTCGGAGTTTACAAACAAATAGCGCTCGCTTCCAAATACGCCAAACTCAGCATTCTCTGGCTCATTGCCTTTGTTTTCAGAGCGACCCTCGGGGTAGTGACCATAGCGTGCCGTTAATTGATCTAAACTGTTGCCAGCTTCATAGACCACGTCACCGGCGGTGTTAAATACGCTGAAGCTGCGGCTACCGCCGTCTAGATCACCTTCGTTAGCAGTCACAAAGTATTCAGTAGACAACCAGCTAACGCCATCTGGTTCACGCAAGACCGCATCTAATGATTGGTTCTGGGAAATGATATCGTCTTCATTAGCGTCTATGCCCGTGAGATCAACCGTACCCGCGCTGAAGTGATTTACGATGCTGCCATCCACTAAATTAACTAAAACAATGTGGTTGTTTTCCTGCAGTGAAACTAGCGCAATATTGTCGCTATTGATGTCGACAAACTCAGGCTCTGGATCGCTTGGGTATAAATCAGCCAAACCGGTAATGGCAACCGTTTGTGTTGTCCACGTTGATGGCTCGCCGCTTAAATTTACAATCACAATATTACCAGCGGGTAATTGCGGTGGTGCGCCGTTGCCAAGGTCTTCGTCGCGTTCGTTTTCAATGACGACAACCGCGTAGCTGCCATCTGGGCTCACGGCAACCGAATCTGGCTGACCGCCAACATCAATACTGCGCACTGCGCTGCGGCTCGCGATGTTAATTACGTCTAACGTGCCTGACACATTAATGAAGTCTGCAGAGGTATTCACCCCAACCAACGCGAATTCATCTTTCACCGCAACCGCCGTGGGCTCACCAGACAAGCCTAAAACGCCTAGTACCGATGGTTTGGATGGATCGGCAATGTCGACAAAGCCAATGCGATTGGCGGGACTGTCGGTGTAAATCAAGGTCATACCGTCGGTGCTGGCAGCGACAATTTCTGCTGAGGTTTCATCGTCGGAATCGCAGTTGGCATCATCTTGAAAGCAAACTGGGAATGCCGCAATACGGTTAAAGTTTTTCGCTTCGTTTAATAAGGTTGGTGCGCAGATATAAGACGTGTCCGTTACTTCGCCGTCCGCCAGAACATCATCCGCATTAGTATCGCGGCCTGATTCAACCATGACTCCACCGCTGAAACACTGCGCGTTACCCGCCTGCAAGCTGGTTTGACGAATCAAACTGTTCAGACCATCGCTACCGTCTGCGCCATTGGCACCGGCACTGCCTAACTGACCATCTAAACCGTCGCGGCCGTCATCGCCGCCACAAGCAACAAGAAACAAGGGAGTCGCTATAGCGATGCCCCAAGCTAAGGCTGTCTTTTTGATTTGCATCCTTCCTCCAAGTATAAAACGCGAAATATTAATCGCTTGAGAGTACAGAGGGATTGCGACAAAACACTGACAGTTATATGGCAGTAAAATGGAACTTATATGACAGAGAGGTTTATTGATGACATTAAAAATACACAATAAAAAACCAGTCCTTGCCGAGGAGGGGCCTTAGCAAGGACTGGTTTCACATTTCAAATCTACTTAGTCTTGATATCCGCTAATGTGTTTAGCGGCCTGATATGCAAAGGTCATTGCTGGCCCCAAGGTCGCACCCGGTCCGGGGTATGTCGGCAAGACTGCGGCACTGCAATTACCAACAGCATACAAGCCGTCTATTGCGCTACCATCTTCCTTCAGCACTTGCGCATTGGGATTGGTCGCCAATCCGCCCTGAGTACCAAAATCGCCGGCCTCTAGGCGCATGGCATAATAAGGTGCCTCGTCGATGGCTCCCAAGCAGGGGTTAGGCTCAAAACGCGGGTCGCCGTAGTAACGGTCGTAGGCAGAATCGCCGCGGTGAAAATCTTCGTCCTTACCGGTTTTAGCATAGCCGTTCATTTTAGCAACGGTGGTCTCTAGGTTGTCGGCGTCGATACCTAGCTGTTCTGCCAGCTCGCGGACGGTGGCCGCTTTACCCACTAATTTGGTTTCGAACCATTCTTTGGGGATAGTCCAGTCCGGCTTTAGGGACGCAGTCATCAGCGGCCCAACAATATAGTCTCGGCGAAAGCGTGCATCGAATATTTGATACATGGGCGAGCACGGCGCGTCATCGCTATGCTGCTTATACAGATCCTTTTGGAAGGCCATATAGTTTTGTGACTCATTGGCAAAACGCTCGCCGCGTAAATTGACAATACAGGAACCGGGATAAGACTTTTCCATAATACTTAAACGTGGCGCCGGCTCACCGGGAACAGATACCGTGGTGCACCACCAAGCGCCATCCATCAAGCGCGTAGCGGCACCCAAGGCCAAGCCCTGCTGAATAGCATCGCCAGTGTTGCCCTCTACCCCGCCGCTCCAGTCAGTGCTGGTTGGCGCCGGCAAATATTGCTCACGCATTTGCTGGTTGCGCTCGAACCCGCCTGCCGCCAAAACGACGCCTTTACGAGCTTGTATCCGCATGGATTTACCATTGCGGCTGACAACGGCCCCCACTACGCGGCCGTCCTCTGTAATAAGCTCCTGCATGGGCGAGCTTGCCCACATCGGCACATTGCGCTTTTTAAGCGAATACCAAAGTCTGGCTACGCCCGCCGCGCCGGTACATATTTGGCGGCTGAGACCATTGCCACGAAACCACCACCCCAGGTCAAAGGCCCATTGCGCGACCAATTTCATTGTTAGCTTTATCCAACCCGGTCCCTGCAAGACCAATAGGGCGGCCTCGACCTGGGTAAAATAAATTTTGCTGAACATCCGCATCATATGATGACTTGGCCGCAGGCGTTGGACGTCATCACCTAGCAGAGACGAGTCAAATCGCTCTGGCTCCATTGAGCGATGACCGGTTCGCGAACCTTCAATATCGGTGTAGTAATCTGGGTAGTGTTCTAGGGTTTCATAGCGCACATCGCTGCGCTCATGAAGAAAATCGATCATTTTGGGACCGTTGATCAGATAGGCATCAACCATATCTTCAGAGACCGCCCCCGCAGGCGTGGTGCTGAGCAAATACTGTTTAGCGTCTGCAAAGCTATCTTTCGCCCCGGCTGCCTTGGCGTAGCGGTTATTGGGTATCCATACACCGCCACCAGAGGTTGCACTGGTGCCGCCAATCTTGGCTGATTTCTCGACGATGAGAACATCACTCACGCCCATTTCGTAGCAGCTCAGCGCGGCAGTTAAAGCCCCGTTACCACTACCAACGACGAGTACATCAACGCTATGATCCCACTTTGCTACTGTCATTATTTTTATTCCCACTAACTTATTTGGCCTTGATAGGCTCGATCCGCGGCAAAAACCAAAGGTCATCAATTATCGTAAAAAACCCTTCAATAGCCGGCTATCATAAACCGCCGGCATTGCCAGCCCTATCATCCGTCTGTATTAGCTATATACAATGGATGGAGCTGGCTAGGGCAGGACAACATTCAATATACGCCGATGTTATACCTTCAAGACGTGACCCAGCGATATAATCTAGGCATTTAACTCAACCCTTACCTTAATTACGGCCAGTGACTATGACCCGCTCTAAAGCCAAGACTTCCCTCGCACCATCGCTTTACCAGCGCTTTCTAGAACGAGCGATTATTCAACACGCCTCAATAATGGCCATTGAAGAAAGATTACCAACAAATTTAGACAAAGCTGCACTGATCGCGATTAAAGATGACCGCTACTTAGCAGAGATGACAGCCTGCGTATTTAGAGCCGGCTTTGTGTGGCGAATAATTAGCCTAAAGTGGGAGGGTTTTGAGACCGTATTCAATAATTTCCTTCCCATTTGGGTGGCATCGAGATCACCAGAACAGATAGAAGATATGGCGACTGATACGCGCATAGTGCGCAATTTAACCAAAGTGAAATCGGTGCAGGAGAACGCCCTATTCATTCTGGATGTACAGCGTGAATTCGGCAGTTTCGGTCGCTTTTTAGCCGATTGGCCAGAGGACGATATTGTTGGATTATGGACATACCTCAAGAAACACGGCAACCGTCTGGGCGGTAACTCAGGGCAATACTTTTTACGGTTTATGGGAAAAGACACTTTTATACTCAGCCGCGATGTCTGCACAGCATTGTGCGCCGAGGGTATTGTCGATAAAACAACGATCACTAGTAAGCGCGATCTAGCCGCGGTACAAGCCGCCTTCAATGAAATGCGCAGCGAAAGTGGCCGCTCGTTGTCAGAACTCAGTATGATTTTGGCTTTATCGATTGGACCAGCTTAAGCCGTCGCTGCAACATAGAGCCGCTGAGTCAAGCTGAACACCATTGCACCCCATTAAGTGGGGTGCAGGCTTAGGGCACGACTATAGCGAGACGCGATTACGCTTAAATCACATATGCTCTCTCAAACAATGAACCCGACACTCCTATATGATCGCTATCAGTGATCGTGTGCAACCACCCCGACTTGCGGCATATTCGCCAAACCAATATCACGGGCGTGTTCTTCAAAATCTTTATTCTTCCAGAAAAACGCTCCTGGCATGGTGGTAGGAATAACGAGAACATAAAAGAGCGTGCGGCCAATCAGCGCTGTTAGCAATACTGACAGACAGACCAATAGCGCCAGCCCCAAGTTAATTGCGCTCGGCGCCAGCGATAACAGCAATAGCGCTGCACTGGTATTCGCGGCGATCAGGCAGTTTCGCAATACATAGCTCTTTCCAAACACCGTGCACTGAATGTAATGCGACACGCTGCCTTCATTATTCGCAGTGTCCATAGCAATCGCGTGACGCCATAATCCCAGCCCTTCCATCACACTGCCGATGACAATTCCGCCAAGCACAATAATAAATAGCTGATTAATATCACCACCAAGCACCATGAGAGTCGGTATACCCACTAGCCCAAGTAATATACTTCCCAGCGTTATGGCTGTTCCTAAAAATGACGTCGCCGTCTGCCAGTGATCCCAGAACGGCCGCGCGCGAATTCGGTAGCAGCGATACATATAGTAAAGGCCGACCGAGCCTGCGATCAGCGCCAAATAAGCGGATACCGACGCAAAGGCATCGAAGCGTCCCCAATCACCGAACACACTTATAAAGATGTCATTCGCTGGCAACATCAGCAATAAATGTAAGCCTGCAAACACCATATAAAGCAGCATACCTAAGCCTTCTCGGCATACCGGCGAGTGTCGAAGGTTATTAAACCCCCGGTAAAACCGCCAAGGCTTACCCAAGTGTGTTGCCGACACCAACATGCCCAGACCCGCCAAGCCGACGGTAATCGCCATGAGGGGGATATACATGACAGAGTCACGTAACGCCAAGAAACTCTGAATACCGAATTGGGCGCCCAAGAACGCAATAAAAAATGCGCCTAGCGAGATTTGGCTAACCAAGGTGAAGATCACCAAAGGATTTTCCCGTGAACTCAGCTTTGCTAGACTCCACTTTTTCTCAACACCTTTTTTCTGATCAACCACAGGTCGGTATTGACCGTCGTCACCCTTGTGATATTTAACTGACATGCCGTCGGTACGTGTTACTTCATCCGGCATGTTTTTAATCTGCTGGAAACGAATATTAGGCTGAGTGATTTCTGGGTCCGGGAAGCCGGGAATACTGGTCTTACCCTGCTCGCGATTGTCAGGCAGATCATCAACCACCCCAAAATCCAGTGCATTACCCAAGCAGGCAGACACACAGGCGGGCTTGAGATTCACCTCTAGACGGTCGACGCACATATTGCACTTAGAGACCTGCCCCTTGATGGGGTCTAGCTGGGGCGCATTATAAGGACAAACCCAGGTGCAATAGCCGCAGCCAAAGCAGGTATCTGGGTCTTGTAGAACCGCCCCATACTCAGCGTGTTTGGTATAGGCGGCCGTTGGGCAGCCTTTCAAACACACCGGATCATCACAGTGGTTGCAGGCCATTGAAATATTCATACGCTTAAAATCTGGGTATGTGCCACCCTCAACATAACCCACGGAACGAAAACTGATGTGCGCCGGGTTGTCGTTCTTTTCGCTGCATGCCGCTTCGCAGGCATGACAGCCAATGCAATTGTCGGCGGTAAAATGAAACGCGTGCTGTTTATTACGGTTGGGGTTTGCACCCACGCCAGGCTCTTCGTTTATAAACATTTCTCTATCGACTGGCAGTGCGCCGCCAGTACGAGCGATTAAGTCTATTGGTGCCTCGTAATAGTTTACCTCCGGCGCGGTCGACTCTTTGAGAAAGGCGTATGCCGGTTCATCGTCCCTTACTTTCCACATAATAACTGCCCTTAATCGGGTAGCCTAGCAATCAGCTAAGCTAGCTCTTTATGACTTATTTCGCTCTTATTCCCTACCGCCGCCACTGAGCTGACCCCAGTAACGCAGCCCCAAATCAATACGCGCGACGCTCCACATTCAAGCGACCGGCTTCCTTCTGATCTATTTTCTCAATGCGCACCGCACATTGCTTGAAGGCCGGCTGCCGCGAATAAGGGTCGAGTAAACCCAGCGACAGACGGTTGACGCAGTCGTGATAGTGCATGGGGATAAACACCATATTGTGGGGTACCCGCTGAGTAAGCTGGACCATCACAACGGCGTCGCCGCGTTTGGACACTAAGCGCACATAACTTTGGTGTTTTACACCTTGCTCCCGCGCCGAATCTGGATTCATTTCCATATACGGGGTAGGACTGAATTTATTTAAATTACCAATTTTTCCGGTCTTGGTACGGGTGTGAAAATGCTCAACCACCCGTCCGCTATTTAGCCAGAACGGGTAGCTGTCATCGGGTACTTCATTGTCTTCGATATAATCCATCGCCAACAAATTAGCCTTGCCACTGGGAGTGGGATACAGCCCATCGCTGTAAAGTCGCGGACTACCGGTTTTCTCTCCCTCGCGCATTGGCCACTGAATTCCGCGCTGTGCCTCAATCAAGTCATGGCTCATGCCGGAAATATCTAAGTTGCGCTTATCCCCCTTAGACAGGAGCTTCATTTCGTCGAATATGTCTGAGGTGGTTTCGGGGAATGTCATCGCCCGGCCGCGCTCAAAACGCTTTGCCAGTTCGGTAAAGACCCAGTGATCAGGCTTAGCTTGTCCCGGTGGCTCAACAAATTTGCGAACTAAATTTACCCGGCGCTCGGTATTTGTCTGCACGCCCTCTTTTTCTCCCCACAGCGCGCCAGGCAAATAAACGTGCGCAAAGTTAACGGTTTCACAGTCTTTATAACCGTCTTGCACCACCATAAATTCGAGTTTTTCTAGGGCCTTTTTGATGCGTGGCTGATTGGGCATAGAGGTCAATGGATTGGTTGCCACAATCCATAAGGCCTTAATCTCGCCGGACTCAATAGCAGGGAAAATATCAGTTTGCTGGAGCCCGCGCTTGGCGGGGAAGAAGTCGGCATCTACCCCCCAAAACTTTGCCACCTCATCTCGATGCTCTTGCTTCTCTAGCATGCGATAGCCAGGTAGCCCGGAACAGGAAGACCATTCACGAGTACCCATGGCATTCGCCTGACCAGTGATAGACATGCTGGTGCCGCCGGGAATACCGATATTGCCGGTAATTAAATTAAGATTATTAATACCGCAAACACCGTCGGTGCCGTGGGTACTCTGGTTAATCCCCATGGTCCAAATACTCATCGCCGATGGCGCCTTGGCGTAGATCCGCGCGACATTTTTAATCATATCGGCGTCAATGCCACAAATACGCGAGGCGGTCACCGGATCATACTTAGCGACGGTGGCCTTTAATTCCTCAAAGCCGTTACAGTGCGCTTCGATATACGCCTCGTCCTGCAGGCCTTCAGCCAAAATCACATGAGCGAGTGCGTTCAGTAAGACTAAGTCTGTTCCTGGGGTGATAGGGAGATGTATATCGGCAAACTGGGCAAACATCGTTACCCGTGGATCAATCACAATTACAGGGAACTTGCGCTTTTCCAAGGCCTCTTTGAGACGCCAATAAATGATGGGATGTTGCTCTGGCAGATTCGACCCAAACGCCATAAGGCAGTGGGTGTCTTCAAAATCGTCGTAGCAGCCAGGGGGGCCATCAGCGCCGAATGAGCGCTTATACCCTGACACTGCAGATGCCATACACAAGGTGGTATTGCCGTCGTAGTTATTAGTGCCAATCACACCGCGCACCAACTTACCCAAAGTATAAAACTCTTCAGTTAATAACTGCCCTGTAGACACCACCGCAATGCTGTCACGACCATATTTTTCTTGTATACGGGTAAACTCTGCAGCCGTTTTATCTAGCGCAGCGTCCCAGCTGCTAGGCTGAAAATCGTCATATATTTTTTGCCGCATTAGAGGTTCTGTACCGCGGCCCGCAGTACCACTTAATTCATGTTCAAAAATGCCCTTTATACATAACTTACCTTGATTGACCGGAGCATTGCCCTTACCCCTACTCGCGACAGGCTTACCTACCGCGTTCATACCGACCTCTATGGAACAGCCCGTTGAGCAATAACCGCAGACCGCGTATTTCCAGTCCACAACTTTTTTATCTACTATCGTGATTGGCTTACGATTTTTCCGGCCAAATATCATTTAATTCCCCCTCCGCCCCATAGCACCAAATTAGAGCAGACACCTGACGATGAGCTATTAATAAGCGCACCATAATGGTGAAAATACACCTGTTTATGGCTTCCATGACCTGTGAGCTACAAGAACCATGCCACTTAGGCATGGTGGGCATTTAGAGGCGAAATAAGCGAAAAAACTGGCGTTATGATCCAGCGACAGCTTAGCGAGGAAGGAGAAAAAGATCGTGAGATACAGTGGTAAAGGACAAATAGACAGGAACAAAAAAAGGGGCCCGAAGGCCCCTTTCTAATGACTCACATGTGAATCAAAGTTTACTCAACAACTTCTGCCTGCATAACCGCGATAACGCGACGGTTAGCACTGCGACCAGCTGATGTCTTGTTGTCAGCTATTGGACGCTCTTCGCCATAGCCTACTGCGCTTAAGCGATTTCCAGCAATACCGTAATCACGGATCAAGGCATTCCGAACCGCATCAGCACGACGCTGAGAAAGCTGCTTGTTGTAAGTTGCGGCGCCATTGCTATCAGCGTGACCTTCAACAACAGTGCTTATGCCACCGAACTTATTCATGAAGTCAGCAACCTTTTTCAACTCAGTTGCGTAAGCGACAGGAATAGCGTCAGAATTATTCGCGAAGTTAATTTCTAACTTAACGCTTTCTGAGCTCTTGAGCACAAACTTACAACCAAACTTGTCGACTTTACGACCCGCTGGAGTATTTGGGCACTTGTCACGGTAGTTAGGAACGCCGTCACCGTCTTTGTCCAAGGCACAACCTTTGGCGTCTACTGCTACGCCTGCTGGTGTACCTGGGCACTGATCAACACCGTCTTCAACACCGTCGCCGTCTGAATCGCTAACAACGGGGGCAGGAGCAGGTGCAGGTGCAGAGGTGCCACCGAAGGCATAGCTTAAACCGATAGACAAGATGCCATCGCCAGTTTCATTGTCTGTGCCATACACATAACGTGCATCTGTACGTACCGACCAAACACTGTCGATCGCGTAACGTAGACCGCCACCAGCCATTATCTGGGTGTGCGCGTCATAGCGACCGTTATCGAAATCAGACTCAACGACACCAAGACCACCAGCAACATAAGGTGTCACTCTTGAGTCGTTGCTAAAATAACGCAAAACGTCGAGGGTAGTACCCATCACGTCTTGGTCGATACCGCCAAGACGGTGATCGTGGGGCTCACTCCAAAAACCACGGATTTCAAGACCCCAGTCTTTATTGAATCTGCGCTCAGCACCAAAAATATACGCTACGGCGTCGTCAAGGTTACGACTATCATCGTAAGTCATGGCGCCAATGGCAGGGTTTAAATACCATTTACCTTCTTCAGCAGCAGATGCCAATGTAGGACAAATCGCTGCAGCAATAGCAGCACTTAATAGGACTTTACGCATAACTCTCCCCCAAATATTTTTAAAATTCCTTTAACCATGCCGTGAAAGCACGTCATGCCACCAGAATAACACGCACGACACTGCTTGCACGTCTGATTTTGTGTAATTTTACCAAGCTATCCGTAATTTTGCTGACCAATTTGAAAAAATGTTTTAGCAGTAATATCAGCTGCTAAGAGGCGCTAAATTCAAGTAACTTACCTGTCACTGGCTAAAAATAGCCGGATTTACACCTATTAACAATAGTCTAAGTTAAATTCACCAATCCATTGCCTCCTTTATAAACGGAATTGTTAGCTTTCGCTGTTCAATTAAACTCAAGTGGTCCAAGACATTCAGTAAATCAAACAAGCTCTTGGCATCCCGCTGACAGCGGGTATAAATAAACTCAGCAACCGCATCTGATACGAGTATCCCACGCATTTTAGCCTTGAATTGCAATGCAGCCATCCGCTCCGACTCATCCAATTCCGACAGCCTATAACTACTTAAACTCTGCAGGCGCGACTGCAAATCAGGTAATTCGAGCGCCAATTGCGAATGCGCGACCGATGACGACACTAATAAGCAGGCATCTGTTGCCAGCATCTTGTTATAGCAATTAAAAATAGCTCGCTCCCAGTTACCACGTCCTGCAATGAGCTGAAAATCATCAAAACACAGCAGATCTAAATATTCCGCCCCCTCTAATAATGCTTCAGGATCAAAATCAATGAGCTCCGCCAATGGAATATAGCGCGCGTATCGTCCCGCCGCTTCAGCCAGATGACAACAGGCCTGCAATAGATGACTTCGGCCCCCGCTACCGCAGAGATATATCAACTTCTCGCCACTGCCACTCGCTTGCTGTTTAAGCTGATTGAGCAACAGCCGATGGCGTTCGGGGGTATAAAAATTATCGAAGGTGGCCTCGGTATCAAGCTTTAGGGCCAAGGGTAGCTGCGGACTTGCCATTATTCGTCGACTTCCAGCTCTACCGGGCCGCGCTTACTTTCATAAAGCTCGCTCTGCTTATAGTAATCGTGGAGATGATTGATCATGACTTTTATGACAGCGGCCACGGGTAAGGCCAATAAAATACCGACGAAGCCAAAAAGCTGACCACCCGCCAAGATCGCAAAAATAACAACGACTGGGTGCAGGCCGATTTTGTCGCCAACTAACATCGGCGTCAGCACCATTGATTCAAGCGCCTGACCAATACCAAATACAACGGCGACGCCCACCATTGGCCACAAGCTATCAAACTGAAAGAAGGCTGCCAAACCCGCCGCCGAAATCCCAATAATAACGCCCAAATAAGGCACGATGCTCGCCAGCCCGGCGACCACCCCAAGCACTAGCGCAAGCTCAAGTCCGACTACCCAGAGACCCAAGGTATAGGTCACGGCCAAAGCCAACATAACCAATAGCTGGCCGCGCGCAAATGCACCTAGAATCTCATCGCACTGCTGAGCAATCACAACGGTACGAGCTTCCATCGAACGCGGCAGCAAATTCCTGATGGCTGCCATCAGCACATCCCAATCTCGCAATAGGTAAAAGGTCACTACCGGCACCAAGACCATATTAGCGGTCCATGCTAGTAAGGCCATACTGGAGCCACTCACCTTGCCCCATAAATAGAAAAAGATACCTCCGGCACTGCCCCAATGTTTGCTCAAGGCATCGCGCGCAGCATCCATTGGTTTTTTTTGTTCGGGCAAGTCGAGGTGATGACGCAGAGCCGGCAACCCCGTTTGTTGCAACCAGGCTACACCATCGTATATACGCTCGATCAATAATTGAATCTGCGCGATCAACAAGGGCAGCGTGACTAGCATGACTATGCCCGCAAACAGACTAAGTACGAAAAATACCGTGACTACCGCCATTGTTCGCCCCATTCCGCGGGCTTCAAGTCGGTCAGCCAGCGGGTCGCCGATATAGGCCAACACCCCAGCAAGCAAGAACGGCATCAAAATTGGCGCCAGTAAATGTAGCAGCAACACAAATGCGACAGCGGCGATTAGGCCCCAGAGTGGCTTGGATAGTCCAATCACAGCCGCTGCCCCGCCCATTGATAATAACCGCGCACAGGTCTCGGCAATACACTTTGCGCATCTGCAGTGGACTCCAGCAAACGGCCATCTAGGCTTAAAAAGCGTCGCACTTTTTCCATATCATCGTTAAGAACTAACTCTAAGATCAGCTGATCTTGATCAAGCCAAACGGTGTTGGCGTGCTGAATGACCGCCAATCCCTCTAAATAAGTCACGAGGCTCGCATAGCTGGCGAAATCTTTAATACCTGAAACATGAATCATGGTGTTGGCACTGCTGCCGGCGCCGGCTGCCACTGAATAGGTTGCCGCCTGCATGTCCGCCAGATAATCGATGGGAGGGGCTAGCACCTCGGCCTCGGTCATGCCCTCACTATCTAAGCGCAGTGATTCGCTACCCTGGAGCACAGCCCAGCTTCCTATCCACTGTCCGGTAGAAAATTGCGACATCCGCCCCATTAAGATAAAGGGCGTGGAATAGCGAGCAGACGCTTCACGAACATCATCCACTGACATTTCCCACAACTCTGCGGCACTCAAGTTTGCGGAATCCGCTAGGTCGAACAAAGGCATCTGCACGACTACGCCGCGCCGCTGGGCCTCTGCCTCCAGTGCCGATAGCAGTTCATTACCCGCATCAGCACCAATAAATTGTCGGCCATCTATGGTGTCGGCAATTAACCACACCAAAACCGCTGGCCGGTTTGCCGACCATATTGGCAAGCCCGCTGATTGCAGCGTGGCATTCACCTGCCGAGGAGAAAAGCTGAGTTTTAATTCCAGCTCATCAATACCCTCAGCATTTTTACTGCGCTGATAGCGATACTGAGTCATGAACGGTTCTGGCTTAGCAAGCGCCGCCGCCACCACAGGATTGTCACGCACCTGACGCTTACCCGATACACGAATAAAGACCCGCTCTAAGGCAGTAGCCGCTCCCTCCGTCAATGCGGCGCGAGACTGAGACGCCACCAAGAGCTGGTCATCATATAAATTCCCGACGACCGCCGCTGCGACCTGCGTGGACAAGGCGAGCAATATTGTTAAGGCCGACACCAGCACCCGAATAATTTGTATCACTTTAAATACGTCCTTTTCCCTGCTGCGACTGGCTATTGTAGCAAGCCGTCATGTGATCGTCGTGACTAGTGGCAAAAAGTCACCTTTTTGCTGCTGAATTTAACTGTCAATCAAGCTAGAATAGCGCCCTCTTAGAGGACAGCCAACGATTATGACTGACACCAGTAAGCCAAGCTTAAGTTACAAAGACGCCGGCGTAGACATTGACGCCGGTGACGCACTTGTAGAACGCATCAAAGAAGTTGCCAAACGCACTCGCCGACCAGAGGTCATGAGTGGTCTTGGTGGCTTCGGCGCGCTATGCCAAATTCCTACCGGTTACAAAGAACCCGTGCTGGTATCTGGTACCGATGGCGTTGGCACCAAACTCAAGCTCGCGATGGAAGTCGGCATTCACGACACCATCGGCATCGACCTTGTCGCCATGTGCGTCAATGACCTGCTTGTCACTGGTGCAGAGCCCCTGTTTTTTCTCGACTACTACGCTACCGGCGCCTTGAACATCGACATTGCGGCCAGTGTGGTTAGCGGTATTGGCAACGGCTGCGAACAAGCCGGCTGCGCATTGGTTGGCGGTGAAACTGCTGAAATGCCCGGTATGTATGAAGGCGACGACTATGATCTTGCCGGCTTCTGTGTAGGTATAGTAGAAAAAGCCAATATCATTGATGGTAGCTCGGTACGTATCGGTGACAAATTAATTGGCGTCACCTCTTCTGGCCCGCACTCCAATGGCTACTCGCTGGTTCGTAAAATCATTGAACACAGCGGCGCCAAACTCGACCAAGCATTCGGTGACAGCACGCTGGGAGAAACCCTGCTTGCACCCACGAGAATTTATATCAAACCCATTCTCCGCGTCATTAAACAATATCGCGTGAATGCTCTCGCCCATATTACCGGCGGTGGCTTGCTAGAAAATATTCCCCGGGTATTGCCTCGCAACACCAAGGCCGTTATCGACGGCAATAGCTGGGAGCGCCCCGCAATCTTCAATTGGCTGCAAGAGCAAGGCAACGTAGAAGCGCGCGAAATGTACCGCACGTTTAACTGCGGTATCGGTATGGTTTTGGCAGTTGCCGCAGACGACGCTGAGCGTGTTATTGATATGCTGAATCAGCAGGGCGAAACCGCCATGCAGATTGGCAGCATTGAAGCTGCAGGGGAAGACGAGCCTAAAGTCATCATTGAAGGCATCTAGCTCCATGCCTTACAAGCTAGTGATCCTGTTATCTGGCAGCGGCTCCAATTTGCAGGCATTTATTGATGCCTGCGAAAGCAAGGCATTGCCAAATACCGAAGTAAGCGCCGTTATCAGCAATAAGACCGATGCCTTTGGTCTTATTCGCGCTCAACAGGCCGGCATCGCAACCGCCTGCATCAATCACAAAGAGTTCGCTAGTCGCGAAGACTTTGACTGCGCACTAAAAAATAAAATTGACGAGTTCGGCGCCGATCTAGTGATCCTTGCCGGGTTCATGCGCATTCTCACCCCCGGCTTTGTACGGCACTATTTAGGCCGACTCATAAATATCCACCCATCGTTGCTGCCAAAATATCCCGGCCTGCACACCCATCAACGCGCACTAGACGCTGGCGATACCGAAGCCGGCGCAACAGTACACTTCGTCACCGAAGAGTTAGATGGCGGCCCGCCAATCATTCAGGCAAAAATACCAATATTTGATGGCGATGATGCTGCAACACTTGCCGAACGCGTATTGTCCAAGGAACATACAATCTATCCTTTAGCGGCAAAGTGGTTTGCTGAAGGACGCTTGAGTTTGCAGAATTCAAAGGCGGTACTCGATGATAAGAATCTACCCGAAAGCGGCGTGCTTTTTCAGCAAAATTAGGCTGCTCGCGTTTCTATTTTACGCTATACCGAGCCTAGCATTAGCAAGCGGTGGAGGCATTAGTGCTAGTCCAGATACCAGCCCTGAGATGCTAACTCCCGTTGCGCCCATATTAGCTACCAATATAAAAGAAGAGAAAATTCTACCCTACCAAGCTGAGTATAAAATCAGCAGCAATAGCCTCACCACAACCGCAACACGAAGCCTAAGCAAAAAAGGTAATAACTGGCTGCTCTCACAACATGCAAAACTGGTGTTTATAAGGGTGAGTGAAGAGAGTGTCATTGAAGACAGCAAAGACGGCCTGCGACCCCTGCATTACGAGTACTCAAACAATATGAGTAGCCGACAAGACCAAAGCATTGATTTCAACTGGAGCACACAGTCAGCCAGCGACAAGAAATATCGCAAACCCTGGTCTTCTAAAATCAGTGAGGACACCTTTGACCAGCTCGGCGCGCAACTTAAGATGCGCGAAGCCTTGATGTATGATCGCCTCGGCGGCGAAATAAGCCAAACCGTGGTGAATCGCGGCAAGCACAAAACCTATACTATTAAAAAACTGGGCGAAGAAACTATCGACAGCCCCGCCGGCAAATTGCAGACCGTAAAATTACTGCGCTCGCGACCCGGCAGCAGCAGTGAGACCACGGTTTGGTTGGCAAAAGATTGGAACTACCTAATTGTGAGATTGGAACAGCGAGAGGATGACGAGGTTTATTCTCTGGAGCTACTTAACGCTACCCTTAACGGCGCTACCGTTAAGGGTCTAAGCAAATAAAACCTCGATTTTTCTTGTTGCAGTAAGGGCTGTAAGCAGCAAGCTAGGTTTTTGGCAGAGTCACGCCAGTCTGGCCCTGATACTTACCGCCCCGATCTTTATAGCTAACTTCGCAAACCTCATCTGACTCAAAGAACAGCATCTGCGCCACGCCTTCATTTGCGTATATCTTAGCGGGCAAGGTGGTGGTATTTGAAAACTCCAAGGTCACATGACCTTCCCACTCAGGCTCCAGCGGCGTGACATTAACAATAATGCCGCAGCGCGCATAAGTTGATTTTCCCAAGCACATTGTTAATACGCTGCGCGGAATACGAAAGTATTCAACAGTGCGCGCTAGGGCGAAAGAGTTTGGCGGAATAATGCAGTAATCGGCGGTGATATCAACAAAGCTTTTCTCGTCAAACGCCTTGGGGTCCACCGTCGCAGAATAGATATTGGTAAAGACCTTAAATTCATTTGAACAGCGAACATCATAACCATAGCTGGACGTGCCATAGGAAATAATTTTAGCATCGTCACGGGTACGCACCTGCCCTGGCTCAAAGGGATCAATCATGCCCTCATTCTCAGCCATACGACGAATCCACTTATCGGCCTTAATACTCATTACCTTCCCTCTTGCTGCTTATTCATATCAAATTTACAAAGACACAATGACGACAATTAATCGTCACTAATCGAAATATTTGGGAAAGCGTTAGTCTGCACACGCTGGCGCTTCGCCAACTCGGCAGTCATACCAATCGCGACCTGCCGATATAGCATGGCGGCATCACCATCGGGATCTGCTGCTAAAACGGGCTTGCCACAATCTGCTTGTTTGCGAATTTGCATCGACAATGGCAAGGCGCCCAGCAATGGCACGCCATAGGTCGTTGCAATACGATCACCGCCACCCTCGCCAAATACATGTTCTTGATGACCACACTCACCGCAAATGTGCACCGCCATATTTTCAATGACACCCAGTACCGGTACCGACACTTTACGGAACATTTCAATGCCCTTCTGGGCATCAAGTAACGCAATATCCTGCGGCGTCGTCACAATGACCGCCCCAGACACCGGCACTTTTTGCGACAGTGTTAGCTGAATATCGCCCGTGCCCGGCGGCATATCAATAATCAAATAATCGAGATCCTGCCAATAGGTCTGGTTCAATAACTGCTGCAAGGCACCCGTCGCCATTGGGCCGCGCCATACCATTGGAGTGTCAGCCGTAATCAGATAGCCCATCGACATTGACTGCACGCCATACGCTTCTATCGGCAATAAATAATGCGTTCCATACTGCTTTGGACGCTGCCCCTCGGGGACACCCAACATCATTTGCACGCTGGGGCCGTAAATATCGGCATCTAGCAAGCCAACTCGGGCGCCTTCAGCAGCCAAAGCCAAGGCTAAATTAACCGACGTTGTGGACTTGCCCACCCCGCCTTTACCGGAAGCTACCGCAATAATATTGCGGATATTCTCCATACTCTTAATATTTTGCTGCGCCGCATAAGGCGCTACTTTCCACGTGACCTGCACTGCGGAAGCGTCTACACCATCCAATTTTTTCAGCTCTGCATCAAGATGATGTTGGTATTGCTGCTGTGCGCTCTTAGCGGGAAAACCCAGCTGAATAACCGCGTCGACCCGACCGTCGCCAATAGTCAAAGAGATAATATCCGCAAGCTCCGCCAGCGGCGAAGACAAACCCGGCAGTATTGTCGCCATCAGTTGTTCGCGAACTCTGGATTCCAGCGCTACGGTCATATTGTTTCCCTGCGTGTGATGAATATTTAATTAGCGGGCGAGTATACCCGCCACACCCACATCGAACAACGCCGAGACAGATGCGCCGGAGAGCCAAAAACGCTATAGTATTGCGCCTCTGAATCCATCTAGGCCGCGCTACAGACAGTCGCAGCCCTTAACGCTCAAACAAGGAAACCCATGTCGCGCAAGATTCTGGTCACCAGTGCCCTGCCCTACGCCAACGGCCCGCTGCATCTCGGTCATTTACTGGAGTCGATCCAGACCGACATTTGGGTGCGTTACCAGAAATTACGCGGCAACGATTGCATCTATTTATGCGCAGACGATGCCCACGGCACTGCTATTATGCTCACCGCCGAGAAACTTGGCATCACCCCAGAAGAGCAAATAGCCCGCGTTAAAGCAGAACACGAACGCGATCTGGCCGGTTTCCTTATTCACTTTGATAATTATCACTCGACCCATTCGCCAGAGTGCCAGCACTACTCAGAAGAAATTTACCGGCGCCTAGACGCCAATGGCCACATTGAGCGCCGTGACGTCACCCAATTATTCGATCCAGAAAAAAATCTATTTCTGGCCGATCGCTATATAAAAGGCAGCTGCCCCAAGTGCAAAGCCGAAGACCAGTACGGCGATAACTGCGAAGCCTGCGGCGCCACTTACACCCCGGCAGATTTACTAAACCCGCGCTCGGCAATCTCTGGTGCCACCCCCGTAGAAAAAACCTCACAGCATTTTTTCTTTAAACTCGGCGACTTTGAAAACCTATTGCGCGACTGGACTAACAGCGAGGCGCTACAGCCACAAATCGCCAACAAATTACGTGAATGGCTAGACGCCGGCCTACAAAGCTGGGACATCTCCCGCGATGCGCCCTATTTCGGCTTTGAGATTCCCGATGCACCGGGCAAATATTTCTATGTGTGGTTGGACGCGCCTATCGGCTATATGGCCAGCTGTGCAAACTGGTGCGAGAAGAACGGTCGCGACTTTAATGACTACTGGGGACTCGACTCCGAGGCCGAGCTTTACCACTTTATCGGCAAAGACATTATTAATTTTCACGGCCTGTTCTGGCCCGCCATGCTCGACTCAGCCGGCTTCCGTCAACCTACCGCAATCTATGCCCACGGCTTTTTAACCGTCAATGGCAAAAAAATGTCCAAGTCTCGCGGCACCTTTATTAAGGCCGAAACCTACCTTAAATACTTGCCCGCCGAGTACTTGCGCTATTACTTTGCCGCCAAGCTATCTGGCGCAGTGGACGACATCGACCTCAATCTGGAAGACTTCACTAATAGAGTGAATTCCGATCTAGTCGGCAAATTAGTAAATATCGCCAGCCGCAGCGCCAAGTTTGTTCAAAAAGGCAACGCCGGTAAGCTCAGTAACACCCAGCACAATCCAGACCTATGGCAGCGGGTCACTGCTGCCAGCGCCACTATTGCGCAACTCTATGAGCAACGTGAATACAGCAAAGCCGTGCGCGAGATCATGGCGCTGGCAGATGCCACCAATGAATACTTTGATTCCTGTGAACCATGGAAGCTGGCCAAATCCGACGACACCATAGTCGTCGCTGCAGAGATTGCTTCCCAGTGTATTGATATCTTCCGCGTGTTGACCACTTATCTGGCACCGGTATTGCCTGAACTCGCCAAACAGGCAGAGCAATTTTTAAATTGCTCGCTGACGTGGCAGGGCGACTTTACGCCCCTGCACAACCATGCCATTGAGCCTTTTAAACCGATGATGAGCCGGGTTGATGCCGACAAGGTCAGCGCCATGGTCGAAGAAAGCAGCGACAATTCGCCACCGCCTCAGACCGCTGCCAAATCTAAAAAGGCGGCTAAAGACAAAGACACGGGTATAGCTGACACAATTGCCTACCCAGATTTTGCTAAGATTGATCTGCGAGTGGCTGAAATTGTGGCTGCAGAGGCGGTAGAAGGCGCTGACAAATTACTGAAATTAACCTTAAGTTTGGGGGAGTTTGGCACACGTCAGGTCTTTGCCGGTATTAAAACGGCTTATAATGCCGAGCAGTTGGTAGGCAAACTAACGGTAATGGTTGCCAACCTTGAAGCGCGTAAAATGCGCTTTGGCATGTCTGAGGGCATGGTGCTTGCCGCCGGCCCTGGCGATCAGGATATTTGGTTACTCAGTCCCGACAGTGGTGCCAAAGCAGGCATGAAAATCCAGTAAAACCAGTGGGCTATCGTTGAACGGTGGCCCCTAGCATTAACGCGTTTTAAATTGAACGCTTGATCGAAATAAACTAAGATCGCCCGATAATGCCGATCTGGCCCGCAATACTCGTATTGCCAAGCCAGAATAGAATTCGCATGACCGATACACAAGTGGGGCTAAAATTTTGTTAGCAGACTATTCCTTATTGTTGATCAGCGCCATTCTGGTTAACAACTTCGTACTGGTGCAGTTTTTAGGCCTGTGCCCATTCATGGGTGTGTCTAATAAACTCGAAACCGCCATCGGTATGTCCAGTGCAACCACCTTTGTACTTACGCTTGCCTCTATTTGTAGCTGGCTGACCTACGAGTGGCTGCTTATACCGCTGGGCTTAGAATACCTGCGTACCATCACCTTTATTTTAGTGATCGCCGTTGTCGTGCAATTCACCGAAATGGTGGTGCGCAAAACCAGCCCCATGCTCTACAAAGTCCTTGGGGTGTTTTTACCGCTGATCACTACCAACTGCGCCGTATTAGGCGTTGCACTGTTGAACATCAATAAAGACCATAGCTTCGTAGAATCTACTCTATATGGGTTTGGCGCCGCCGCGGGCTTCTCGATGGTATTAGTGCTGTTTGCCGCTATGCGCGAACGCATTACCGCTGCCGATGTTCCAGAGCCGTTTAAGGGGCCCGCCGTGGGCATGATTACCGCCGGCCTCATGTCACTCGCCTTTATGGGCTTCGCTGGATTGGTATAGGCTGTAATAATGATCGAACTGATTGCCCAAAATCCTTTTTTTGCATCTTTACTGGCACTGGTCGGACTTGCCTTAGTTTTCGGCGCACTGCTGGGATTTGCCGCCGTAAAATTCAAAACCGAAGGCGATCCTATCGCCGATCAAATCGAATCTATGCTGCCCCAAACCCAATGCGGTCAGTGCGGTTACCCCGGTTGCCGGCCCTATGCACAAGCCATTGCCGACGGTGACGATATCAACAAATGCCCCCCGGGCGGAGAAGCAACCATTGCCGCTTTAGCGGACTTATTGGGCGTGGAAGCCAAACCCTTAGATGCCGCAGAAGAGGCCGTGCCCTCAGTTGCGTTTATTCGCGAAGCGGAATGTATTGGCTGCACCAAGTGTATTCAGGCCTGCCCAGTAGACGCCATTCTCGGTTCTGCAAAACATATGCACACCGTCATCGCCAGCGAGTGCACCGGCTGCGATCTATGCGTAGAACCTTGCCCGGTAGACTGTATCGACATGATTCCGATTCAGACCAGCCTGCAAACCTGGCACTGGGATAAACCCAAGCCCATCGAAGACCTCATTGCCTCAGACCGTATTGCATCCGACCAAAGCGGAGCTGCCGCATGAGAAAAATATGGGATATACCCGGCGGCATTCACCCCGCTGAAAACAAAGTCCAATCCCTGCACAACCCCATCGCCAGTGCAGGTATTCCGCCGCAACTTATTTTACCCTTGGCTCAACACATTGGCGCGCCCGCCAGCCCTATCGTTAAGGTTGGCGATCACGTGCTTAAAGGCCAAATGATTGCCGAAGCCAAAGGCTTTGTCAGCGCGCCCGTTCACGCGCCCACATCGGGGGTCATCGCAGCCATTGAAGCGCGCGTTATCCCGCATCCATCGGGTATGAGCGCAACATGTATCGTCATCGATACCGACGGTGCAGATGAGTGGATAGAACATGCCGGCGCAGAAGATTACACCAGCCTCAGCAAGCTCGAGTTAGTCGACCGCATTCGCCAAGCCGGGATTGCCGGCATGGGCGGCGCTGGTTTCCCCTCCGCCGTTAAGCTCAGTACCCGCGACGACAAGCCGATAGCAACACTGATTCTAAACGGCACAGAGTGCGAGCCCTATATCACCGCTGACGATATTCTTATGCGCGAACGCGCCGCAGAGATTATCGCCGGCGCCGAAATACTGCGCCATATCATCAAGCCCACTAAAGAAACCCTAATCGGTGTGGAAGACAATAAACCCGAGGGTATTGCTGCGCTGAAAAAAGCCGCCGAGGGCACGGGTATTGAGATCGTGGCGTTCCCGACTAAATATCCTTCGGGTGGCGAAAAACAACTCATACAAATTTTAACCGGCAAGGAAGTTCCCGCCGGCGGTCTACCTGCCGACATCGGAGTAGTGTGCCAAAACATCGGTACAGCCACCGCGATTTACCGCGCCATTCAATTTGGTGAGCCGCTGATTTCACGGATCACCACCGTAACGGGCGAGGCCTGCGGGCAGCCACAAAATTACGAGGTTTTGCTGGGCACACCGGTCCAATATCTCTTGAACAAAAGCCAGTTCAAACAAGAAAACTGCATACGCCTAATTATGGGCGGCCCAATGATGGGCTACACCCTGCAGGACACTGCGGTGCCCATTGTAAAAACCAGCAACTGTGTCTTGGCGCCAACCGTGGCTGAGCTGCCGCCACCGCCGCCGGCCCAAGCCTGTATTCGCTGCGGCATGTGTGCCGAAGCTTGCCCGGTGTCATTGCTGCCACAGCAAATGTACTGGTTCTCACGGGCCCAAGAGCATGACAAGCTCGAAGACCATCAGCTATTCGACTGCATAGAGTGCGGCGCCTGCTCATTTGCCTGTCCCAGTAATATTCCTCTGGTGCAGTATTACCGCGCCTCGAAAGCAGAAATTCGCCAAGCCCAGCAAGATAAAATTAAATCTGATCGATCTAAAGAGCGCTTTGAAGCTCGCACCGCCAGACTTGAACAAGAAGAAGCAGAGAAAGACGCGCGGCGAGCCGCTCGCATGGAGGCCGCCAAAGCCAAGGCAGCGGCCGCTGCCAATGCTCCCGCAGGCGACAGTAAGACAGACCTTATTCAGGCAGCCATTGAGCGCAGCAAAGCGAAACAAAGCCAATCTGAAGCCGCTGATCCCGCCCAAGCAGCCATCGCCCGGGCGCAGGCGAAACGTGACGGCAACGCTGAGGAGGAAAGTGCGGAACAAAAAACGGACCGCCTACAAAAATTATTAGCTAGTGCAGAGAAACGTCTCGCAGCAGCCAAAGAGAAACTCGCCCAGGCGCGGGAGCAAGAAAACGACAAGGCCGAAGCCTTCGCAACCGCAGTGAGCAAAACAGAAGAAAAAATCGCGTCAATTCAACAAGAACTCACGGAACATCAAGCGAGTTTAACGGCGACAAAAACCGAAGCGACACTCGCGACTGATAATGCAGATCCAGCCCAAGCGGCTATTGCCAGAGCACTCGCAAAACGTGCCGGCAATAGCGCAGACGAAAGCGATGCGGATAAAACCACGCGCTTACAGAATACCGTGACCAGCACAGAGAAACGGCTTGCGGCCGCACAGCAAAAACTGGCATTGGCGCAGGAACAGAATGACGCAAATACTGCAGCTTTCGCCACTGGACTTGAAAAAACCCAAGCCAAGCTAGATGCCGCAAAGAAAGAGCTAAAGGATCATCAAGCCGCGCCCGTCGCCGCTGTAAGTAGCGAATATCCAGTGCAAGCGGCTATTGAGCGCGCCAAGGCTGCGCGAGAAGCCCAAGCCAATATGAGCGACGCCGACAAAACCAAACAGAATATTGAGTCATTGGAAAACCGCATTGCTCGCACCAGAGAAAAACTCGATGCCGCACGCGCCGACGGCGATGACAAGGCGAACATACTGGCCGACTCTCTAGCAAAGCTAGAAGATAAATTGGCCGCCGCTCAGCAAACGCTGAGCTAAACCTGAATAACGAGCACGCATAACACTATGGGATTTTTAAAGGTCAGTTCACCACACACTCACGGGCCTATGAGCACGGCAAGAGTCATGCGACTGGTGCTGCTGGCAACCATTCCAGGTCTATTTTCGCTCACCTGGTTTTTCGGCTTTGGCACCCTCGTTAATGTTCTGTGGGCAAGTATTACTGCGCTGGCATTTGAAGCCTTAGCCTTAAAAGTACGCAAGCGCCCCATCGCTTTTTATCTCAATGATTATAGCGCCCTAGTCACAGCATTTTTACTCGGTATTTCACTGCCCCCGGGCTCACCGTTCTGGCTCATTATGATCGGTACCGGCTTCGCGATTCTTATATGCAAGCAACTCTATGGCGGCATGGGCTATAACCCCTTCAACCCCGCCATGGCCGCGTATGTCATGTTGCTGATCTCATTTCCGGTACAGATGACCACATGGCTGGCGCCCAAAGGTAGCTTTGCCGGCGATCTATTAGGCCCCATAGACGCCCTGCGCTATTGCTTCGGGTTTGGCAAAGACGCCATCGACGCCGTCACAATGGCGACGCCACTAGACATACTGAAACAGAATAATTCCCTACTCATTGCCGACCTTTGGGAAGAATCACCGCAATTCGGTCAGTTCGCCGGTATCGGCTGGGAATGGGCAAGTATCGGCTTTCTACTCGGCGGTATGTATCTGCTGTACCGCCGGGTCTTCACCTGGCACGGACCGATAAGCATGCTGGCATCGCTGACTATTATGTCAGCCATATTTTATGATGGGGGCAGCTCCGCTTCTGGCGGTTCACCGCTATTCCACCTGTTCAGTGGCGCAACCATGTTCGGCGCCTTTTTTATTGTAACCGACCCCGTCACGTCGGCAGTATCAAACCGTGGCCGAGTAATCTACGGCGCATTGATTGGCGTTTTGATCTATATCATTCGAGCTTGGGGCAACTACCCCGACGCCGTCGCCTTTTCGGTTCTACTCATGAACTTCGCCGCGCCCTTTATCGATCACTACACCCAACCTAGAACCTATGGCCATAAATTGAAGGATCAGCAAGGAGGAAAGTCATGAATATCCTCGGCAAATCCATCACTAAAAATGGCATGCTGCTAGGCCTCTTCGCCATCGTCACAACTGGTGTTATAGCCGGCACCTATCTCTCTACTCGAGGCCTAATTCAAGAAAATATTCGTCATTCTGAGGAGCGTGCGCTCCTAGAAGTGTTTCCCGAGTCCCGTCACGACAACTCGCTACTAGACGACGCCATCAAACTAGATGACAGCGACTTGCTAGGATTGCGGGAAGCCAAAAAGTTCTACCGCGCCACTATGAAAGGTGAGTTTGTGGGCGCTGTGTTACCCGCTACCGCCCGTGACGCTTACACCGGAGATATTGATATGATTGTCGGTATCAACCTTGATGGCAGCATTTCTGGCGTACGCGTGCTCTCGCACCGCGAAACACCGGGACTCGGCGATCAGGTGGATTACAAGAAAAGCCAATGGGTAGACGGCTTTATCGGCAAAAGTCTAAGCAATCCAGAAGAATCTAAGTGGGCGGTTAAAAAAGATAAAGGGGTTTTTGACCAGTTCACCGGCGCAACTATCACCCCAAGAGCCGTTACAAAAGCGGTTCATAAAGCACTACAATACTACGCTGCCAACATCACCATGATCAGCGGCATAAATGACAGCGACTCGCTAGCCACTAGTAAGCCCGCGCAAATCAATGAACTCAATCAGAACCGGGAATTGAACAATGAGTGATATCAGCTACCGCGAAATCTCTCTAAACGGGCTGTGGAAAAACAACCCCGCCATCGTTCAGCTACTGGGCCTATGCCCCTTGCTCGCAGTGACTGGCTCCGTCATCAATGCCTTGGGCATGGGTATAGCCACCATGTTAGTGCTCACCGTGTCTAATACCTGCGTGTCCATGATTCGCAGCTTTGCCTCAGATGCTATTCGCCTGCCCGCCTTTGTTATGATTATCGCGGCGGCAGTAACGTGCATAGAATTGCTTATGCAGGCCTTCGCCTATGAGCTATTTCAAATACTCGGCATATTCCTGCCGCTCATCACCACCAACTGCGTCATCCTCGGTCGCGCAGATGCCTTTGCCTGCAAAAACAAAGTGCTTCCAGCCATGTATGACGGTTTCATCATGGGCGTCGGCTTCGCGGTAATACTCATGCTACTGGGCGCGATTCGTGAAGTTATCGGCACCGGCGCCATCTTCGCCAATATGGACTTACTGTTCGGAGAGGGTGCAAAAAGCTGGAAGATCGTTCTCGTCGATGACTATACAGCCGTACTCGTCGCCATCTTGCCGCCTGGCGCCTTTATTTTTACCGGCATGATTATCGCCCTTAAAAACATCATCGATACCGGCATTAAAAACCGCGAGGCCGCAAAAACAGAAAAAGTCGCACCAACTAGCCGACGTGTAAGAGTGACCGGGAATATCAGCTGATATTCCGTAACATCACCCCAACATTGCAGCAATCACTAATAATAGAATCCTGTAAATCGCGAGATTGCAGGATTCTTTGCATTCAAAAAACTAATAACTCGCAAAATCACGATAAAAACTAGCGTGAATCATCGCTCGCAGTGTAGATTAAGGCCTAGTAGGTTGCTCAATAGACTTTACCCAAGCAACTGTCGCGAAACGCTTTTCCCGGATTTTTTATGACCACCTCAAGCCTACTAGAGCGCATCCAAAAGAAAGAGGCTGTCATCGGCGTCTTCGGATTAGGCTATGTGGGCCTGCCACTTGCACTATGTTTTGCGGAGGCCGGGTTTACAGTCATAGGCTTCGACAGCGATCCAGCAAAACCGAAAATCCTGTCAGCAGGCCAAACCTACCTCAAGCATATCGACGCTCACAGAATTAAAACTGCTGTCGAAAGCACCTTTTCAGCAACAACAGACTATTCGCAGGCAACACAACTAGATGCCATAATCATCTGTGTGCCAACACCGCTAAATAAGTATCGCGAGCCAGACTTAAGCTATGTGACAAACACCGTCTCGCAGTTATTACCACATCTAAAAACTCAGCAAATACTATCGCTAGAAAGCACCACTTACCCCGGCACAACCGAAGAGCTAGTGCGCCCCCTAATCGAGTCCAAGGGATTCGTTATCGGCGAAGATTACTTTCTTGTCTATTCACCAGAGCGCGAAGACCCGGGTAATACCAGCTACTCAACCAAAACAATACCGAAAGTCTGCGGCGGCGAAACCCCTGCATGCCTGAATGTTGGGGTGGAACTCTATGAAGCTATCATCGACACCGTAGTGCGAGTTAGCTCTACTAAAACCGCTGAAATGACGAAGCTACTAGAGAATATCTATCGTGCTGTGAACATTGGCTTAGTCAATGAAATGAAAATCGTCGCCGACAAAATGGGCATCAACATCCACGAAGTCATCGATGCCGCCGCCACCAAACCCTTTGGCTTCACCAAGTTCACACCGGGCCCCGGCCTAGGTGGACACTGCATACCCATCGACCCGTTCTATTTAACGTGGAAAGCCCGGGAGTACGGCATCCATACTCGTTTTATAGAGCTCGCCGGCGAAGTAAACCGCGCCATGCCTGAATGGGTAGTACAAAAAACGGCGGATGCGCTCAATGAACACGGTAAAGCCGTTAAAGGCAGCAAGATTTTGATTTTGGGCTTGGCTTACAAGAAGAATGTAAGTGATTCACGGGAAGCGCCGGCGTTTGAAATTATTGCAAAGCTAAAGACCAAGGGCGCGATTGTGGACTACTCCGACCCCTACTTAGCGACGTTTCCAGCTAAGCGCGACCACCAGCACGAAATGGACTCAGTGCTAGTAAACAAAAAAACAATCAGTGAATACGACTGCGTTATTCTAGTGACAGACCACGATAGCTTCAACTATGCACTAATAGCGGAAAATGCCAAACTAATAATCGACACCCGAAATCGTCTTGAGCCCAACGCCACCGTCATCTCCGCCTAGGGTCTTTCGGCAAATAAATTTTAATCGGCAAACCAGAAATGAGTAATCAATTCGCGATGCGAGAACAGCAGTGATCCACATTATCCTTGGCACCAAAGCGCAGCTCATTAAAATGGCGCCCATCATGGTGGAGCTGAATACCAAAAAAATTCCCTACAGATTTATCTCAACTGGCCAACACCGTGACACTATGGGCTCGATTCTGGAAAATTTTCAATTAAAGGAACCAGACTACACTCTGTATCAAGACAAAGACATTACCTCCATCACAAGTATGGCCATCTGGTTTGTTAAAATACTATTCAAAACAGTCTTCAGTAGGCGCAAAATTTTCGGCGATGATCGCAATGGTATCGTGCTTGTACATGGCGACACATTTTCGACTCTGCTAGGCGCGCTAATGGGGAAAATTTCTAGGCTGAAAATTGCTCATATTGAATCTGGACTCAGGTCACATAATTGGTTTCATCCGTTTCCTGAAGAGATAACCCGTGTACTAGTATTCAACTTGAGTGACTACTATTTTTGTCCCGACGAATATGCCATGAAGAATATTGCCAAGTACCGAGGTTATAAAAAAAACACCCAAGCAAACACCCTACTGGATTCTTTGCGCTTAGCTGAAAAGAACATCGAAACGAGCGATGTGAGCATCCCAGCAGAACGATATTTGCTTGTTTCAATTCACCGCTTTGAAAATATCCAAACAGAACAAGCCCTAACTCGCATAGTAGATCTTATCGCGCTGGTAGCGAGGCAAAATATCAAAATCTTGTTTATTCTCCACAAGCCCACAGAAAAAAAGCTCAGAAAATTCAATCTTTACACTAGGCTTGAAAAAATAGAGAACATCGAGCTCCGGCAACGCTATGATTACTTCAAATTTATCAAGCTAATAAAATACAGCGAATTTGTGATTAGTGACGGCGGTAGCAACCAGGAGGAATGCGCTTATCTAGGAAAGCCAACCCTGTTATTGAGAAAAGCCACCGAGCGACGGGAAGGTATTGGACGCAACTGCGTTATCAGCGAATATAATCCTGACACCGTATCTGCGTTTTGCGACAACTACAAAGATCTTGCAGAAGCGCCATTGTCCTCACAACTTTATCCAAGCGAGCTTATCGTCTCGGAACTGCAGAAGGCTTTAGCTAAGATCTAAATTAACTGAAGCCAGATCAGCGAGCTTAGATAAATCTTGGCAACAATTAATAGCCGTTTAATCCACCGGAACGCTATAAACTCAGCAGCATCAAAGATAGTTAGTGTTTGCCAACCACCGGCACTTATGTAAACTTAGTTTCGGGAAAAGCGCCCGCATTACGCGGCAACTCCCAATGGGCGCTCTCTCATAGAGGCCGCGAGTTTTTTGACATCGAGGCGGGCTGAATAATTTGAATCCGATACTATCAATTGTCATAGCAACCTTAGATTGTGCTGTAGACCTCGATGCCTGTCTCGACAGTGCGCAGAAAGTGCTCACTGGACTCGAAAAATACGAATATGAAATTATCATAAAAGATTGCAGTAGCGATAAATCTGTTAAAGAAGTATTCGAAAAATATGAGCTGCTGCTATCGTTGAAATACCACCATCAAAAAGATTCAGGAATTTACGACGCATGGAATCAGGCCATGAAACATTGTCACGGCCAATGGATTTATTTCATGGGTGCAGACGACGCTTTTATAGAAGGATTCGACTTTAATAATTTAAGAGAAGCATTTAAGACAGACGATTACCCATTAATTTCTATTCCCGTGATGTATGTTTATGGTGAAGAAACACTAGTCGCAACGATAAACAAGGACTCTTTCTTAAAAAAGATACGTTATTCAAACCCCTTTCATCACCAAGGTATATTTCATCGCGCCGCGGTATTAAAAGAATTGGAATTTGATTCCAAATTTATAGTGAGCGGTGATTTCGATCTAATGCTTAAAATCATCAAAGTAAACCCAGAGCTAATTTTATGCCTTACCTCCAGGCCAATGGTGAGGATGTATTCTGGCGGAATTTCATCAAGAATAGATACTAATCTATTGCGTCTAAAAGAACGCGCTATGGTTAGAGCCAATAATGGCGTAGCCACAAATCATCAGATCGTAATACTCGCATATTTAGCCGCATACACAAAAAAACTTCTCTCTTTATTTATAAACCAGGAGTATTTAGCAAATAGATACTTTCATCTCAAAATAAGCGCAGCAAGAATTTTTAAAAAGTAGCTGCATGGTATGAATAAGATTCCCTCTCCATCGAGACATACACTAAGGAATTGATCAAGAGGAAGCTTATTTTTGATACGCAGAATTCAGAACACATAGCCATGCATCTGTATTTCTTTGGAAAACACTTTTTCAATAATAGCCCTTTGCGCTATTGTGTATACCTCTTGGTAGGGCCTTCGATCTTTTCGATGATCTGACTTGGCACTCACGCCGAGTGAACCATTAAATGGAATTCCTACTTCTCCGAATATGATTCCCAATTCATCCGCGAGAGACTCATATTTCACTACTTTATCGACCAACAGCCTACCGTCCGCGTCGGTATAGCTGGGCAGATTGATACAGAACTTAGCTCGCTGAATATATTCATCGAATGAAGTACATCCGCCGCTGCGATCGTTTTCCATATAATAATGCGACAGGGTCTTATCCCAGGGATTTCTTTCCACGCAAAATTTGAAATATGAATCCCATATCTTTCTTGGAATCCGCTGCCGTACTGACAAAGCAGAGATGTGATTGTAGTATTTTTTCCTATCCCTTAAATCATCAAAAGTAGCTCTAATATCGCGCGCCCGATTGTGAATAATTTCCGGAATCGGATTCCATACACCACGATAATTCCTAGCGCAATGCGAATCGATGTGAGGCCATATGGGAGTCACCACATCATCGCCCCCACAATTTTTGGACAAAAATACTTCGATACTTGTTCCAGCTGTCTTTGCGGTTTTTATGAAGATAAATTTATATTTATGAGAAATTATCATGATACTCCCGAAACTTAGCCTCATTATTGACAGACAATAGATAGGCCTTTAATGGCAGCTTCCGCCCATGAACTTTACATAAACGCCGCAGCTGTAGCCGACATCGCTCACATCCAGTCCGCGCGCGATCACCGAGGCCGAATAGGCGCCAAGGAGAGTTCGGCACGAAAAGCTTCCCGCCATTCTTCGATCGCCGCCGACGGTAAATTGAGACGAGTTTCGACCTCATCGGAGATCAACCGTTCCAGCCCACCAAGCCCTTCGTCGCGTGAATATACCTTAAGACCGGTGTCTCGGCTTATCTCCTGCGCGCGATTATCAACACCGAGGATGATACTCCTCCGGCCATATTTCATAGCACGAATTCCAGCGTGAAGCCTGGTACCGACGTAATCAAGGTCTACGCTAGAAGCGAGCAATTCATCATACGCCGTAAGATGAGGATCAATGACTTCGATTCCGCCAACAGCAAGGCTATGAAAATAATTGTAATCACGAGAACCCTGGGGCCAGAGGTAAACCTTTTCGTAACTGCGTTTGAGCAGCTGGAGAAAAGGGATGTCCTTATCAGGCGCCGGCTTATAATCGGTTAGCGTGGTAACGACCGAGCCTGAACGGTGACAGGGGATTGCAGCTTGCTTGGCGGCGTCGAACTCCCATAAGGTTACGCAACTAGTATTGCGCACATTGACTATTCCGGCGCACTCGAGCTGACGAGCAGTATATTCGTCCCGAACAGAATGGAGACGCTGGCGATGCAGAACTTGTCCCAAGAAGTATTTGCTGAATATATTCGGGCTACGTTGATACTGCCACCAGCCGGTACCCAGCATAATGACGTTCCTTAGCCAGCGGGTGTCACGCCAAGAGACCTTCCACTGATTGTATTTATTGACCTCTGAAGACAGCAAATTAGTACCACCAAGTACTGATGCGTCGCTAGCCTCGATCAGCTTGCGCCCCTCTTCCCCGACAAAATCGTGGGTAGGCACGGTAACGCAGAACGCCTCAGGCGCAGTCAGGCGCAATTGACTCCGCACCGCGTCCATTATGATTTGATCACCAAGATTGCGCGATGAGGCCGCCGTATCGAAAATCGTTACCAGCGGTTGGTGCGGCGCGACGCCTCTCGCGTCGGGTTTGGTATCACTCATAGTCACTCTCGATAGTCATTTGCAGTCTGTCGCAAAACCTCGTTATCGAATTTCGCTCGGCAAAGTTGAGGCATCGCTGCCGAATTTCCCCGTATTCCTGCGAGTGGGTTGCCGGAAGCTGCTTAAAAATATCGGCTAGCGCAGCGATATTGCCAGATGGATAAGTGAAGCCCAGCCCACTTTCCCTAACCCGGTGCGCAATTAAGCCGTGATCAGAAACGATCACCGGTGTGCCCGCGGCGGCGGCTGATGCTAGCACGCCGCTGGAACCCTGAAAAGCCGTGGTATAGGGTAGTAGGACGTAGTCGGCGGTCTCATAGCGCGCGCGAATCTCAGTATCACTGAGATAGCGATCAGCGTGTAAGATCAGCGGAGTCGACGCCTCGATGAAACTTCGATGCTGTTCCGTATCCTTCTCAAGCCGCCCGCAAAGAACTATCTTAGTGCCCGCAGGCAAACATTCAGGGCGGGTTTCGATCAGACCTCGAATATCCTCAAAACCCTTGCGCTGACTTTGCCTGCCGACGAGCAGCAGGGTCGGGCTGCCACCCTCAGAACGCGCAAGGTCTAGTAAGCTCTCACTAGGCTCAGGTGACGGAGGCGGCGGATCAGGAAGGAGCATGAACAGCTCAGGCGGCCGAACCTTAGTGGATATTCGCTCATCAAGCAGACCAAGCCGCAAACTCGGTAAAACCGCTCGGAGCGCCACGAACTCCCGAACCAAGCGAGAGAATCTGCCCGCGGGGAGAAATCGACGTAAAGAAACCGGGATAGTAATTGGGCCGATCTTCTGACGCGCGGCAACTGATGGTGTGTAGTGGACACCAAACACACTGCTGCCCGAGAGCGAGGGCGCCAATCGACGGAGGATGCCAGCAATACCGACCGCCAATTCGTCGAGACCGGCCATAAACAACAGATCGGGAGCGCCTCTGTCGAGTACCGCACGCAAGCCCTCTTCAAGCTCGCTGAGCTGCGTCTCATCGAGATGATAATACCAGCTGTCCTTGGCGGTCGTAACGACTTCACGCAGTTCAATTTCCATACCGGCAAAAGCCTCATCCGAGGCCTCAGTGCGGGCATCCGTTCGGGTAAGAATAGTGATCTCGTCGCCCAAGGTTGAGACCATCTGCGTATAAAACAGCCTACTCCCTCGAAAGATGGGATCAATGATAACGACCTTCACCATACCTCTATGCACCGTAAACACAGCGCCCCACGTCCACTCACCTTAACGCACGCGGGACGTGCAGAGCGGCGGACATATTTGCGGGCCGAAGAATTACCGCGAGCCCGGCAGCTAGATAGCGCAAACAACAACAGTTTAAGCAACATCACAATATAAGCCCTTGGCGTTCGACAAGCGTGTTAAACGCCGCGGAACTCTCGAATGCAAGTCGATCCCCCTCGGACAGCAATTTGGGTTGGCGAGCTTCAATGGTCTCGCCCTTGCGCCCGCTATCGCCGGTAAGGTGGGTGACGGCGCTCAAACGCTCTTCAAAACCCTCGACGTAGGGGACACTAGCAGCATCACATATCGCGCGCATAACGCCTAGTGGATCGCTGGTGAAATCCTCGTAGCGGAATACCGGCGCTCCAGGGAATGCATCGAGCAGTGCCAATTGCGCCTGACATAGATCGTCAGGCGTACCATCGAACCAGCCCTCGCGGCGAAGTGACAGCCAGACCTCGCGAGGATCGCGCACCGTAACTATCGGCGTCACGCGAAACTCACCAAGGAGGGTATCGAAAAGCGCCGACCGCCTTGCTCTGCGCCAGGCGAAATCGACATGGGTATGATCGCGCACAATGAGCTGGCGACCTAACGATCTGGCGGTGCCGTGAGCGAGCACAATCTCACGGCGGAAATGGCCGCGGATTAAGCGCTGATATCTCGGCTTCAGTAGATCACCATAACCCCTTTGTAACTGGCTAAGCGCATGGAATGCAGGTTGGGCTGCACGCTCGGGATGGATCTCGCTAAGCACCAGCGCTCCGGGCATAGTGGCAAGACACTTGGTCATAATCGTGCCCCCTGAGCAAGCGAGGTGATGCAATGTCACTACACGGCGCGGCGCGACAAGACCAACTAGGCGCCGAACAAGATCACCTAGCCTTAGCGCGACAAGGTCGAGAGAAAAGCTACGCTGATTCATGCACTCCTCCGCTCGACTAGCTCGCGATAAAGAGCGAGATAATCGTCTGCCATTCGCCTATCGCCGTAAAGCGCCTCGGCTCGAGCACGCGCAGCTCGCCCCATCGCCGCTAGGCAATCAGGATCGTCGACGAGGCGAGATATTGCGTCGCCGAGTGCGCCGGCATCGCCGGCGGCTACAAGGGCGCCACTTAGGCCGTCCTCGATAATTTCGCCACAACCGCCGATATCAAATGAAACCGCGGCGGTGCCACAAGCAGCCGCCTCAATCAGGGTATTGGGTAAATTGTCC
Organism: Zhongshania sp. R06B22; assembly: GCF_040892595.1. Classification (NCBI taxonomy): domain Bacteria; kingdom Pseudomonadati; phylum Pseudomonadota; class Gammaproteobacteria; order Cellvibrionales; family Spongiibacteraceae; genus Zhongshania; species Zhongshania arctica. The sequence goes on along the minus strand of NZ_JBFRYB010000001.1, from coordinate 1,296,482 downwards.
TGCAGCGAAGGACAGAGAAACAGGTCCGCCGCGGCATAAAGTCTGGCAGCCTCTGTCGCATCGGAGATAAAACCTGCGCGATGAAACACAAGACCAGGAATTCCTGCCAACAGATCATCGCCCGCGCCGCCCATCAGAATAATCTCAAGCGGAGCGCCAAGGCGATCTGCCTGAACTCGGTCGAGCGCAATCCGCAATTCTCTTGCGCCCTTACGAGTCTCGTCTGAAAGTGACTGCGCGGCGAACATCAATACCTGAGTATCCGGCGCAATACCAAGCTCTCGCCTAGCCGCATCGCGGCCCGCGGGCGAAAACAGTGCTAGGTCGAGCCCGTTGGCGATAACCCTAAGCTCAAGCCCCTTGGTCACCAATGCCTCGCTAGCGATCTTGCCAAGCCAGCGTGAAGGTGAAACCAACACTGGGATAGCTGAAGTAAATATCTCGCGTTTATTCTCAGCGATCTGCTCAGTTCTATCTCGCAATAGCTGAGGGTAAAGCGACAGGTCCGGGCAACTGCCGCAGCCACGGCGCCAGCCCTCGCATGCGAGAGAATAAGCGCAGTGCCCCGTCATCCCCCACATGTCGTGTAAAGTCCAAATTATCGGCGCCTTAGCCGCCATTTCAGGCAGTATGGCCAAGGGGATTGTGCCCCTACCGCCGTGGAGATTATGCATATGAATGAGGTCGGGCTGCCAGATAGCGATCGTACGTTTCAGGAAAGCACGTTCAAACGGAAGCCAGGCGTAAGGATCACTCGCTAGAACATTACGCATCGCTATCAGCGTTCTTAGCGGGCGCCAGCTGCAAAGTGCCCGCCCAAGTGACACAGTCCATGGCGCGTTCGCCGTCTGCAGCGCAACGACTTCGAGGGAAGCAACGTCGCCATCCCGGTCGAACCGCGATATCAGCCGCGACGACGCTATCGCCGCCCCGCCCTGCGCGTCAGAAAAACCGATGTATAACACTCGCAGCCGGCCCTTAGCAGCGGCGCGCAACTTAAGGACAGGTCGCATATCCCAAGGGCGGCCGACCCGCGAAGTAAGATCATGCGGCCAGTGCTGCTCACCAGGAGGAAACTCACTCCCAGCATCGGATTTATTCATCTACTCATCCCGTCCCTACCACTATACTGAGCACCGGAGTGCTCTCTGGATCATTCACCGCGCTCGTAAAAATATTGTCAATCCTATATGTTTATAGCTTTGATGCTATTAAGCACCGTCACAAAAAATCAACAATATAAAATTCCAGTGCAGGTTTATAATAAACTTAGCCAAGGGCCTTTCGGAACTCTAAATTTAAATGCAGCACCAATTACAAAGATCGATAACAAAGATTTTTTATTGCCGCTTTAATTCTTCATTTTCTCAATAATCGCGGTAGTAGAAATTGATGGCGTTCGCGCAAGATATACCACTTCGCACAAATGTTTTATCTCATCAAATTTCCCATACCAGTCATCCCCCATAACAAGTAATTGAGCATTATGGACACGGATATATTCGGATTTCTTATCCAAACTCTCTTCTGAAAACACATCATCGACATACTTTACGGACGATATTATTTCCATTCTTTCAGACTCAGAATAAATAGGTAGCCGACCCTTTTTACTATAGCTTAGCGCATCCGTGGAAACACCCACCACCAGCCTAGTACCAAGCTCTCGTGCTCGCTGAAGTATTCGTAAATGCCCGAGATGAAAAACATCAAAGGTGCCGAATGTAATCACTACCCTACTCATGATTATGCCGTATATAATTTTCAACTAGATTATCACAGGCCCTTGCACTCGCTGCGCCATCGGCAAAGCTCTCATAAACAAGTCCTAAGATCCGCTCGCGGCAGCCCCGCGTTAATGCAATACTTTCTGCACCGCTGCCAATATTTTTAGCGACTCCTCTCCTCAATTCATTAAAATCACTTGCTCTGTCACCATATCGGTAACTACCATCAAGACTAAACCCCTTTTTAAAGGGGGGCGACACGTCCAGATATATTGCGGCCTTGCCGAGCAAAAGATAATCAAACGCTATCGACGACCAATCGTATATAAGAAGGTCACACAATAGAAGTAGGCGCTCCGTGTCGGGGTAACAAGCGGCAGGAACAGAGAAAACATTATCGATTTTCTCCATACTTGTGGCTGTGGCGTTAAGATGCGCCCGAATGAGAAAGATGCAGTTATGAGTTTCTGCTAGATGGCTAAGCTCAGTCAAAAACTCCGTTTCTCCCATATTAAAGGGATATTGGCTCCGTGAGCTGTCATCCTGCTTCCAAGTGGCAGCGTACAAAACCACCTTTCGGTTACTGGCAGGAATATTGTAGGCGCGCATCAGTGCGTTTTTGTCTACTTCCTTTGTATTTATCAGTATATCCGTGCGGGCATAGCCTATCGGTTTTAGCTTGTCTCGCTCGAAGCCAAATTTATTCTCATACATGTCAGCTATAAAATTCGACGTTACCCAGACTTCGTCATATCGATGCTGCACCCTAAAGTCGGATTCGTCAAAACCTTTGAAGGGTATGCCGTGCCAAACATCAATGAATTTTAAGCTGGAATGATCGAGCAATAATACCAGTGAATGGAGACCATGATCGCTGATCAGCACTCTGGCAGTTATCAACAACTTTAATGCTAGCGGGCTGCCAGCCCAAACTACAGATACCCCTTCGCGCCTAAGCTTTCGGTAATAAAAGTAGTCCATGGTTAGGTAGCTTAGGTTTAGCTCCCGGTAGCGCTTGCTCTCGCGATATATCGCGGCCAAATTGCCATTCAACTTATGACCATAGAGCAGTACATTACCGTTACTTGACACAAACTTTCTGATCAATACTGCCAGCACAATGTTGATACTGAAAAGCACCAAGCAAAACCAATGTAATGGATTGCTTTTATCGATTTTCATTTCTCGTCAGCGCCAGTTACTAGGACTTTCGACGCACATTCTTGCATCAGAGACAGCTCTTGATATTTATCACCCAGCTCCTCACTCCTATGGCTAATAACAAAAATGCAGCAGTCCGGGAACTCATCCTGAATACCTGCAAGTATGGCTTTGGCCGATTCAACATCCAGCGGCGACAGAGTCTCATCTAGAAATAATAATTGCGACTTTTTATACAAAGCTCTTGCAATAAGCACGCGGCATTTTTGACCGCCAGATAGGTTTGTAGCCCCCTCGGTCACACTATCCTCAGGCAGAGAATCCAAATCACAAATTAACCGAATTCGATTATATAACGATATATCTACCGCCTCCGGTGAGGCAACAACATTCTCAAGAACTGTACCTTCCAGCAAATAGCCGTTTTGATTAACATAAGCAATAGAGGCCCACCACTGTGACTGAGGAATATCGCGCAAATTCTTATCATCAACACTGATAACACCCGCCTGCGGCTTTCGCAAGCCAGCTAGTAATTCAATCAGCGTCGTTTTACCCGCACCAGACGGCCCCGTTATTCGGACCACACCTTTTAATTCAAGGGACGCAGAGAGCTTGTGAAATACCCATTCATCTCCACGATGGGCGTACTGTAAATTTTGCAGCTCCAATTTCCGGTAAGCGCAAGTGGTGTGGATTGAAGTAGTAATTGGCGCTTCAACGAACAAAGATTTCCAGTCACTCCTCACTCGTTCAAAAACGACTGCAGCTCCAGTAATTTTACTAATGGCATGATAGATCTGCTGTGATGACGGAAGTATCTTATAAGCTGCAATCGCAAAAAGAGAGATCGTAGTTAAAAGCTGCTGGCTATTTTCTGCAGACTGGCCTAAATAATAAGCCGCCAAAAGCAATAAGGTCATACCAAGAATTTCTATGAAATTTCGCGGTACAGTACCAAGAATCTCTATATCTGCAGTTTTCTTAGAAACCCGCGATTTGATATCTTTAAAATGCCTAATATAGGATATAAGTCGCCCGTCTATGAGAATATTTCGATAATCCGCGTAGCTACCAATAATCATTTGGTTCAGCCGCTTCTGAGATTCAAAGTTCTCACTACTCATTCTCTTCAGTTTTCTTTTAATTAATGAGTACACTATAAAATAGGCTATTCCGATAATTAAAAATATAGCTATTGTGACTCGAACATTAAACACCATCAGCAATGCAGCAATAACAAGCAGTTGAGCTACGCGAGAAATAATCACAAAACTTGAATCTATAATGCCAGTCGCCACCCTCTCACTTATGCCATTAACATTGCGCAAAAACTCTGAGCCAGGCCGATTGTAAAAAGGCTCAATTGATTGACTCATATAGTAATTGAACGATCGAGCAGAAATATCAGCACTTAACCTGCGAATAAAGCGTTGTCGCCCGAAAATTCCAAGGGTGGTTAGAATCGCAGCACCCCATATAAACCCGATGGCGCCGATGGTTACAGTAGCTAAAAATGCTCCTTTCTCTGGTTCGCCCAATAGTAAAAACAGCTTTCTAAGGTAGCCTTTTTCGACCGCGCCCTGAAAATCAATCAGCGCTGAAATGGCGGGAATAACAGCTGCAATCCCGACCAAGTCCGCAATAGAGGTAAAACTGAGCATTACGGCGACAAGCCAATACTCGCGCTTTTGTTTCGGCGTTAATAGCGCAAATGCAGCCTTAATAGCGGAAAACATAGTAAGACCTTGCCAAAAGAAGTAAGAAAAACTGGAAACACGCCATTAAAATAAAAATGACATCAAATTAAAATTATGAATTTTTATACATTAAAGAGGTTATCTGCTCCGATATTAAGCCCATCATGAAAAGTATAAATCCACTAGTGAACAACAGGGCACTCATATTAGTAAAACGAGTCATTGTATAGAAGGTATAACCATACCAAACAAAGCCAAACATAAAAAACATGGCTGCTGCTGGTGTAAATAGCTTTAACGGCGAATACAAGGTACCAACTTTGAAAATTATTAACAAAAATCGCACCCCATCTTTCAAGGGCTTTATATGACTTTTACCCTCTCTCTGGGCAGCATGGATTGGCAGATACTTCACCGAATACCCGGCGCGGAAAAATGCCATTGTACTGGTAGTTGGGTAGGAAAAGCCGTTAGGTAAGAGGTACAGAAATTCTTTGAATTTATTCGCTCGCACGGCCCGAAACCCGGAAGTTAAGTCTTCCACTCGATGTCCGGTCATATAAGTTGCTAATTTATTATAGAAGCCATTTGCAAGTCCGCGGCCAAAACTTGCTTGCGAACCCACTTGTCGCGCACCGACAACCAAATCATATCCGCACTCAATTTCTGCCACCAAGCCCTCAATATCAGCAGGATCATGCTGGCCGTCTGCGTCCATAAAGACAATGATATCGCTCGTTGCTGCACGCGCGCCGGTTTTAATGGATGCGCCGTTACCTTTTGAATATGGGTGACTAATAACGGTGGCGCCGGCCGCACTAGCTAAAACCGCAGTATCATCGCTTGAGCCATCGTTGACCACGATCACTTCAGCATTCGGGTATATACCGACGATTTTCTTTACGACGCCTGAAACTGTCTCTGCTTCGTTTTTAGCCGGCAGTATCACCGTAAATTTACACATATTATTACTCTTTATTTATTCAGCTCTTCTTGCCTAAGTTTTTTTATTTCACTCTCAATGTCGTTTAAATAGCTATTGCTTAAAAACAGCCCTTTGCCAGCATATACTCTTCGCCGCGCCACAGCATCTAGAGCTTGCCCAAACGCCTGACGCTCAAGAGCTATATGAACTTGAAACTCAAGCACGGGAATAGCTGAGGGATCTTTATTTTCTGCCCGCAGCAATTCGGTACTTGCCAACTCGATATTCTGCAGTCGATAAGCAGCTTCGGCGGATTGGTAGGCTAAACGTGAAGCGTAGTGCGGGTCACGAGCTAGAGGGTTAATTTCGATTTGTTTAATTAACGCCTGTGCATCCTTGAGAGTCAATTCGGAGCATTGATCATTAGCCGTCAATGCAATCAAAGGGAACATGGCATCAACAAGAGGTCGCATTGCGCGGCCCTTATCGGCGCTGTCTAAGGCATTATTGAAGCGAGCCCGAAGTTCTTGACTACTTCTTATATTACACGCCAACAACAAAGCTTGAACTTTGACGGCAGTGCATGTTTCGCAAGCCGAAATGGTTCTATCGAGAGCACTGATTTTGTAGTTTTTACGGCCAATATGATTTTGACTATTAACACCTAAGTCATGCTGCTCATCATCCAAATTAGCCAAATGTAAGGCCGCCCTTGAAGACGAGGGGTTAGCCATTGACCACATTTCGGCGGCAAGTCGTGGCTGTCCCCACAAGGATGTTGTCATATAGCAAATAAACGCAATATAACTGACATAAAGACCTAGCGAGAGCCTGTAGGAACTTTGGAAGCGAACAGGCAGGTCTTTACTCATTGCCACGATAGCTAAGCATGGCCCGAATATAGCCAAATAGTTGCGATGTTCAAACATCAGCTCTAAGGAAACAGAGCTTGACTCCAATAGATGACCGGTCAAAAACCAAAGCACGGCAAATAGGGGCCAAATAGACTTTGATCTGATTAAGAAGAACAGCAAAATAGTAAGCAGCCAGCCAATGCCCGCCAAACTTAATTGCAAAGCGCTATCTATGACTCTCACGTCGTCATGAAAGGGACTAAATTGCGAAGGAATAGGTATAAATGCAGATCTCAAATAATCCCACAAGATCACCCATTCAGTCGCCACTCGCTGAAGGCGACTAAAGCCCCGATATTCGCTGTAGGTAAACCAATCTAAATTTAAGGGTGACAAATACAAAAGTAAAAGTGTGAGAGCTGACGATAAGGCCAATACCCTAGATTTATATCCGGGTAGCGCCATACTCCGCGAGCGCAATACCGTCACTTCCAACACCAATACAAAAACAATAACTAGGGCAGCCGACTCTTTAGCGAATACAGCAATACCGACGAAAAAACCAAGCACCCCAAACTGAAGCATGAAAGCAGCTAAAACACTACGTGTTCGGTAAACCTGATATAGAAGTATATAGGCCAAAATTCCAGCCAAACCTAGCGTCGCCGACAAGCTGGTCATGCGTTGGATAGTAATCAATGTCGTCGATACGTTAAGAGGTAGCAGCGCCCATAAAGCCACCGCAGCTAGTGATATCCAACTGCCTTGCAATAGCGCCTTTTTTGATAAAGATTGAGCGAGAATTAGATTTGAGATGAAAAATAACAATAGCGCATTGGCGATATGAATCAGCACATTAACGACTAAAAACCAATAGGGCTGTGGCCAATGTTTCGACTGCAAAGCAAATGTTAATAGTGATACCGGGCGTTTCAGAGGTCCCGCCTCCCCAGAACTCACAAACTGCCAAAAAGAGGTGGCATCGACAATATTTTCTAGCCCGAATAGATTCCCTTGATCATCATAATAAAAGGCACCCGACAATCCCTGGCTATAGATAAACCAAACGGCAACGCCTAGAGGAAATAGTAGAAGTAGGGGATTAATTTTCAAAACAAGCTTCTTTTAATAAAAAAACCCCGACATTATTCATGCCGGGGCATTTAACTTCTTAGGTGTTCAACAGCATATTAGCCGCGGCAAGAACCAGGCATCCACTTGGTAGGAGAGCCGCTGCAAGTCCACGCTGACACGTTGTTACCAGAAAGAGTCGGAGTCAAACGAACAGAGAAATCTTCACTAAGACCTTGACCAGTAATAACAACTACGCCGCTTGTAGCACCAACAGTCATAGAGGCAGCATAAGTTGTAGCGGTAAAGCTATCAGCACAAGAGTCTAGATTAGTTGCGCCAGCAGACTGAACAATTTCAGTTACACAGGTACGCGCGCCACTCGCAGCCAATACTGCCTCAGAAGCTTTAGCTTTGTTGGTATAATCTTGGTAGGCAGGCAATGCTACCGCAGCCAAAATACCGATGATCGCGATAACGATCATCAGTTCGATCAGAGTAAAACCTTGTTGTGTTCTTTTCATAATGAACTCCGGCAAATTTAATCATTTCTTGGGGGTGATAAAAACTCATCACTGGGTATCTACATACAAGTATTATGCCATTCCATTATATTTGTTAAAAACATCACCAAGGCGCTGCTGCAGCCGAATTGGCCCTGTCAAACACCATATACATCTAGGTATTAGTCCTTATAAGCCAGCAACAGAGGTGACAAATAGTGTCACTAGTCGCATATATTGTCACCCAAGCGAGACCTAAACACTTGTGGTAGTGCGTAATCATTGTTTAAGCACTATACTGTTTTAATTACATTTTTAACGATAATGCGACGCTATGAACAGCCCCGTAACGCCTTTGAACGGCCTTGCCAGAAGACTAGTTTATGACGAGATTCTTGATGAGGATACCGTTCGTAAAGCGCAAGAGACCGCACAGAAAGACAAAAAGAGCCTAGTATCTTATTTAGTCAGCAAACAGCTCGCAGACGGCGTTCGCATTGCGGAAGTTGCTGCCGATGAGTTTGGCATTCCGTTTATCGATCTGCGGTCTTATACGACTGAGTTGTCTCCGCAGAAGATTATTGATAACAAACTGATTAAGCTGCACAGGACCCTGCCTCTTTGGAAGCGCGGAAAACGCCTATTTATTGGCATGTCGGACCCGACGAATATTCACGCTCTTGACCAAATCAAGTTTCATACCGGCTTAACCACCGAACCCATTATTGTCGAAGAAGCCGCACTTAATGCCGCTATCGATAAATATCTTTCCGCCCAAGAGGAGTCACTTGCCGATAGCCTAGGTGACATGGACGACGTCAGTCTTGAAAACCTAGATATTGAGGCCGTCGACGAAGATGGCGGTAGCGACGTAGATCTCAAAGGTGTTGATGAAGCGCCTGTAGTGAAGTTTGTTAACAAAGTACTACTAGATGCAATACGCGCTGGCGCGTCTGACATTCACTTTGAGCCGTATGAAAAAATTTATCGGGTACGCTTTCGTACCGATGGCATCTTAGAGGAAGTAGCGCGGCCACCAGCGTCTTTGGGATACCGCCTCGCTGCCCGCCTCAAAGTAATGTCACAGATGGATATCTCTGAGAGGCGCGTCCCCCAGGATGGCCGCATTAAGATGAAGCTGTCCAAATCTAGGGCCATAGACTTCCGAGTAAACACGCTGCCCACGCTGTGGGGAGAAAAAGTCGTTCTGCGGATATTGGACCCCAGCTCAGCGCAAATGGGGATTGATGCTCTAGGCTATGAGCCAGCGCAAAAAGAGATGTATATGAAGGCCCTGGATCAGCCCCAAGGGATGATCTTGGTCACGGGTCCAACAGGTTCCGGTAAAACCGTATCGCTATATACCGGTCTGAATATCCTGAACACACCCGAACTCAACATCTCCACTGCGGAAGATCCTGTAGAGATTAACCTTGAGGGCATCAATCAAGTCCACGTTAATGCAAAAGTCGGACTTGGCTTTCCGGAAGCTTTGCGCTCATTCCTTCGTCAAGACCCTGACATTATTATGGTTGGTGAGATCCGGGATCTCGAAACCGCCGAAATTGCCGTTAAAGCCGCGCAAACAGGTCACTTAGTGTTATCAACGTTACACACTAATAGCGCCTCAGAAACCCTGACCCGCCTATTGAACATGGGTGTTCCCGCCTTTAACGTAGCAACTTCGGTAAGCCTGATTATCGCCCAACGTCTGGCAAGGCGCCTGTGTAAAGAGTGCGCCGTACCACTGGATGTGCCTAAGCACACTCTTATTGAAGAGGGCTTTAGTGAAGAACTACTTGAAACCGCCACGATCATGCACCCAGTAGGCTGTGAGCGCTGCAACAAGGGCTATAAAGGCCGCGTGGGTATTTACGAAGTGGTTCGAATCACCCCTGATATTTCTCGTATGATTATGGAAAATGGTAATTCCTTAGAAATTGCCGCTCAAGCGCAGAAAGAAGGCTTTCCGAATCTACGACAATCCGCACTAAAGAAATGTGCTCAAGGCGTGACTAGTCTTGAGGAAGTAAACCGAGTGACCAAGGATTAACAATGGCTACAACATCCAAAACACAGGTTTTTGTTTGGCAAGGCGTAGATAAGCAAGGCCGTAAAACCCGCGGAGAGCTCAGCGCAGCATCGAGTGCGCTGGTAAAAGCGCACCTTCGTAAGCAGGGTATTGCCGCTAAAAATGTGAAACGTAAGCCAAAGCCACTGTTCAGTAGTAAAAAGGCGATTAAGCCCGCAGATATTGCCATTTTCACTCGGCAAATGGCCACCATGCTCAAAGCGGGTGTTCCGCTAGTGCAAAGTTTTGACATCGTAGCAGAGGGTGTTGAAAACGAGACTATGCAAGAACTCGTCGTGGATATAAAAAATGAAGTCGCCTCAGGTGGCGGCTTTGCAGCAGCGTGTGCCAAGCATCCCAAATATTTTGACGATCTATTCTGTAGTTTAATCGCATCGGGTGAGCAGTCCGGTACCCTCGAGGTTATGCTTGACCGCGTTGCAACCTATAAAGAAAAAACAGAGGCACTGAAAGCAAAAATCAAGAAAGCATTAACGTATCCCATCGCGGTTATGGTGGTGGCCGTTATCGTAACGGCTATTCTGTTAATCAAGGTAGTACCCACCTTTGCCGTGACATTTGAAAGCTTTGGCTCTGACCTGCCTGCATTTACTAAGATGGTGGTCGCGCTCTCTGAATGGACACAAAGAAACTGGTTTATTGTATTAGGCCTTACTGTTGTCGCTGGTTTCGCATTCAAAAAAGCCCGCGAGAAATCTCAGCCTTTTTCAGATTGGGTCGATAAAATCACCTTGAAAATCCCCATTATTGGCGACATCATCTTTAACTCGGTAATTGCACGTTTCTCTAGAACGCTAGCTACAACTTTTGGTGCCGGCGTCCCTTTGGTAGACGCGCTGAACTCTGTATCAGGTGCCGCCGGCAACGCCGTATATCGTAAGGCCATCATTCAAATAAGAGACGATGTAACTACCGGTCAGACCCTGTACTCTTCGATCCGCTTCACTAATATTTTTCCAAATATGTTACTGCAGATGGTGTCTATCGGTGAGGAATCAGGCTCACTGGATGAGATGCTAGATAAGGTCGCCACCCATTACGAAGAAGCGGTAGACAATGCAGTAGATACGCTTACCGCCTTACTTGAACCATTAATAATGTCGGTTCTTGGCGTCCTTGTTGGCGGCCTAATGATTGCTATGTATTTGCCAATCTTTATGCTCGGCTCTGCAATGTAAAACAAGCCACAAGCGGATCACACATTAAAATCCTGGCTCTCGATTAGGCCTCCCATTGCTGAGTGTTTTTATGACGTTGTTTGACACCCTTGCAGGCATTCCTACGCTTGTCATCGGATTAACAGGTATCTTGGGGTTGCTTATCGGCAGTTTTTTCAATGTCGTTATATATCGCCTTCCCAAAATGATGGAAGCCAGCTGGCGACAAGAATGTGAGTACTTACTAAGCGACGACACCTCTGCAGATCCGCAAGGTCCAGAGCCCGCGGCCTTCAACCTAGCGATACCCAACTCCCACTGCCCATCTTGCCAGGCGCCGATAAAGATATGGCAAAATATTCCCGTTATTAGCTACCTGCTGTTACGTGGGCGCTGTGCCAGTTGCGATATCAAAATCAGCCCGCGCTACCCAGTAATAGAAGTCATTACCGCGCTCATAAGTATTTTTCCATTATTGGTATTTGGGGTTACGCCCTATGCTTTCGCGATTGTCTTATTTAGCTGGATGCTACTGATTCTGACCGTTATCGATATCGACCATCAATTGCTGCCAGATCAAATTACCCTACCTTTACTTTGGATAGGCCTTCTTTATCACAGTATTTTCGGCCATATTCCGATCACCGACGCCCTGTGGGGAGCGATGGCGGGCTATATGATTTTATGGAGCGTATTCTGGCTATTTAAGATTGTCACCGGCAAGGAAGGCATGGGCTATGGCGACTTTAAATTACTAGCGGCCCTTGGGGCATGGTTAGGATGGCAGTATGTACCGCTGATTATTTTGCTATCCTCAGTCGTGGGCGCCGTCTGTGGTGGGCTTATTTTAGCCGCGAGGCGGAACTCAACATCAACCCCAATGCCATTTGGTCCCTACCTAGCGGGTGCAGGCTGGATTGCTGTATTCTGGGGGGACACTATTATCGACACCTACCTTGGCTTTGCAGGCTTTCGCTAGCCATTGCCAAACTGAAATACAAAGATGATTGAAACGACAAATGAGTAGTTTTATTGTGGGCTTAACGGGCGGTATTGGCAGTGGTAAAACCGCTGTCTCTGATCGCTTCGCGAAACTAGGTATTGGCATTGTTGACGCTGATGTTATTTCACGAGAAGTGGTAGAACCAGGTACTGAGGCGCTGGCAAGCATTGCCGCGCATTTTGGCAAGGGCGTCATTCAAACCGATGGCCAGCTCGACCGAGCGGCTCTGCGGCAAACTATTTTTGCCGATACAAACGCTAAGGCTTGGCTAGAATCCCTGCTTCATCCGCTGATTGCCAAGCAAACAATCGATCAGCTGGGCGCGATACAAAGCACCTACGCACTTTATGTTTCACCGCTATTGGTAGAAGCCAAGCAAGAAGCGCTATGCCAACGCTTAGTGGTTGTCGATGTGCCAGAGTCATTGCAATTAGCGCGAACAATTGAGCGAGACAACAATGAACAGGCCCAGGTTGAGCGTATTATGGCAAGCCAAGCAAGCCGTGAGACTAGGTTGGCCGCCGCTACAGATGTCATCGACAATACCACTGGCTTTGCCGACCTCGACCTGCAGGTAAGCCGACTACACCAGCAATTTTTAGCATTAGCAGGAACGTACAAATGAGCAATATCGCCAAAAAGCCCCCCGTCGTCGCCTGCCCCAATTGCGGAACAGAACTTATTTGGGACAGCCGAAACACCTTTCGACCATTTTGCTCAGCGCGGTGCAAGAATAATGATTTAGTAGCATGGGCAAACGAAGATCACGCCATTCCCGGACAACCATTGGAGGACGTGTTTAGCGAAGATTTAGACGGTAATTATTAGAGATCCTCGCGCGACTTTAGCTTGATATAAAATTATCTAAAAACACCCCACGTTCACAACATTCTCTTTTGGCCACACTAGTTTCTCGGCGGCGCTTGTTCTTATGAGTACGCTGTGAGCAAAGGCATTCGCTCCGCTCATATGGATACCCGATCGGAGTCGGGTATGACGGTGGTTGGTATGGATACTCGACCTGACCCATAAATGACTAGGATTTGAATAAATACTCTTCCATCCTTCGTCATCACGGCTCAAACCGTCATCCTTAACTTGATTGAGGATCCAGAGTCCTCAGGCTCTGAATTACTCAAGACCAAATAGATCAAAGGCATTCGCTTGGCTCATATCGATACCCGATAGGGGTCGGGTATGACGGATTACTACGTTTGTCATCCTCAACTTGATTGAGGATCCACAGTCCTCGGGCTCCGAATCGTGCCACACCAACTAATATAAAGGCATTCGCTACGCTCACATGGATACCCGATCGGGGTCGGGTCTACGTTTGTCATCCTCAACTCGATTGAGGATCCACAGACCTCGAGCTCTGAACCGCGCCACACCAATTAATATAAAGACATTTGCTAGGCTCACTTGGATACCCGATCGGGGTCGGGTATGACGGGGGTTTGTATTGATGCCCTATTGGAGTCGGGTATGACGCAGGAATGAAAAACATTTAATCAGCGTCGGATATGAGGTGTGAACCAAAACACGCCCTACCTGTTCGTGCCAAGGACGGCCAAGAAAAATACTCAATCAGCTAATTTTAATATTGCATCTACAATTGCGACGTTAGCGGCGGGGAAGTCATATTCAGGGAGGGCTTGCGGCTGTACCCACTTCAGGGGCTGGCCCTCTTTACCAAGAGCCTCACCATCAAATTTCAGAACTTTCCATACATCAAGTAACACCACTTTGTCAGTGTAGTCGTGACGTATTTCAAGCAATTGAGTGCAGCTAGCCGTGTGAACCACAATGCCGAGCTCTTCGTGCAGCTCGCGGGCCAAAGCGTCACACACCGTCTCACCGGTTTCGACCTTGCCACCGGGGAACTCCCATAAGCCACCTTGATGTGCGTCGTCGTGGCGACGGGCAATCAGTATCTCGCCTTGGGGATTGTAGATAACGCCAACCGCTACATGAACTCGTTTACTAGCTACGGTATTCGGCATTAATTTTAACGTAGTCGTAGGAAAAATCTGTCGTCCACACCGTTTCACTGTGCTGACCACGATTGAGATTGATGCTAATAGTTATTTCCGACTGCTTCATTACCGCGGCGCCTGCCGCTTCGGTATAGGAAGCGGCGCGACCACCATTTTCAGTAATCAGCACATCACCGAGGTGAACGGTTAACGTAGATACGTCTAAAGCATCAACACCGGCACGACCAATAGCCGCCAGTATACGCCCCCAGTTTGGGTCACTGGCGAACAGCGCGGTTTTCACCAAGGGTGACTCAGCAACCGCATAGGCAACTTTAAGCGCTTCGGAAACGTCCTTAGCACCCGCTACTTCAACAGCAACAAACTTGGTGGCGCCCTCGCCGTCCCGAACAATCGCATGAGCCAGCTCTAGAAAGACCTCATTAAAGACGGCTTGCAAAGCTTCAAAAATCGGCCCTTCTGACACGGACAACAAATCCCCGCCAGCGCGCCCTGTAGCAACTAAAATACAGGAATCATTGGTTGAGGTATCGCCATCGATAGTAATGCGGTTAAACGAGGCGTCGGCAGCAATATCTAACATACCCTGCAGCATATCTGGTGCAATCGCAGCGTCAGTGGCGACATAGCCCAACATGGTGGCCATATTGGGCTTGATCATGCCCGCGCCTTTAGAAATGCCAGTAACCGTAATGGTGCGACCATCAATTTGAATCTGTCTTGAGGTCGCTTTCGGGCGAGTATCGGTAGTCATAATACCGTTCGCTGCACGCTCCCAGCCATCAGCTGACAGAGACTTTATCGAAGCGGGTAGTGCAGCAATTAATTTGTCGACTGGCAATTTCTCGCCAATAACTCCAGTGGAGAACGGGAGCACTTGTTCGGGCGTGACACTTACTTCAGTGGCAAGTGCGACACATGAAGCCACGGCATCGGCCAAGCCAATAGCACCGGTACCCGCATTGGCATTACCGGTATTAATGAGTAAATAACGCGGTGACGCTGCGGCGAGGTGTTTTTTAGAGAGCGTAACCGGAGCAGCGCAAAAAGCGTTGAGGGTAAATACACCGGCAACAGCACTGCCTTCTGTTAGCTCGAACACCACGGTATCAATACGTCCGGGCTTTTTAATACCAGCACTAGCTGTGCCAATCCGCACACCGTCAACAATATGTAGCGTGCCTAAATCACCCGAACCTACTGCCATGCTTGTATCTTCCTTAGTCTAACTTACCATGACATTGCTTGTATTTTTTACCTGAGCCACAAGGGCAAGCTTCGTTACGCCCCACTTTAGGCGTTTCGCGGACAAAGGTTTCAGGCTGGGCGGTAACCGGCGCCTGTTGTTCTGCTTCATCTTCGTCATCAAAACTTAAGCCGCTGGATTCTGCGTGTTGAAACTCCATTGCCCGCTTGGCTTGTTCTTCACGACGTCGCTGCTCTAAGGCCTCAGCACTTTCATCTTGCTGCAAACGCAAATGCGCTAAGAACCGAACCACATCATGCTTAAGCGATACCAGCATATCTTGGAATAATTGGAAGGCTTCACGCTTGTATTCTTGCTTGGGATTCTTCTGCGCAAAAGCGCGCAAATGAATACCGTGGCGCAGGTGATCCATGGTTGCCAAATGTTCTTTCCATAGCGTATCCAATACCTGCAGGAATATATGCCGCTCTATTTTACGCATATCGGCGCCGACCAAAGCACACTTGGCCTCATAGGCTTCATCAACGGCGCTATAAACGCGCTCGTGAATAACTGACTCATTCACAGAACGGTCTTCATCCAACCACTGCTGAATAGGTAATACGACTTCAAACTCAGTTTCAAGACGACGTACAAGACCGCTCACATCCCACTGCTCTTCCAAGGTTTGCGGTGGTATGTATTCGTTAACAACATCGCTCACCACATCCGCTCGGATGGCTTTGAGCATATCGCTAATATCGTCGACTTCTAATAGCTCGTTGCGCTGCTGATAGATGATCTGACGCTGATCGTTGGCGACATCATCGTATTCGAGCAGCTGCTTACGCATATCAAAGTTACGACCTTCAACTTTGCGCTGCGCTTTTTCAATAGCATTCGATACCATGCGGTGCTCGATGGCCTCGCCCTTTTCTAAACCCAGCGCCTGCATGATCCCACGCACACGATCTGAGGCAAATATACGCATCAAGCTATCTTCAAGAGACAGATAAAAACGTGAAGCACCGGGATCACCTTGGCGACCAGCTCGGCCACGCAACTGGTTATCGATGCGACGTGACTCATGGCGCTCAGTACCAATTATCAATAGCCCACCAGCCTGCATCACTTTCTCGTGGCGGATTTTCCAAGCTTCGCGAAGCTCATTAATCATCGCGTCAGAAGGATTTTCAAGCTTGGCAATCTCAACATCGACGTTGCCACCGAGTACGATATCCGTACCACGGCCCGCCATATTAGTTGCAATAGTCACAACGCCCGGACTACCCGCTTGGGCGATAATTTCCGCTTCTTGCTCATGGTATTTAGCGTTGAGAACCTTGTGCTGAATACCTGCCGCTTTAAAGCGCTGAGACATTTCTTCAGAGGTTTCGATTGAGGCAGTACCAACCAAAATCGGCGCACCGGTTTCAACGACACCTTTCACATCTTCAACAATCGCGTCGTATTTCTCTTCCTTGGTCAAATAAACCAAGTCATTTGAGTCTCTGCGCGCACTTGGTTTATTGGTGGGGATAACCACCACGTCCAAGCCATAAATCTGGCGAAATTCGAATGCTTCAGTATCGGCGGTACCCGTCATACCGGCTAGTTTTTCGAACTGACGAAAATAATTCTGGAACGTGGTTGATGCCAGTGTTTGGCTCTCGGCCTGAACCGTTACACCTTCTTTGGCTTCTATCGCCTGATGTAAACCTTCTGACAAACGACGACCGGCCATAGTTCGACCAGTATGCTCATCAATCAGCACAACTTGATCGTTCTGAACAATGTATTCCACGTTGTTGTGGAATAAAACATGAGCGCGCAAGGCCGAATTGACGTGATGTAGTAAATTCAGATTACCTGCAGAGTAAAGGCTGTCGCCTTCATCCAATAATTTAGCCTGGGTCAGCATATCTTCAGCGAGCTGATGGCCGTGTTCTGTCAACTCAACTTGACGCATTTTTTCGTCAATAGTGTAGTGGCCTTCGTCGGTAGGCTTACCGGCCTCATCCACTTCAGCTAATTTTAAAGAGGGAATAAAGAGATTAATCTGCTTGTAAAGCTTAGAGCTATCTTCAGCGGGACCTGAAATAATCAGAGGCGTCCGCGCCTCATCGATCAGGATAGAATCGACTTCATCGATAATGGCAAAATTCAGGCTGCGCTGGAAGCGGTCACTGATCGCAAACGCCATATTGTCGCGCAGGTAATCAAAACCAAATTCGTTATTAGTACCGTAGGTAATATCTGACTCGTAGGCCGCGCGCTTTTGTTCCGACTCCTGACCGGAGCGGATAACGCCGACCGTCAGTCCTAGAAATTCATAGAGTGGTCGCATCCAATTGGCATCGCGCTGCGCCAGGTAGTCATTAACTGTGACCACAAACACACCATTGCCTTCTAAAGCGTTCAGATAAACCGCAAGCGTCGCCACTAGCGTTTTACCTTCACCCGTGCGCATTTCCGCAATAGTGCCTTCATGTAAGCTGATGCCGCCGATAAGCTGCACATCAAAGTGGCGCATGCCCATCACTCTACGGCTAGCCTCACGGCACACCGCAAACGCTTCACTCAGTATCTGATCGAGGGTTTCACCGCCGCTTATGCGCTCCCTAAACTCACCGGTCTTAGCCGCCAGCGCCGCGTCATCTAGTGCACTCAAGCCCTCTTCAAGGGCGTTGACCTTGGCCACCATTTTACGCATCCGCTTAAGCTCGCGGTCGTTTTTACTACCAAAAACTTTTCTTACTACTGCTGTTATCATGATGAATTCGTTACTATTCCCGGGATCGTGTCCCTATCATTGATGGCTCTGGTGCATTGCAAAAATTCTAATTGTGACTCTACTTGGAGATGATAATGAATTCCAAGCAGTGAATCGAATTTATACAGCGCACGAAAACCGCACCAAGTTACATTGTCCGAATTAAAATATGACGACCGCTTTAACGTAATATTCTTTTGAATTTACGCCAAAGTTCGCACTGATTACCCGCAGGTAGGAAATAAATATACCCTTGCACCGAGGCGCAATATCGCATAGATGAGAGAATATTACCATGCTTAGGCTGACGCGAGATCAAGCATGGCAGAGATATACACTAGGCTACAGCGGCTGGCGCCATGTAGTTAATCGG